>RFQL01000100.1 GCA_009924985.1 Burkholderiaceae bacterium | reverse complement strand
GATTCCCCAATGCACCACGACTCACTAAAGAACAAATCGAGGTGATGGATCTGATCGATGCGATCTTGCAAGAACCAGGCTTTCCTCTGCAGATGGCGTTTGAACCGGGAGACATCCAGTTCTTACACAACCATCAGATCTTGCACTCCAGGAATGATTTCTTTAACTGGCCAGAACCAGAACGGGCCCGCCATCTGCTGCGCCTGTGGATTGCACCCACCACCGCACGACCACTGCCCGATTACTTTGCCTCCCGCTGGGGCTCTGTAACCCCCGGGGATCGAGGCGGCATCATCGTGCCAGGAACCAAACTATCAGTAGAACTAACGGTCTAGAAGATCCAAGGTCACTAAAAGACCTAAAGACTCTATGGTCAATTGACCTAGTTAATACCCTTATTGGATTGCCCCCAACTGGCTTGTACTATTAAAAGTTGTACAAAGAACATCCCAAAGTGGAGGAGACACCATGTTTTTAGTCAGTAAACGCCTTATTGGTAAGACAGTCATCGCAGGGGCATTGATGGCCGCCCTAGGAACAGGAACAGCACTTGCCCAAAGCTACCCAAATAAAACCATCACCCTAGTAGCACCGTATGCCGTGGGTGGTGATAGCGATTTCTCAGGCAGAAATCTCTCGGTCGTTGCGAGTAAGCTCATCGGGCAGTCGGTAATTGTCACCAACATCGTTGGCGCCTCTGGCACGATTGGCTCACAGCGGGTAAGAACTGCAGCCCCAGACGGATACACCTTATTAGTATCCCGCGGTGGCTCACAAGCGATTACTCCAGCGCTCGATAGCAGCACACCCTATAAGTGGAATGATTTCACCTTCATTTCATTACTCGATTTCAATCCCGTGGTGTGTGTCGTGAAGCCCGATGCGCCTTACAAAACCATGAAGGATTTGATTGAGGCGATTCGTACTAATCCGGGTAAGTTGAATTACGCAACTGCAGGACCAGGTACCACTCAGCACTTAGCAGTGGAAGTGATCCTCAGTCAAATTGGCTTACCATCGACTGCGGCGATGATGATTCCCTACAAGGGAGGCGGTGAAGCAACCACGGCATTACTTGGCGGACAGGTCCAGTTTATCTGCAACAACCTCACCACCATGGTCGGCCAAATTAAGGGTGGTGCGATGCGCGCACTCGTGACCTCAACACCTAGCCGCCTAAAAGACTTCCCCGATGTACCAACAGCCAGAGAAATGGGGGTCAGTAATTTAGAGCAAGTGATGGGATGGAGCGGACTCTATGGCCCACCGGGATTGCCTGCTGAAGTGGTGACCAAATGGCAAGCGGTTCTCAGAGATGTAGCCAAAGATCCAAACTGGAGTCGGGGTAACGATACCGTTGGTGCCATCCCAGCAATTCGCTCGCCACAAGATACTGAGAAATTTGCCAAAGAGCAATTTGATCTCTATAGCAAACTAGGGGCCCAGCTTAATTTAAAGAAGTAATTGCTTGAGTAAGTAGCTCTATTTTGCTTAGAGCCCGCATAGCGGGCTCTATTTATTTCTAGACTAAGATCGTTCCATGGATCTTATTCTTGCCAATATTGGTTTAGCCATCCTCGGAATTGCTGCAGGACTTTTGGGGGGTGTCATTGGTTTTGGGACCACGATCATTCTGATGCCACCTTTGGTATACCTATATGGATCATTACCAACCATCCCCATCATCGCCATTGTGGCTACCGTTGCTAATTTATCTCGCGTTCTAATTTGGTGGCAGTCGATTGACTGGAGGGTATGCGCCACATACAGCATCACAGCAATCCCTGCTGTAATCTTGGGCGCCAATACCTTGGTTCTGCTCAATCAATCCCTGATTGAACTAATTTTAGGTTTCCTCCTAGCGCTTATCCCCGTCCGTCGCTGGATGCGCAAGCAGAATATGCGGATCCAATATTGGCAAATGGGAGTTGTTGGAGCCGGCATTGGTTATCTAACCGGAATAGTTGCAACGACTGGTGCGATTAACACCCCATTTTTTCTGGCCTTTGGTTTGACCAAAGGAGCTTACTTAGGAACTGAGGCAGCAAGTTCGCTATCAATTTTTATTACCAAGGGCATCGTATTTCATCAGCTGGGCGTTATTAATTGGACCTTCATTGTTCAGGGTGTATTTCTGGGAGGGTGTGTATTTATAGGCTCCCTCTTATCCAAACGCGTTGTACTCAAGATGCCAGAAGAGCGTTTTATCCAATTAATGGAATGGGTGATTGCTGTTTCAGGGATTAGCATTCTGACTATGAGCGCATTAAGACTATGAGTGGATTTTTATTCCTCAGTGTTCTTATAGCTGCCATGATGCATGCCACGTGGAATACTTTAATGAAGTCGGCGCCCGACAAAAATCTAGAGACCGCGCTTGCTAATTTCTCAACCTCATTAGTGGCCATACCTTTTCTGTTGATCTATGGATTACCAGAACCAGAGACTTATATCTACATCTTTCTTTCTCTCGTGTTGCATGTCATTTATTTTTATACAGTCGCATCCGCCTATCGCTACGGCGACCTTAATATGGCCTATCCCATTATGCGTGGGGTCGCACCCATACTGACCTTAATAATCGGGGGCTTACTTTATGAGGAAACCATTCATGCATGGATGGTCGTGGGTATTGTGCTGATTTGTTTGGGGGTAGTGCTCTTAGGTTTCAATAAATCACCTAGTACGGTTAATCATCAAAAGACCTTACTTTTTGCATTAGGTAATGCAGTCATCATTGCAGCTTATACACTTGTGGATGGACAGGGGGCTCGATTAGCCAATCAGGTCTGGTCGTATGTTGGCATGCTCCTCTTTTTAAATGGCTACGTCTTTCCAGCTATTCTATTTTGGCAACGCAAAAACACTTTCACACGTACGCAAACGCTGCAATACTTACAAGCCCGTGGTATTCATGCATTGATTGGGGGCGCCTGTGTGATGGGCTCGTACTCCATCGTCCTTTGGGCCATGACCCAAGCCCCCATTGCCACCGTGGCAGCAGTTCGTGAGACATCGGTACTCTTTGCATTTATATTTGCAGTAGTATTCTTAAAAGAATCCCTGAATCCACTTCGGATCGTTGGAATGCTAGGTGTTTGTTGCGGCGTACTACTTATTCGATTTACTTAAACCAAAACCTAAAACTATGACCACTCCCGCCATCATCTCTGTAGCGATTACCGGATCCGTACCTCGTAAAAAAGACTGCCCTGGATTGCCAGTGACCGTCAGCGAACAAATAGAGTCAACCCAGGCTGCGTATGAAGCAGGTGCAGCGCTAGTGCATATTCATGTGCGTAAGCCCGATGAGAGTCCAAGCTCCGACCCCGAACTCTTTGCCCAAGTGCAAGAGGGGATTCGTAAACATTGCCCAGACATCATTGTGCAGTTCTCTACCGGTGGCAGAGGGCGCAGTCAAAGTGAGCGCGGTGCCATGCTCAAGCACGCTCCCGATATGGCGTCCCTCGCAACCGGATCCGTGAACTTCCCGAATATGATCTATGAGAACCCACCATCGCTCATCGATGAGCTTGCCCAGGAGATGCAAACGTATCACGTCAAGCCAGAAATCGAGATCTTTGATCTGGCCATGCTCTATAACGCAGTCAATCTTGTGGAGCGCGGACTCATCGCCTCACCAGCGCATGTGCAATTTGTCATGGGCGTACCCAATGCCATGCCAGTTAAACGTTCGGTCTTGGAGTTTTTGATTAAAGAACTTAAGGAAGTGATGCCCGAAGCCACATGGACCGCGGCTGCGATTGGCAAACACCAGCTGACCATGAACGAGTGGGCACTTGAACTCGGTGGGCATGTACGCACCGGGTTAGAAGACAATGTGCGCTTTGATAAAAGCCGTGTGGCTAATAGCAATGCCGAACTCGTCGAACGCGTTGCTGAGCTGGTGGTTAGTAAGGGCAGGACCGTGGCGAGTGCGAAAGACGCGCGCAAACTACTAAGTCTTTAAAATAGGATTACTAGGTGCGCCACCTAACTTGGTATCGGTTGAGAACGCGCTCAGAGAGCAACCCACACCGGGTGGGACCCTTGCAATCCCTGGTTTAGCAAAGGGGCCTTGAGACACCTAATTAAGGGTTATTCCTAGTGTAAACACTTCCTAAACTGGCTTGCATTCATCTAATATGTTAGTAATATATATCACAGCGCATGTCACTCAAGGAGATTTCAGTGAGCACTTTTTCTAGACCCATGGTGATGACAGAACGGCAGAAGAAGTTTCGTGAGGCCTATGTCAATCAAATTAGTCCTTTTTATAACGGCTTATTCCATATTGGAGTGATGTATAGCGCAGGAATTGCTGCAATTTATTACTGTGCATCACAACTCGACAATCCCACATGGGCATGGCTAACCATGATCCCAGTGGCAATTGCCGGTAACTTTGTGGAATGGGGTATGCACAAGTATGTGATGCATCGCCAAATTGATGTCTTTGCACTGCGGGCTATCTATGATCGCCATACGCGCCAACACCATCAATACTTTACAGATACTGATTACACCATTGATACGGTTAAAGAGCATCGGATTGTATTCTTTCCATGGCGAGTTTTAACGGTTTTGGCCGTATCTGGCACCATCTTTGGCTATATCGCAGCCCAAATCTTTAGCCCTAACGTGGGTTATATCTTGTTTATGACCATGGTAGGTCATTACATCCTCTATGAGACCTTTCATTATTGCTGCCATGTAAAAGAGAACTGGTTCGTGCGTAATATGCCATTCATAAATACGATTCGTCGCCATCATGCGGCACACCATAACCTTGGCATCATGATGCACAAGAACATGAACCTCACATTCCCGATTGCGGATTGGATCATGGGCACGACCGACCTAAAGCGTAGTTTGATTGGAACGCTTCTGAACGGTTTTAGCAAAGAGCATATTGATCCCAAGCTCAAACCCATCATTGAAAAGTTTCAGAATGGGCAAGTTCAGGACGAGAAGGTGACCCTCGAGGGTCCCATCCTCGATCAACAAGAACAAAAAGTGCTTCAGTCCTAAGATCACCATGACCCAAGCCGTACTCTTTGATGTGCTCCCAAAGCCTGGGCATGTTGATCAGTATTTTGAGATGGCAACCCAATTAAAACCAATCGTGCAACAAAATCCTGGGTTCTTATCAGTAGAGCGCTTTGCTAATCTTCAAAAGCCAGATTGGTATCTGTCGTTCTCTTGTTGGAAAGACGAAGAGTCCCTCGCGCAATGGCGCTGCCAGCCTGATCATAATGGCGCACAAGTATGTGGACGACATGAGGTTTTTGCTGATTACCGCTTACGCGTTTCTGCTGCTAAAGCAAAAGAAGGGCTTAGCGCACCTCTTGATGCAACTCACTCCCGAGAGTTAGTCCTACTTCTGATTGGCGACTACGAGGCAATACAAAAGTCACTGCAGGAAGGTGTATTGCGAGAGCAGGCCAGCAAATCGTATCAAGGCGTATTGGATCCAAAGCGTGGCTTATCGGTGTGCGAGTTTCCTGCGCATACATCCCCTCATCCAGATCTACTGGGCCTGAGCGCTACAGAGCTAATCGATATCCACTGGTTTGGGGTATTGCGCGACTATGGCATGTTTGATCGAGCGGAAGCACCTACACAGTTTGCATGATGCCAAACGGTAAAACATCTAACCTCGCCTTAGTAATTAGCGCTGAAGAAGCCTCACTCTCCAATCAAGCCTATAGCCAAATTGAAGAAATGATTGTGACCATGCAGCTCGCTCCCGAGACGCCGGTATCAGAAGCGCAGCTATCTGCATTTTTAGGAATAGGGCGCACTCCCATTCGAGAAGCTATTCAGCGTCTTAGTCGTGAGCATTTAGTAAGCATTGTTCCCAAACGCGGAATCTTTATATCCGATCTTAATACGCAAAAGCAATTACGTGTCCTAGAAACTCGCCGTGAG
>RFQL01000099.1 GCA_009924985.1 Burkholderiaceae bacterium | reverse complement strand
GTCAGGATTTAATTAAGGCTGAAGCAGCGTATAACGGCTTTTTGCAAGAATTACAGGCTAGCATCCTTACTGAACTCACTAAAGTGCGCTCAGACCTCACTGCGGCACGAGAAAATAGTGCTGTTTCGGCTGATCGTGCGGACCGCGCCTCAATAAGATCCCCAATCGATGGGGTGGTAAATCGCATCCTTGTCTCTACGGAGGGCGGTACGGTAAAGGCGGGGGAGAGGGTGGCTGAGATTGTGCCATCGGACTCGGGAATGATTGTTGAGGCCAAGGTATCGCCAGCCGACATTGGGTTTATCCGTCTCAAACAAGAGGCCTTAGTAAAGTTAACCACCTATGATTCGTCTGTCTTTGGCGCTCTTAAAGGCTCTATTGCAGTGATTGGCTCAGATAGTATTACTGAAGAAAAAGGGGAGCAGTACTATCTAATTAAGATTGAATTGCAAAAAAATTATTTAGCAAAAGGGGACACCCGACTGCAAATCATGCCAGGCATGGTTGCGCAAGTGGATGTAATTACCGGTAAGCGCACCGTATTTGAATATATCTTTTCACCATTTACGAAGATGATGCAAGAATCATTCCGCGAAAAATAGTATGCTCACCTTAAATTTTTATCTCAAGCTCTACGTTTTGCAAATAGTGTGTTGCGTAGGGCTCTTTCTTGGTTCATTTGGGTGGGTGCACGCTCAAACGTCAAGTACTACCCCATCAGATAAAATTACAATCAGTGAGATTGGTACCGGTTTTTCGATTAACGAAACCGGTCACCTACTAACCGCTAATCACATCATTCAAAATGCTGGCACGATCGTTGTATTTGCACCTGGAGATACGAAGGGTCAACGTGCCAAAGTAATCAAAATTAATAAAGAACAAGATCTAGCGTTGATTCAAATCAATCAAAAAACCAAAGCTATCCCCATTCTGAATTGGCAGTCGATTCCCAATGGCCTAGAAATATTTGCCTTTGGATATCCCAATCCATCAATTCAGGGTCGAGAACTAAAAATTACATCGGGCCTGATTAATTCCCTGGAGGGTTTGCCAGGTAAGCCTGGATTATTTCAATTTAGTGCACCCATTCAGCAAGGAAATTCGGGCGGTCCGGTTATTAGCGCCGACTCAGGAGTGGTTGGCCTCATTAATGGCAAATTAGATAACAAAAAAAATCCAAATGCCATGGAGACGTTACAAAACGTGAATTTTGCTGTCCGTTCGCTTGAATTAGAGACCTTTCTAAAAGATGCCAATGTTTTGTATACCAAACGGGATTTAAATCTATCAAACTATAAAAAATCACACGAAATATTCGCCGAATCGCAAGCGAGTGTCTATACGGTCGTTACTATTCGGGGCGATATTAATAAAAAATCGCAGCCTGCGGATAATATTATTAACTTGCTAGGGCGCTTATCGAGCAATCAAAAGCCAAAGTTAAATGGGGCGTTTAAAGCCGGTTTTGATAGTTTATTAGAGCTAGGAGCGGATCAAGTTCTTGTTAAAACCGGCGGTATCAATTTTGATAAGGAAATGAATCATCTAAGGAGTTTTGATTTTATTTTATCCTTTAATACCCCCAAAAAACTCAATGAAAAAGACTATATGTCATTGATTAATCATGCAAAATTTAATTGCAATGACATGACTATTTTAATCGTTCGTCAAGAATACAAAGAGAGTACTTTTGGTACCGGTAATACATTAAGCGCACTAAAGCGTAAAGCCGATGCGGTTGAAGCTTATAAAAAAATTAACCCAAAAGAACTGCAGAGTTTTTTTTATAATGAAGTGTGTCAAAAAGTCGTCAATGCCGATTTAATTAGTAATGCTAATTAACGGTTTGACTATTTGAATTATCGAAAAACCGTATAATTTTAAAATGAGCGATAAGATAGAATTTAATCAAACCTCAACTTTGCGTTTGATGTCGGTCTTATGTCTGTGTATTTCTGATTTATGTCTGATTAAAGATCGGTGGCGATATTTTTTTCTTTTTTTTGTTTTGATGGTTTCTATTGAGCTGTTTCGAGCAAAACTCTATAAGGCTTTATTGCATCATCATGAAACATCTGTTCGGATTGAAAAATTAGAAGCCTTAAAAGAGCACACCGCTAATCTAGCGTCGATTAAAAAGAGTCCTAATTAGCTAATTTGTCTAACTTTGCTTTCCTAAATTTGGCAATTTAAAGGACTATTCGTTAGTACATACTTAATCTCTCCTTCAAAATAGTGCAGTGACTTCGCGTCTCAGGAAGTTTTTTGCTCTCTGAAGAATTCATTTTTGGTATCAGTTTGTTGTGTAAAAACTCTGATGGTTTACATTCCGGCACCGTAATCCCAAAGGCTAAGCGGGCACACTGTTGCATCGCTCGGTGGCGTAGCATCCGCCTTGGCATTTGCTGCCAAGCGGCATGCTCGGTCTTCATTTCACTAAAGTATTCTTTAACCTCAATTGGTTTAACCCGATCGGTACGGTAAATCGCGCATCCCATCCAAATCGGTATACCCTGATCTAACTCACTCGCCTCACTAAATTCAATCCCGCAAAAAGCAGGGTGGGCGTTTATCAGTTTGGGACCTGCCAGCGATCCGCTTCAAACTGCACCAGATCGATTTCATCGGCACGGGGGTTTAGGCGGTACTCGGCAATCAAGCGCAAACAGGTTTCTTGGGTAGCTTCAGTTAACTGTGGATATTGGCTAAACCAGGTAGTGAGTGAGGCAGGGGTCATGCCAATCGCCTGTGCTGCACACTTAAGCGCTCTAGCCATAGGGCTGACTTGCTTAACGAGCCCCTTTTTGCCTTGGGTAATGGGCTTTGGATTAGTTATGGTCTTAGTCATCATTCCTCCTTAAAGAGTTGCAGTCCGAGCTTGCGAAGTGTCTTTGAGTACAAAACGCCGACTCGTCTGACTGGCTACTTTGTATTTCTCATAAATGGCACGCTCTTCTGCTTCTAAGCGTTTGGTATCTAATCGAAAGCTTGGTTTTGGAGCCTTCCAGGTGGCAAGTACTTGACCCTGATGAGCCAGTACTTCCGCGTCTTGCATCTGCGCCATGATTTGAGTCTTCAGAGCGGCGATTTCTTCTTCACAGGCATTGCCTTGGTAATGGAGTGTCTGTAGGCGCTCTAGTAATGCGAGTGTCTCGGCATTTGCTTCAAGAGTTTTACTGGGATCGCTGCGCTCAAAGAGCATCTGGCAATCCTCTGGGGATTGGACGGGTGGTGGGACATCTTTTAAAACGTACTCACTCCAAAAGTGGCTGGCCTTTTCTAGTACGAGGTTTTCTAACTCACGATCACGCGTAATACTGTAAATCCGAAAGTCGGTATTACCAAAGAGAGCCGCGATATCTGCTCTCTCAATACCGGTAAGGGCCAAGTACCAAGTAACTTGAGTTAAATAATGTAATGGAATTTGATCGCTCCCGGGCTCTCCCCACTGAGCACGGCTAAATGGGCTGGCGGTTTTGCATTCCAAGATCTGGGTGGCAGCTTGATCTAGACCGTCGGTATGAACAAATCGATCAATGTGCGCGCTCATGTAAGAGTGATCTGGATGAATATAGGTCGACTCATCATGACGCAGAGCAAAGCCCGTGGCTTTGGCGTATTCATTGGCTACAAATTCCTCCACAAAGGAGCCAAAGCGCACGGGTAGGTTATCCACGGCCTTTACTTCTTTGCCAGTTTTTTCCATCCACACGGCTAAGGGGCTTTTAAAGGGGGAGAGGCCCAAGAGGGCGCCGATATCACTTCCACCTATATATTTACTGCGATCCTGTGTAAAATCATGATTAATAAGCATTTTTAATCTCCATTTAAATATTAAATATAACGTAAATGATATATTTAATATCATTATAGGGTAATTCAAGATTGATTACAAGCGGACAGATTAAGGCGGCTAGAGCGATGCTTGGCCTTACAGTTGCCGAGATGGCAAAGCTCGCCGGGATTGGTTTTACAACCATGGTTCGCTTAGAGTCATCCGATGGTGTCCCAGCAGGAAACGTAAAGACACTTACATCGGTTAAGTCGGCCATTGAAAAAGCCGGCATCGAATTTATCGGTAGCCCAGAAGAAGGCGCCGGCGTTCGCTGGAAAACCAAGAAGTAAGGTTTGTAGCGCCTCCTCAGTTTGATGCATGCATCACGACAAACTGACAGGCATGTCGTGATGTGTTCCAGGACATCTCCTACAACGTCCTACCAAAAAATAGTTTGTAACATCAATAAAGAGTGCATCGCTGATGAGTTGTTTTAGCGATAGAAATTATTTTTAAAAATTACACAAAATGACTTACCAATTTTTTTATTTATCCCTATACTATGCTCATGATGTTGTTTTTTATTAACACGACATCTAGTAGTAGACAAAAACTACTACGCCAACATGGGGCCAAAACCCTGTGTACAAATAACGGGTGCTTATTCCCGCAATGATTACGTAATAAGCAACAAAGGGTTTCGTTTGTACCCGCAAGAAAAAAGCAAATGCGTTGAGTAACCATTGGTCACCACTGGTGGGGTTTCACAAGTCGCAATAGCCAAAACTGTTGTGCAATCATGGGCACAAATACCCATGAACAACAAAATGTCGCGGGACCGTCATCCCAAGGCATACAAAAACAGGCCGCTGACACCTGCGCATACGTTGTCAGCAATGCAGTAACCACTGCACAAAAACAGTGGGGCGCTTATCCAACGTCTAGGTAAGCGGCAATGGTTTCTAGAGCCATTGTGAATAGACGCTGGGTTTCTTCGTTCCTTCAAAACGATGCGTTTACGTGATAGTTCGTGCGGCACAAACCCCGTACGCGTTTTACAACCGAGTGCCTTGTGCCATGCGTTTTTCCATGGCGCTGGGTTTATCCATTTATTTATGCCAGATTGGCAGGAGATATTTTTATTATGACTATTCATTATCAGGGCCAAACCGGCCCCAAAAGCGCAGCCGGTAAACGGATTGCAAGCTTAAATGCCTTAAGGACTGGTTTATTTGCTAAGACCCCATTATTGCCCTTTGAGGATGAGGCTCGCTACAAACAGCACATCAAACTAGTATGGCAAAGCTTAAAGCCGGAGGATGCAGTGCAAGTGCAGTTAGTCCAACAAATCGCCGATAGCATGTGGCGTGGTATGCGCCAGGAGTTGCGCGCGGCACTGCATCGCGAAGAGATCTTTAAGCAACTGACCCCACGGATTTTAGCGGGGCTCATGAGTATTGATGAATCATTAGTACCTTACGCACCGCCATTTTTGGTGACTCCCAATCATCGTTTTGGCCGAGCTATTCTTAAGCAATCACGCCAGCGGCATCAGCAGTATCTGCATTTACAGCAAAATGTGCGAGGCGTAGCTAACTACAACATGGTTTGGCGTAGTTATCCGGAGTTCTTTCAGGGAATGCATCAGTGGTTCGCTAATACGATCTCACCGCGTATCTTTATGTCCAATAACCAGGGCATTGAGATCCATTGGCAAAATCGTCCCAAGGACTTGGAGGCTATGATTGTGGAGTATGGTAGCCACCTTTGGTATGTCACACACTTTGACGAGTTGCGCGCGAAAATTCGGACCTGGATGGCTATTTGGTTTTTCTTAAAAGGGCGCCACTCCCACGAGGTCGAGATGTACGATGAGATTGTCTTGCGTGAGCGCCGCAGTTGCCAGCTGCTACTCGATTCGTTTTTTAAGATGCGCAAAAGTCAAATGGATCATGCCCTCATGATGGATTCGCGACTCTCGCTCGCTTTACCCAACACCTTGGAGGGCATTGATGTGACGGTCATGAATCCAGCAGAGATACCCGAGCCCAAAAAGCGTTCTGCAAAAAACGAAATGGCAAATTTAGAAGATGAATCAAGCACTTCCTGATTTTGCAGTACGGTCATTTGCAGCGATTGGCATGCTGTTTGGCATGCCAATTCCTGGGTTTTTCATGTCTGTTGCGTGCCAAAAACAAACTCCAGACAAGATAAGTAGGGCACAAGAAAGAGGACGAGCCAAACCCTCGGCACTGATAGTTATTGGGTATGGCTGCTTCGTTCCCGACCTGACCAGGTTGCCAAGCCACCAT
>RFQL01000098.1 GCA_009924985.1 Burkholderiaceae bacterium | reverse complement strand
GCCAAAAAACTTGTGAGGAATTGGAATAGGACAGATTGAGTGGAAAGGAACATAATCCACTTCCTCGACCATTTCTTTGCCCTTTGCATCCTGAAGAATCTCGTTAGACGCATAAAAAGCCTGAACTAAAGACGCAATGCCTTTGCCTTCTATATCAGTTTTGACATAGCACTCAAAGACCTCAATCTCTTGCATGGATGGGTCATCAGTCTGAACTTGGTAAGGCTGCTCACCCGCAGAGAATCGAACCACACGCTCTGGCGTATAGGCTAGAGCATCGTCCATTTGCAAGCCTTCAACTTGCTTTTTGTTGAAACCCATAGCCACCAAGGTGCTACGAGTAATCATTTGACGATGGGCTACGAATGGGCTGTCAGCAATCGTTCTAGCCTTTTTGCTAATCAAGAATTCCTCTGGAGGAACATTCTCAATCGTTACCTTGCCTGACTTCTTCTTCTTTTGAACAACAACGTTATGAGTAGCACCCATGACTGGCTGACCAGCAGGGTCAATTACAGGCTGTCCTGTAGGGTCAAAGATAGGAAACTCAGTCGTGTCTTGCTCGACAATCTCCATGCTTTCATCGCTCATCAGCATGGCTAATTCATCACTAGACAAGTCAAAGTAACGCTCTTTAGTGATGTCTTCTTTATCTTCCCAATACGCCTTAACAATGCCGTTCTTTTGTAGCAAAGCATCCTTAAACCAATCGTGCAAAATAGCCACGCCTTCGTTATCACGGCTAAATACCCAGTTGCAATACTGTGTCGCTTGTTTTGCAGATGCTTCATCCTTCGGGCCTTGAGGCTCAAAAACTACAATATCATCTGAGCCTGTAAAGATACGGACTAGGGAAGGCAAAGCACCATCAATGGCTTCTGCAACTTCACCTGTAACGATTGAAGACTTACCTTCTACCTCATTCCCATAAGGTTGACGGAGATACGCTTCTAAAGCCTGTTTGCGCTGCTCTACTGTTTCACTCTCAATAAAGCCAATAGCGTCATCAATCTCAGCTTGCAGTATCGACTTCAAGTCGTTCGTTTCCATGTGCATCCTTTGGAGGGCGACCAAGTTTCGGTCTTGGTGAGGATTGTAACTCTTTTACCACATTTTCCAACATTTCGATGCGTTTTTCAAGTTCTTTTACCTTTGGGGCTAAATTTATGCCCTGCATTTGTACATACATTAAACAATCCATTTCGGTGCTGAGTTAATAGGCTTAGACCATGTTGAATGTCCTTCATCCAATCCAAGGGCTAAGTAGCGGAATGAGTCCGAGCCATGCGATGACCAATCATGCAATGGACGCTCAAAGAATATCTTACGCTTCTCATCGTAATCTCTGCGGTAATTTCTTAGACAATTTAAGCCAATCTGCACTTTTGGTACATTAAACCAACACCTTGGCAGCAATCGTCTTACCGCTTGGATGCCATCGTCTAGTCCCATTCTGGGTGCAATCTTGACTTCTAAGCCAGCTTCCTCAAGCATTTCCATTCGGCTCTTACCTGTCCCAAGTTCCCTGACCCTAACGTCATGGGGCAATATATGCTCTGCTTTGAGATAGTCATTGTCCTTAATCCACTTGACGTAGTGGTCAAGTCCTACTCCGTGATTCTCGTAGTAGTCAATCAGACGCACCTCAGTACCAACTAACTGAGCCACCCAGATAGACGTAGAGTCACCCATACCCAAATCCCAAGCAGTAAAAGTCCTACTTAACTCCTCTCTGGGAATCTCTTGCATATGCTTCTTTTCTTCGAGTTCATTGAGGATTTGCCCAAAGTATGAACCCTCAACAGCAGCGTCAAAGCTACACTCAAACTCTTGGCGGTACTTATCTTCACCCATCTCATTCTTAGCAGCCTTCAGTTCTGTGTCATCCACCACCCCTGTCTCTGAGGCTTTGAACTCTAGCAAGCCCCATCCATCCTCTGTTTTAGCCCTGTCTCGCAACTCTTTGAAGTGGTTGTGACCTTTAGGCGTACCAATAAAGAGACACCAGCCCTTCCTATCAGCTAACGCAGGTCTTACTATATCTGTCCATATCTTAGGGTTCTGGTCACCAATTTCATCAAGAATGACCCCATCAAAGTATTGACCTCGGAGTGTCTCTGGATTGTCTGAGCCAAACAACTGGATACGCCTACCCCAGAAGTCCACCCTTAGTTCTGAGATATTGCTAGTACCGCCTAGAGGCTCTGCATACTTAACAAGGTAGTCCCATGCCACCCTCTTAGCTTGTCCGTATGTAGGGGCTATATAAGCGTATCTAGGGGCTTCCTTTTGGTTGAGCAAAGCATCCTTGATTAAGTGGTTAATCGCAGAGACTGTTTTACCCATTCGCCTATGAGCAACAACAACACCAAAACGCTTACTGTCCATCAAGTCATGGATAGCAAGTTGTTGTTCTCTAGGTTTATAGGCTATCTCGATTACTTCTGCCATTGGACGCTTATCTGAATGTCTTTACCTTTTTCTCCAGTTACTTGGAGTGGTAAGACCCTACCGATTAGTCCCATGAAAGCCTGTGGGTGTGTCTCTGCCTTCTCTACGAGATAAGCAACGCCACCTGCGCCCTCTAGTGCCTCCAGTATCATCTCTCTAAGAACAGCATTGCCCTTGTCAAGACTTCCCTTCGGTCTTCCTGCGCCTTCTCGTGCGCCACCACGATATGAAATGTTTGATTGTTTTTCAATCATTGTTTGACTCCTCTAGGGTTGGTCAAGTTAGTATCTGCTCACAACGAGCAGAGTTAGTATATCACTTCATCTTGCCCATCTTACGAGCAGCTTCAGCTAAAGCAATGGCAATTCCCTGTTTAGGATTCTTTACGACTTTACCGCCCTTACCAGAGTGCAAAGTACCAGTTTTAAATTCGTGCATTACAGCACCAACTTTTTTCTGGCCTTCTTTGTTCAGTTTAGTTTTCATCATAGTGTTCACCATTTAACTTTGTTTGCCCAATATGCTGCACTCATTTTCCCCTTGGCTATATTCTCTGCGTGACGAGCCTTAAACGCTTCGTTACGCTTCGTGCCATCAGGAGAACCTTTTACACCCTGTTGACCAAAACGGATGAGTTTCACATCCTCACCAGACTTAGCCAAAACAGCGTGAGACTTGGTTGGATGGCTAGGAGTAGCTTTTGGCTTGTTATAGCCAGAAAACTGCTCTGAGCCACGTTTAATCATTTCTTTTTAGCAGTCTTAGCTGCTTGCTTGAACGCATCCGCAGTAGGTGCGCCTTTTGAGCCTACCTTACGCATACGTTCTGGGGTTTTCCCTGCGGCCTTTTGAGCCTCTATACGCTTTTTCTTTGCAGCGATGTTTGCATACAAGCCGTTCATTTTTTAGCTTTCTTTGCCATGTTCTTGGCAGTACGCTCTCCACGCATGGGCATAGGTTTAGCTTTAGTTGCTGGCTTCTTTTTGGCAGTCATGCTTGGATAAAGTCCCATCATTTGAGCCGCTTGCATATTAGTCGTTCCCATATGTATCCCCTTGTGAAATTTGCTCTGAATCATCCGTAATCGGGCCACCAGTTACCCAAGCAGTACAAGTGCGCTTAGATGCACACTTAAAGTCCCAAATCTCACAGTAGCCTAAGTCGCCAGCCTCTATGACAGCCCATGCGTCTTGCTCAGTATCACCTTTGTCTAAACCTGATTCAATGCAATCAAGTATTTTTGTGGTTTGGATAAAAGCAGCGCAGTTTCCGCAACGTGACTTTTTAGCTTGCTCTGGAGAGTTTCGCCAAACTTTAGAGATTTGTCGCCAGTAATCCATGTTGGATTCATTGGGATTCATTGGGCCATAGTTGGCTTTATCAATGGCTTTTTGGCGGTTCTCAAGATTGATTGATACGTCACCTGTGGCAACTGGACACGCTTCACCATTTTTCTCTTGGCTTTGTATCTCAATCTCAATTTTTACGGATGGCTCAAGTAATCCACTCATTTTTTAACCTCATGGAGTTTTGCAAATTTTAACAAGTTATATCATCTTGTGCAAATTCTGCATGAAATTTCTTTCTTAGTTCAATTGCAGCTTGCACAGCATCGCCTAGCAATTTGTAAGAACCAGCGTATTTTGGCAATCCATTTACATTACATTTAACCAACCATCTGCTTTTTTCGGTTGACCAGTAAACATTTTTATACCCAGATGTATTGGTTGTTCTTTTGCTTGAGTTTTGATTGTTTTGAGTGTGTGTAGCAATTCTTAAATTTTCAATTTTATTATTAGTTGGGTTTCTATCTATATGGTCAATTATCTTGCCATTATCTATATCACCATTATGTATTATCCAAACTAATCTATGTATTGCGTATGCTTTGTAATTAACTCGTACATATAAATAGTTTTTTTTACCAACCCATCCTGCTTTTTGCCCAACTTTTAGCTTGGAACATCTAACAGTTTTCCAATACAAATTTCCATTGTCATAGGAAAAAATGTCTTGCAATAGTTCTTTATTGACCATGTTGAATCTCACATGAAGCGAATCAGAAGAAGTTATGGCAGGTGGTGATTCAATCCACTTTTCCCCCGCTAAAGGTAGCCATAGCCAAATTATACTCAAAAAAAAGAGGGAACAAGTCCCTCTGGAAACTCAATGGCAACTGAGTGCGTCCATTGTGCGCTATCTGAAAAGATTTGCAAGCGTTAAATTTAAAACATCCATCTCGTCTAACTTCATAACCTTCCAAATTCTAGCCTGTCCATGTATCCCATTGAATGAACCCTGATGGCAATCCTTACACAAAGGAATACATAAGTATTGATTATGCTGAACAATATGGTGTGCATCGCTTGGAGGAGAAGCATTGCAGACCCCACAAGGCATTTCTTTAATCTTTGCCAAATGGAGTCTTTCCCTGTTATTGGGTCTGTTGTTCATCGTGCAGGGCAAGTTCTGCCTTGGTTACAGTTTCCATGACACGGAGGGCAGACTTTCTTGTTCCGCACAAAAGTAGCAAAACTTTGAGATGTATCGCCAAATGATTTCATCTTGTCAAATTCTTGAGCTATTTCCTCAAGAGTATCATTCCGTATCTTTTCGATTATTTCGTTTCTACCAACTTGGCTTGTGACCATTTGACGCTTGCGCCAGCCCATTGCTCTCTCAAATAAATTTAGTTCAGTCATACCAAACCCTTATAAAATAAACCACCAGCGACCAAAAGGCCACTAGTGAAATAACAATTAGTCGCCAAGTTTTACTCATAAGCAGCTATTTTGGCTTCATCTGCTTCTTCCAAGATGTGCTTGGAAAGACGCATACAACCCTCAATTTCTAATTCTTTAAATTGAGCATCAGTAAAGATTCCCATGACATTGCGCCCTTCAAACCAGACCTCATCAATGTTCTCGTTGTAAGTGCCTTCTTCGTCACGCTCACAACTCATCACGACAGTAACAATTACAGAGCCTTCACCAGTTGTTGTGTCAAATTCGTATTTCATTTTGTAGTCCTTAAAAGTACCCTTGCGAATTGCTTGGGCTGACATAAGTATAGCAAACTAAACACAATATTCACTAGGTGTTTATACCTACTCTGTGGTTTTTACGCCAAGTCTTTCACTTGCTTGCTCAGAACGCCATATGTCAGCTTTCATTTGAGCCGCAACTAACATAAACTTCAGAGTCTCCTCTTTGACGATTGCCGCCATCAGACCCTTTAGCAAATCAGCATACTCGTAGTGAGCATAGGCTTCTCGCTCTTGAGCCACGGCAGAATCTATCCCTCTGGCTAACGCTTCCTTCATCAGCAAAGCCTTTTTAGTTTTGCGAAATTCCTCAAGGTAGATGCGCTGTGCTTTAGCCTCCGCAAACTTAGGTGCGTTTTCAATGATGTATTCAATGGCTTTGTAAGGTGCTTTCACTTGACTACTCCAATCATTCGTAATGCGGCTTCTGGGCAATCTATTCTTGCCAAGGTACTACCTGACCAATTCTCAAAAAAGTCGGCTTGTAGGTTCGTTAAACGCTTTTTAGAGTCTGTTTTAATCTCTACCAGAAAGGTGTGACCCTTGTAGCCAACCAGCAGGTCAACTGGTAAGCCAATAATCCAGACGTATGCACCTGCTGACCTAAGTGCAGAAACTATCTGGTCTTGGTTAGCATCAACTCTTGCTGCTCTCCTCATTTCGTAACCTCGTCATTCTGTCCCT
>RFQL01000097.1 GCA_009924985.1 Burkholderiaceae bacterium | reverse complement strand
GAGAACTTACTCGCAGGCATTGGGGTCGGTGTTGCTATTACGGCAATTTGGTGGGTTTCAGGGCGCTATGCCCACCTCACAGAGGACCCGAACACTTTGCAAGAAGCCTTTTTGGTTACTAACTCGGGACGAATGGAGAGCCTCTCTTTTGTGGCCCCTTATGCATTCGCTTTAGATTGGATGATGTTTACTAGTGATAAATCGAAGGTCTTGACCATTGGCATTGTGGCTGTGATTGGCATGATCCTAGGTTCAGCAATTAGCTCCATCCTCAGTAAAAACTTTCGCTGGGAGTCATTCCGTGGTGTAGAAGATACCGCTAATCATTTGGTGGGAGCGGCCTTAATGGGTTTTGGTGGTGTAACGGCAGTCGGCTGCACCATTGGACAGGGCTTAAGCGGGCTTTCTACCTTGGCACTGAACTCGTTTATTGCTTTTCCTGGTTTTATCTTGGGCGCTTACATTGGCCTGCAGTATCTCCAGTGGCGCCTTAGCCCCAAGCCCTGTTAGGCCTTAAGATAACAGCATGACCATCGATTGGATTTCATTTACACCCGGACCCGCCTTAGTAGGCGGGATTTTGTTGGGGATTGCTGCAGCTCTCTACATGCTCTTTAATGGACGCATTCTTGGTATTAGCGGGATTATCGGCGGTTTATTACAAGCCAAAAAATCCGATTGGTTATGGCGACTCAGTTTTACCTTAGGTTTGTTAACCGCTGCCTTATGGGCTACCTATGCATTTGATATTCGTGTAAAAGCCGTCATTGATGCAGATTATCTAACTTTGATTATTGCTGGTCTTCTTGTTGGCTTTGGGGCACGCTACGGATCGGGATGTACCAGCGGCCATGGCATTTGTGGTCTATCTAGACTATCACCACGCTCTTTATTGGCAACCATGACTTTTATGGGTTGTGGCTTTCTCATGGTTTATGTAGTTCGTCACCTCGTTTAAGACCATGAGCCAAAACACTTCCGTGTTCTCAAATCTGAGTGAGTATCTGATCGGGGTTCTCTTTGGGCTCGGTTTGATAATCTCAGGAATGACCAACCCCGCCAAGATCTTGGCATTCTTGGATATTGCAGGAGCTTGGGACCCATCTCTGATCTTTGTCATGGGTGGCGCAGTTCTAGTTGGCCTGATTGCTTTTTATCTAGCTAAAAATCGGACCCAAAGTTTCTTGGGTGGTGCGATGCATATCCCAACGCGACGTGATATCGATCGTCCCTTAATCATTGGTAGCGCTTTATTTGGAGTAGGGTGGGGTCTAGCAGGATTTTGTCCAGGACCTGCATTAGTATCTCTAGGTTCCGGAGAGTTAAAAGCCTTAGTTTTTGTAGTTGCCATGCTGGGCGGAATGTTGCTATTTGATTTTCTGGGTCAGAAAAAATAAACAAGACCTATTATTTTATGAGGATTGCATGAACGTACATATCTCTTGTCATAATCCCAATTTTGGAACTGCGGGACAAATTGAGCCGACGAATGTCGCTGAGATCGCGAAGCAGGGCTATAAAAGTATCATTAATAATCGTCCAGATGGTGAAGAGGGTCCGGAGCAGCCCAGCAATGCATCGATTGCTGCCGTGGCTAAAGAGCAAGGTCTTGAATACGCTTACTTACCCGTTGTGAGTGGTGCAATTACCCCTGAGCAAGTAGTTGAAATGGCTAAATTACTAAAAAGTATGCCGCAGCCCATCTTAGCCTTCTGTCGTTCGGGTACACGCTCAACATTCTTATACCAACTCGCTTTACAAAACTCTTAATTCTAACTACCTGCTAAAGCGATCAAAATGGCTTCCTTACTGACCGAGCAAGAGCGCGCTATCCTTAAAACAGAGTTAGCTCATTGGACCTTGGTTCCCAAGCGTGATGCAATTACACGCACTTATTTATTTAAAGACTTCAAAAGTGCCTTTGCCTTTATGACCCAGTGTGCTTTGCATGCTGAGGGAATGAACCACCACCCTGAGTGGTTTAATGTATGGAAACGCGTAGAGGTTACTTTATCCACCCACGATGCGGGCGGCCTCACGCAGCTCGATATTGAACTTGCTCGCACAATGGATCGCTGCGCTACTCAGTACCTAATTAGCTAAGTAGTATGCGCTCTTGGCATATGAAACGAAATTGTTCGTTTACGCCTAGGCAGGTTGGGTATTTCTATCTATCGATGTTGTTGTTCTCGTCCTTGATTGCTGCCATTTTTTTAGTACAAGGTATCTGGATGATTTTGCCCTTTACACTCATTGAGCTCACTGCTTTAGGAATTGCTTTATTAATCTATGCACGCCATGCCCTTGACTACGAGTCAATTGCAATTGATGGCAGTGTGGTGACCGTTGAAAAGAACATTGGGGGAAAGTTAGAGCGCCATGAATTTAATAGTAAATGGTTGCAGCTGAAGCAAGAAGAACATGGTAAGCGCTTGATTCGGATTGAACAAAGCGATAAGGAGTTGCCCATTGGGATCTTTGTTCCGGTTGATGCTAGGCCCCAGTTCTATCAGGATCTGCGTCAGCAAATTCGTTTCGAGTCTTAGGGCACAGGGTAAACTAGGCTTTTAGTACTCAAGGAATGCAGTGGTATGCGCATCGATATACCAGACGATAAAAAATTAGTTCATGAGGCCATTATTCCATTGCGCTGGGGTGATATGGATGCATTTGGTCATATCAATAACACCCTATACTTTCGGTACATGGAGCAGGGGCGTATTCATTGGATCGAGTCCTTTGGATTTGGTATTCAGCATTCTGAAGGCGGAGCCTTAATTGCCAATGCGTTTTGCAATTTCTATACACAGGTATCGTATCCTGGCGATCTGATCGTCAAAACCTATATTGGTAAAGTGGGTCGCACCAGCGTTGATGTGTATAACTTAATGTCTGTTGCTAGCAATCCCAATGAGCTCTGTGCAGCAGGCGGTACAACCTTGGTATGGGTTAATTTCAAGACCAAGCGGCCAGCCCCATGGCCCGAGCCCTTTCAGAAACATTTGGGTCTAGCTTGAGTTCGCTCATTGTTCAGCCAGAGTCGTTACATCAAGATCTAAATCGCTTTGATTGCATTATTGATGTGCGCTCACCCGCAGAGTTTGCCTTGGACCACATTCCTGGTGCGATCAATTGCCCCGTATTAAGTAATGAGGAGCGTGCGCAAGTAGGCACGATCTATAAACAAGAGTCCCCATTTGCTGCTAAGAAAATTGGGGCAGCACTTGTTGCTAAGAACATTGCCAGCCACTTGCAAGGCAATTTCCTTCATCAAGAGCGTGATTGGACTCCATTGGTCTATTGCTGGCGGGGCGGCGAGCGCAGCGGCGCATTTACCCATATCTTGCAACGGATTGGTTGGAGGGCACACCAACTTCAGGGTGGATACCAAGAGTATCGTCGTCAAGTTATTAAGGATATCGATCACTGGGTAGGCCAACTGCACTTCCGGGTGATTTGTGGCATGACCGGTAGTGGCAAGACCCGACTCTTGCAAGCACTAAAAGCACATGCCCAAGTATTGGACCTAGAAGAACTGGCCGCACATCGCGGCTCGGTCTTAGGTGGTTTACCCAATCAAGAGCAACCCAGCCAAAAGGCCTTTGAGACCGCCTTGTGGAATGCGATTCGAGATTTTGATCGTCAGCAAATCATTTATGTGGAATCAGAGAGCAAAAAGGTTGGGGGCTTGCATATTCCAGACACCCTGATGGAACAGATTCGTAATAGTGAGTGCCTCGAGATTCAGGCTGAGCGCAGTGTGCGCGTTGATTGCTTAATGGAGGAGTATGCACACTTCTTGGAGGACCATCAGGCTTTAGAAAGCTTGCTTGCTTTATTAACCCAGCGTTATGGCAAGGAGCAAATTGCTAAATGGCAAACCCTATCCCAAGAGAAGCACTTCCAAACCTTAGTTGATGAGCTTCTCGTTTCTCACTATGACCCTGCGTATACGAATTCAATTCAGAGAAACTTTCCGAACTATGCAAGCGCCCATAGGTGCGTACTACAAAGTGCAAAACCAGCAGCCTATCAAGCGTTGGCTAAGCAAATTTTAGGCCTTAACTAAAAGCCTGTATCCCGGTTTGGGCTCGACCCAAAATTAATGCATGAATGTCATGCGTGCCCTCATAGGTGTTGACCACCTCAAGATTGAGCATATGTCGAATGACGCCATATTCATCGGAGATACCGTTACCACCCAACATATCACGTGCCATCCGTGCAATATCAAGAGCCTTGCCGCAGGAGTTGCGTTTCATGATCGATGTCACTTCGGGAGCGGCAGTGCCTTCGTCTTTCATACGCCCTAAACGAAGAACGCCTTGCAAAGCCATGGCGATATCAGTTTGCATATCCGCCAATTTTTTCTGGATTAATTGATTAGCAGCAAGAGGGCGACCAAATTGATGGCGATCCAGTGTGTATTGACGCGCGGTGTGCCAGCAGAACTCAGCAGCACCAAGCACTCCCCAGGAGATGCCATAGCGGGCCGAGTTAAGGCAAGTGAACGGACCCTTTAGGCCGGTGACCTCGGGGAACTCATTCTCCGCCGGTACGAATACCTCGTCCATCACAATCTCGCCGGTAATTGAAGCACGCAAACCTTGCTTACCTGTAATTTTGGGAGCACTTAAACCTTTCATGCCTTTTTCTAGGATGAAGCCCCGAATTTGATCGGCATCATTTTTAGCCCAGACCACAAAGACATCGGCAATCGGTGAGTTTGAGATCCACATTTTGGAGCCGGTTAGCGAGAATCCCCCTGGAACTTTCTTGGCACGCGTAATCATGCCGCCCGCATCCGAACCAAAGTTGGGCTCGGTGAGGCCAAAGCAACCAATCCACTCACCAGTTGCTAATTTAGGAAGATATTTTTGTTTCTGGGCTTCAGTACCAAACTCATTAATTGGAACCATCACCAAGGAAGATTGCACACTCATCATGGAGCGATAACCCGAGTCCACCCGTTCAATCTCACGGGCAATTAACCCATACGAAACATAGTTCAAATTAGCGCCGCCGTATTGCTCAGGGATGGTAATGCCTAAAAGGCCTAGCTCACCCATTTCACGAAAGATCGATGGATCGGTACTCTCCGCACGAAAGGCTTCTTGAACCCGTGGAGCAAGTTTGCCTTGGGCATACTCGCGAGCAGCATCTGCAATCATGCGCTCTTCGGTACTCAGTTGGTCTTGGAGGAGAAGAGGGTCTTCCCAGTGAAAGCTTGGTTTGCTCATTATTTTTCTGGATTTAAGATGAATTCGGATAAAAAGACTGAATACCGCTATTCTATGAAATATTCACTGATTTAACAGGAAAGCAGTCACCATAAGGGCTCTTGGCAAATAATGCGCAGACAATATCGCTATTACGACCTGATCTTGGCTGCTTTTGTGGCAGTGATTCTGTGCTCTAACTTTATTGGAGCAGGTAAGGCCGCGACCCTTGAGCTCCCCTATTTTGGTCTAGTGGTCTTTGGGGCAGGCATCTTATTTTTCCCAATGTCTTATCTCATTAGCGATGTGCTCACCGAGGTCTATGGCTATGCGTATGATCGACGAACGGTTTGGGCTGGATTTGTGGCCTTAGTTTTTGCAGCCATCATGGCGCAAGTAGTGATTCATTTACCAGTAGCACCTGGTTCATACATGGCCAATTATCAGCAAGGCCTAGAAACGATATTTGGTAATTCGTGGCGGATTGCATTGGGATCGATGATTGCCTTTTGGTGCGGTAGTTTTGTTAATAGCTATGTCTTAGCCAAGATGAAGGTCTGGACCCAAGGTAAACATTTATGGTCGCGCACCATTGGCTCCACCGCAACCGGCGAGTTAGTGGATTCTTCCTTGTTCTATATGATTGCTTTTTATGGTATCTGGCCAACAACGGAGATTATTCAGGTGGCAGTAGCACAATATATATTGAAGACCTCATGGGAAGTTTTGGCAACCCCATTCACCTATTGGATTATTGGCTATTTAAAACGCAAAGAGAATGAAGATTATTACGATACCAATACCAATTTCACTCCATTTCAATTTAAGGTTGATCGATGATATTTAAAGACCCCCGCATACTCAGTAGCGATATCACACCCCGTACTGTATTTGAGGATCGTCGCACGTGGCTAAAGACCGCAGCAATGGGATCGATGGCGATGGGTCTTGGCTCCTGGTTGGAGCGTGAGGCGTTTGCTAAAACTCCAATTGCTAAAGAGAAGTTAGCAGCTAAGTTCAATGAACAATATTCCACCAAAGAGACTGCCACCTCGTATGAGGAGGCTACAACTTATAACAATTTTTATGAGTTCGGCATGGACAAGGATGA
>RFQL01000096.1 GCA_009924985.1 Burkholderiaceae bacterium | reverse complement strand
GGTGAGTCAGGGGGCGGCGGCGGAAGCCCTAGCCCTGCAGGCCGCCCGCCAGCTGCGCCAGGCGGGCCATGCGGTGGAGCTCGATCTCAGCGGGGCCGGCTTTGGTAAGCAGCTCAAACGGGCGGCGAAATCCGGGGCCCGTTGGGCTTTGCTGATTGGCGAGGAAGAGGCCGCCAGTGGCCAGCTACAGCTCAAAGACCTGCAGGCCAACAGCAGCCAACCGCTGGAGCTGCATCAGCTGGGGGAGGCTTTGGCTGTGCCGTTCTCCCAGGAAACTCCTGCTCGGAACAAATAACATATATTTATTTTGATGGCCAGTGTAAAGTTAAATCTATTAAACTGCTTGTGTCATTGTGATGATTGCAGGCCCCGGCTTCGCAGGCATTGACTGGCTTTTAGGTGAAATTATTTTTTCCTGTGACAGGTTGGTTATGGTAATTGCGAGTCGATATTTTAAAAAATTGCTTTAGCTCTCCATCGGTTAATTGCCATTGGCGCCAGTGGTAAGTGATGCCAAGCAATCTCAGGTTGTTCCCGATACTGGGACGCTTTTATGAGTTTTTAAGGGAGTTAATCTAGAACTTGTAAGTTGTCAAGGGGGAAATCTGGCCAATTCCTCTACGATGACGCATGGACAGATTGCCGTTGGTTTTAATTTTTTTATTCTTCATGATTGTCGTTATGGTTTGTGTCTTGCAGGGTTTGCGGTTGAGGGGGATGGCATAGTCCCGTTAAGTTGGCGCTGTGTTTTGGCGCCGTCTTTTGGCACCGTCTTGGGTGACTCAGGCATTCTACTTGATTATTTTTTTTAGCAAGGCTTTCATTCTTCTGGCTAAGGGTAGGCTGTTTTCGCTTTGAAAAATCTCCTCGATTTGTCTGTCGTATCGATTAACTAAGTCCCGAAGGCTTAGGCCATAATCTTTGTTGAAAGCCCCATCAAGTTCCCTTGCCAAAGGTTGATCTTCTGCCCCTTTTTGAGCAACCACTGCTATATCTGGGGATACCCCAAACAAAACATCTGACAAAGTAATTTTCCTGTTCAATCGGTGCAAATCCTTCTCTTCCTGAAGGCGCAATATTTTATTTCTGTAAAAGCCTTGCTCCTGCGATAGGAATGCGAGTAGTGACACCGGAATGGGTCTTATATGGCTTGGGTCTTCCCAGAAGCTTGAGCTGCTGACTGCAATGTTTTCAATATTTGGCATTTCGATGATTAGAATGCCTCCAGGCCTTAAGGCTTTAAATGCATTTTTAATGAGACTAATTATTAATTCACTAGGTAGATGTTCTACCAAGTGGAATGCACTAATGATCGATTGACTTTCTTCTGGTAGGCGTTTTATCTCCTCAAGGGCGTTGCCAATGCGAATGGATTGATCACTATTGTTGGCCATATAAGGATTTTCGTCTACCCCTATGCAGTTAAATCCGTATTTACGCATTAGCTGGATCCACTCGCCCCTGCCGCATCCAGCATCAAAAATGCTGCCCCCGGGATGGGCGGAAGCAATGGGAATGAAGAAATCTTCATATTGTTTAAGTCTTGCCGTAATTAACGTTTCTGGCCCCCTGAAATGATCTTCGAAGGAGCGATACAACTGATAGTCCATTTGATAAGTCGCTGTTTAGTTGTGATTGTATGATTGTTCTTGAAAGTTTATCCCCTAATCAATGCCAGGGCTTGGGTTAATTGTGTCAGCGTAATTCATTTAATATCGCGAGTACGGACTTGGCTGAATCTCGCCAAGTTGGGACTGATTTTAACATGGATGCCCTTGGCTCAATAGCATTATTTTCCTCCTTGCTTATTATTGTGATTACATTCGCAAGTGATTTTGGGCAATTGTTAGCATAGAAATCAACTTGGAGGCTGTAATCGTTGGCGACCTCTCTGAATATGGGAATGTCATTTGCAATAATCTTTTTACCCTTGATGGCGGCTTCAATTAGGGGGAGTCCAAATCCTTCTGCCCTAGATGGGCAAATAACAGCGCGGCAGCGGGAGTAGGCAATTTGCAGTAGATCGTCTGGGCAGTCATCAATAAGAAATAAGCGTTTTCCGTAATCAAGATGATGGACGATCCCATGGCCTATTCTATTGCCATCGTAGCCCGGTCTTCCGATAACAATGATCGATGCAGGTATTTTCAGATGTGCCAAAGATTCAAGGAGTACATCATGTCCTTTTCGTCTTTCAAGTGTACCGACAACCAAAAAGCAGTTGTTTAGCGTCTGATGGCTATCTAGTTGCCTTGGGGGAAGAGATTTGTCTTTAATATCTGTGTTTAGATCGCTGCCCATGATTAACACCTTGCGAGGGGCCCCTTGGAAAAGGTTTTCATGCTTTAGGAATGATTCTAATTCGGTGTTGCTTTGTTTGGAGATTGATATGTAGCAAGAGGTGAGCCGAGCGCTGGCAGTGAAAAAATTCTGCCAACTGCAGACAATGGATGGATGACAAAAATCACCGTTGAAATATGGTATGGCGTCATAGAAAATTGTATAGATTTGAAAAGAATATTTTTTCTGGCGTATGCCTAGCTCACCCCAGAATGAGTGGGCTTGTTCCCATGGTGTATCGGCTAAAATAAGTTGATCGGAGCGCTTAAATTTGATCGGATTCAGCCTGTTACCTGAAAGCGGTAGTTGATTTAGGAGAATCAATAAAGATCGCTTAAGCTTAAAAAAAAGTACCCGGGCAGAGCGGTATAAGCTGATTAAGCCTAGAAATAAAGTGTCAAGCCTTATAATGCCAAAAGATATTTTCTTTAATGCTTGGTATAACTTTAGAGTTGCCATGCGATTTACGCCGAGGACTGATTTTCTCCCTTGGGATGAATCTGATGCTTCAATGGGTGGGGAATAGCTTTCGGGATGGGCAAATATTTCCAGGGGCTGGTTGTAAATGGCAGCTGATTTTGGAGCTGGCGGATTAATGGGAGCAAAGGGTAGCTGGAAAAAACCTTGGAGGATTCCACTGGATTTATAAGTAACGGGAACTACCTCAAAGTTAGCTTCTGCTTCGTTTGAAAGTATATGTAGTTCTTCGTAGAGACGCCTGGCTACCCGTTGAATTCCTGTTTGTATATTCTGTTCACTAAGAGAGCTAAAGTCAAAAAGAATGCGAGTTTTGGGCATCCGAAAAGATTTTTATATTCTTATGCTATCATGAGTATCGTATAGTGTCAATCAATTTGCTTAGCCAATGGCCAGTATGACTACCTCTTCAGATGCTCCCCTTGCGTTGATTATTGGGGTTACAGGCCAGGATGGTGCTTATTTGGCTAGGCATCTTTTGTCTGAAGGGAGGCGTGTGCTGGGTACATCTAGGGATAGAGAGACCGCTAGGCTTGACAATCTGAAGTGCCTAGGACTTGTAGAGTCTGTGCCTATAGTATCGATGGCCCCTAATGATTTTCGCAGTGTTTTTAGGGTTGTAAATGAAGCGAGACCCTTCGAAATCTATAACTTATCAGGCCAAACAAGTGTGGGTTTGTCTTTTGAGCAGCCTTTGGAGTGTTTTGAGTCAATATCAACTGCTACGTTAAATATACTTGAATGCCTTAGGATGATTGACTTTCCATGCCGATTTTTTAATGCAGGTAGTTCTGAATGTTTTGGTGATTGTTCTTCGCCCGCAAGTGAATCCACATCCTTCGCTCCTACGAGCCCTTACGGAATTGCAAAGTCAACGGCTTTTTGGCAGGCTGCTCATTACCGTTCTGCCTATGGAATATGGGTTTGCACGGGAATTCTAGGTAATCATGAATCTCCATTTCGAGGTAAGCGATTTGTGATCCGAAAAATCATAGATTCTGTTAAATCTATTGCGGCAGGAAGGCAGCAACAGCTTGTACTTGGAAACCTTGATGTTTGCCGGGATTGGGGATGGGCTCCTGATTATGTTCGGGTTATGAGCATGATGCTTGAGGCCTCTGGGCCATGTGATTATGTTATTGGGTCCGGGATGTCCCATCGTCTTCGCGATTTTGTAGATATTATTTTTAATCTTGCTAATCTGTCGGCCGAAGATCATATTGTCTGCAGTCCAAATCTCCATCGCCCATCGGATATTCGACAGACATTGCTTGATCCTTCAAAGGCTTACGGGGCCCTTGGTTGGTCTACTGATTATTCTTTGGAGTTTATTGCGAAAAAGTTATGGAATAATGAATTTATATGAGTGGGGGCGCAATTTTAAGAGGAGCTTCCATGTCTTCTTTTCTCTTCGATGCCTCCGTGATTGCCCATGGCCTCACGGGTCAAGCGCTTGCTCGTACAGGGGTCTATCGCTATGCCAATTCCCTGTTGCGCGCCATGGCCATGGAGTGCAGCTGGTCTTCCGACCAATCTCTAATCACTCTTCTTCCTCAAGTTGATCGACAACAGCGTTTAGCTTTTAAATCAGAGCTAGAGAGTTGGCCCGTTCGATTGCCGCAAATCCTTGGCGGTGCCGTTCTTCCCTTTCGGGCTTCAAGCTGGCTTCAACGACTGCTGGGCGGGCGAGTGGCCAGTGGCTTGGAGCGTCGTATTCAAATGGCTACTTTGCAGTACCGCTTAAAAGAGCTCTTGCGGATTGCACCTATTGACCCTGTCTATTTCACTCCCTACGATCTGGCTCCCAGGCTGCCGCCCTCGCCCTGTCTTAGGCGGGTAATTTGCATCCATGACCTAATCCCTGTCCTCTTCCCTGAGCACTGTCAATCCTCCTCTCGAGAATTCTTCTCTCGG
This sequence comes from Burkholderiaceae bacterium, assembly GCA_009924985.1. Classification (GTDB taxonomy): domain Bacteria; phylum Pseudomonadota; class Gammaproteobacteria; order Burkholderiales; family Burkholderiaceae; genus Polynucleobacter. The sequence continues at coordinate 1,629 of RFQL01000096.1, read as the reverse complement.
CTGCAGTTGCAATTGCCTGGTGTGGATGGAATTATCTGTGTATCTAACTCTACTCGAGATGATCTTCTGCGTTGGTTGCCGCAGCTAGATTGCAAGCCCATTGCTGTGATTCCCCATGCTGTAGATGATTGCTTCAGCCACGGGTATTGTTCCCAAGATCTGTCGTTATTAGCGGACTTTGGCCTTGGCGACAAGCAATATATATTAAGTGTGGGAACCCTTGAGCCGAGGAAAAATCTTGGAACATTGCTAACTGCCTATGCTAAGTTAACTGGCCGCCTTGGTGAGGCGGTGCCTCGATTGGTTTTGTGTGGCCCAGCGGGCTGGGGGGGCCTAGCCTTGCAGGATCAGATTAGAAGCTTGCAATTGGAAGGAAAGGTTCTTCTTACTGGTTTTGTTGCCAACGAGGTATTGGCAGCTTTGTATAGATGTGCTGTATGTTTTGTGTTCCCTAGTCTTTACGAGGGGTTTGGTTTGCCCGTGTTGGAAGCAATCAGCTCAGGTACGCCAGTCTTATCGTCTAATCATCCGGCAATGGCAGAAGTGCTTGGTGAAGCAGCACTCACCTTTAATCCTCTTGATGCAGACCAGTTATCAGTTCAGCTTGAAAGGATAATTCAAGACCAAGAACTCCAGCAGCACCTGCGCTTACTTGGGCTTGATCGTGCGCAGCAGTTTTCCTGGGAGAGCTCCGCCCGCCAGACCATTGCCTTTGCTAGATCGTTGCGGAGGTGAGCATCTTGACGAATCAACTAAAGGGTTGTCGATTGTTCCTAGGTGCGCTTTGTCGCGATGCCGAGCCTCAGTTGCCTGGGTTCAAGCGTTTCTTGCAGAGTATTTTGCCATTGCTTGCTTCACTGCAGGTGGTGGTGGTGGAGAACGACTCCATGGATGGCTCCTTCAGGGAACTATGTCGTTTGCAGAAGCGCTGGCCAAAGAACCTGCGACTGATCCAGCCTGGCAGCCTTGATCGGAGATTCTTAGAAAGAACAGATCGAATTGCTTTCTGTCGTAACTTGCTTCTGGAGGAGTTTCGTTTGCTAGGAGGGAGGGAGGCCTTTGATCTGGTCTTGATGCTAGATATTGCACCGGAAACCGCTGCGATTTCTCCTAGATGCATTGATAGAGCCCTAGCGCTTGCCCCCCCCAATTGGAGTGCACTTACCGCCAATCATGCTGCTTTTTACTACGACATCTGGGCGTTGCGTCACGCGCTTTGGTGTCCATTTGATGTGTCAATGGCGTTTCATGAGCACAAAGCAATGTATGGAGAGGAGTTTGCTCGGCGTGTGCTCATAGCCTCACGGCAGATTCATCTTCCGGCCCATTTGCCTCCGGTTGCCGTTGATTCTGCTTTTGCCGGTGCTGGCCTTTATCGTTCAAGTATTCTGGAGGGCTGTAGTTATGCGGGGCATGATGACCTGGGTCATCCAATCTGCGAACATGTTACTTTTCACCAATTAATCCGTAGCCGGGGAGGGCTGATCTATATTCAGCCTGCTTTTATTGTTTCCAGGGGCATTAGCGAGCATGGATTTTGGGGGCTAGAATGGATGCGATTCGGTATAATTGCTCGACTGGGAATGATGCAGTTGGCTTTTTTGTGGCGGCGTGTACTTAGCTTTGGTC
>RFQL01000095.1 GCA_009924985.1 Burkholderiaceae bacterium | reverse complement strand
ATCCACGGGGCTTAAATGTAGTTGGCGCCGATGGTGTGCGCGGTGGAACGATTAAAGATATCTGGGTAGATCGTGCTGAGATGATGATTCGCTATCTCGAAATTGAAACCACTCCAGAAGCCGGTGGCCGACGCGTTCTCTTGCCAATGAACTTTGCTCGAGTTGCACGCAATCAAGTATCGGTTCAAGCGGTTCTCGGTAGGCACTTTGCAAGTGTTCCTGCAACAAAGAGTACTGAACAGATTACCTTGCTCGAAGAGGAAAAAATCATGGCCTACTTTGGGGCTGGCACTTTGTATGCCACACCCGAGAGAAGTGAGCCTTTGGTTTAAGGATCATGAGTACTCTTTATCAAGCGCCAGAGCACGAGTTCGAAGCCCAACCCGGCTTACCAGAGCCTTTGCCATCTAATGAGGAAATTATTTGGCAAGGGGGTCCTGATCTCAAAGCCTTTGCGATGCATGCCTTTCATATGCATTGGTTTGCCTTGTACTTTGGGGTGATGGTTCTATTAAAGGTTATTGCCGTTAGTCAGTCTGTGGGCGGTTGGAGTCAGGAGTGGCCAGGTTTTGTTTGGGCCTTAGGACTCTCTGTTGCTGCATTGGTCTTAATTGGCTTGTTGGCCTATTGGTCAGTCAATACAACCATGTACACCTTGACGAATCGCCGCTTAGTAATGCGGATTGGGATTGTATTGACCATTACCTTTAATTTACCGCTCAAGCGCTTAGCGCAGGCTGGGATTCATGTTTATAAGGATGGGAGCGCCGACATTCCGATTCGTTTAAATCCTGAGGATAAGATTCCGTATCTTCATTTATGGCCTCATGCCCGCGCCTGGAAATTAGCACATCCCGAGCCCATGATCCGGTGTGTGCCTAATGGTAAGCATGTTGCTAGTCTGTTTGCAGACGCTTGGGCCAGCGCCAACCAGGTTGATCTTAAGCAGCGTGAGTTAAGTCCTCTTAACGGTAATCCAGCAAAGTCTATAAATCATGCTTACGGGCCGGATATGGCGCTAGTAAAAGTGGGTCAATCAAGCCTATGATTTTGCCTTCCCTAAGACTTTCGCGCAGTACAACTTTAACAATGCTGGGCACTGTCGTGGCAGTCGTATTTTTTACTTGGGTTATCACCCAGTCGCAAGTTAGTGCGCGTTATCCGGATGCGCCTGCAAAACAAGTGAAGCAACTTCGTTTTGAGGATCGCAGCGATGGCTCTATTGCTGTTTTTGATTATCAAACTGGGAAGCAAATTGATTCAATCGTCGGTGAGGCGGGTTTTGTACGCGGCGCTTTAAGAACCTTGGCGCAGGAGCGTAAACGCCGTGATATTGATAATAAGCCCCCATTTGAATTAATTGCCCGTCAAGATGGGCGCCTGACATTAATGGACCCCAGTACAGGTCGTACGATTGACCTAGAGTCTTTTGGGGCAATTAATGCAAAACATTTTGCTCGTCTCTTGCAAATAGACAATCAAACCACACAACAACGTTAATTATTGGAGAAATAGTATGGAATCCGCAGAAAGTCTATTACGGGATCAGATACCAGCAGCAGCCAAGGTCAATGAGTCCACCAAGATGGCTTTGCAGGACGCTGTTCTGAGTCCTCGTTTTTACACCACTAACTTTGATGAGGTGGATAAAACCAATATTGATGCACTTCGTTCGGAATGGAATGTCTTAATGGCCGAGTTTGCTGCGGATATTAATTCTGATCACTTTCAACGACCAGCCAATATGGATAAGAACTATTCCAATGTTGATCCCGAGCTTTATGATGAGTTTGTTGACTTCCTGATTAGCTCAATCACCTCAGAGTTCTCAGGCTGTATTTTGTATGCCGAGATTAAGCGTAAGGTCAAGAATGAAGATATGAAGTTGCTTTATGGCTATATGGCGCGTGATGAGTCTCGGCATGCGGGTTTCATTAACCAGTGGCTTAAAGACTTTGATATTGGAATTGATTTAGGATTTTTGGCAAAAGCAAAAAAGTACACCTACTTTAAGCCAAAGTTCATTTATTACGCGACGTATTTATCTGAAAAGATTGGTTATGCCCGTTACATCACCATTTTCCGTGAGCTTGAGAAAAAACCAGAATTACGTTTTCATCCAATATTTCTCTGGTTTGAAAGATGGTGTAACGATGAGTTTCGGCATGGCGAGGCATTTGCATTAATCATGCGCGCCAATCCCCATCTTCTTTCGGGGCTCAACAAATACTGGATCCGGTTTTTTTGCTTAGCGGTTTATAGCACGATGTACGTTAGAGATCATTCGCGCCCGCAACTCTACAAAGCAATGCAGATCTCTCCGACTGATTATGACAAGAAAGTCTTGCACATTACCAATGAGATTACGAAGCAAGTATTTCCGATTACGCTCAATTTAGATGACCCAAGATTTTATGAGTGTATGAACCAGATGCTTGCATTGTTTCAAAAGATGGATGTTTATAAGGCTAAGGGTGGTTTATGGTCAAAAATCATGGTACCGGTCATGGGGGCACGTGTTGGTGTGGTATTTGCAAGAGCATTCTTCTTGCCAGTCCATAACCATGAGTTACCTCGCAATGTTCGTTTGGCGCCAAGCTGGTAATCAACAATGAGCATGAGCACTTTTGCCTTTCCATTGCTCTACACCGTCTTTGCATGGTGGTTTGGAACAGGCATTATCTTGCTTCTTAATCAACGACCTCGTTCGACCCATCAAACTACCTTTTGGATGAGCGGTGTTGTATTACTATTTGCTTTGGTTGGGTTAAAGACTAGCGCCAATTTAAATACAGTCGCTGGAGCATATTGTGGCTTTACGTGTGCACTACTTGTATGGGCCTGGCAAGAAATTGGTTTTTTACTGGGTTACGTAACAGGATCAAGGCGGACTGCTTGCCCTCCTGAATGCCGTGGATTTAGGAAGGCTTTTTATGCGTTTCAGACCATAGCCCATCATGAGCTTGCATTACTTGTGCTCGGCGCAGCAGTAGCCTTAGTGACCTGGGGTGGAAGTAATTTAGTTGGATTGTGGACCTTCGTCATTTTGTGGGCCATGCGCCAAAGTGCCAAGCTCAATGTGTTCTTGGGGGTTCTCAATTTGAATGAGAAGTTTTTGCCAGTACACCTGAAATACATCCATAGCTATTTCACGAAGCGGGCGATGAATCCTTTATTACCCATTTCTATTTTATTAGCGTGCTTATTTGCTATACCGCTTTGGCAAGCTGTATTTGCTTCTAGTGCCACCCCGTATCAAATTGCTTCATCCACCATTTTGGCCACCCTGTTATCGCTGGCGATTCTGGAACATGTCTTAATGGTATTGCCATTATCAACTGAGGGATTATGGAAATGGGGACTTCGGTCTTAAACCAAGCGAGCCAACGCTCGTGTCCAACTCCATCAGCAATTTTGGAGTTACTAAAGCCGATCACATGGTTTCCACCCATGTGGGCTTTTGCCTGTGGTGTGATCGCATCTGGAGTATCAGTGACAAATCATTGGCATTTATTACTTGCCGGTGTAATTTTGGCTGGACCCATGGTGTGTGCAGCAAGTCAGGCCATTAATGATTGGTTTGATCGCCACGTTGATGCGATCAATGAGCCACATCGACCCATCCCCTCGGGCCGTATGCCTGGTCGCTGGGGCTTGTATGTAGCAATCGTATGGACAGGCTTATCTCTTCTATTAGGCTGGTTGATTAGCCCATGGGCTTTCGTTGCTACGTTAATTGGTTTAGCCCTGGCATGGGCGTATAGCGCTCCGCCATTTAGGCTCAAACAAAATGGTTGGTGGGGTAATGCAGCCTGTGGATTATCGTATGAGGGGCTTGCTTGGTTTACGGGTTCAGCCGTAATGCTTGGCGATACGTTTCCGTCATCCTATTCTATTTTGCTTGCCTTACTCTATAGCGTTGGTGCACACGGCATCATGACCTTAAATGACTTTAAAGCAATTGAGGGTGATCGACAGATGGGTGTTCGCTCTCTACCTGTTCAGCTTGGTGTTTATGGCGCCGCCTGGAATGCATGCTTAATGATGATTGTTCCTCAATATGCAGTTGCTGGGTTCTTATATTGGCACGGTAGTTCATTTCATGCTTTGGCTATTTTGGTGTTGATTATTGCTCAGCTACTCATGATGAAGTATTTCTTGGGCGACCCCATAAAGCGTGCATTGTTCCTGAGTGGCTTTGGTGTTCCACTTTTTGTGAGTGGCATGATGATTAGTGCGTTTGCAATTGCTCGGTGAGATGATGAGCTCTAACAACCTAACAAAATTGACTTGGTTTGGTATCGCACGCTTGGGTTTGGTACAAGCCTCTTTAGGTGCAGTAGTTGTCTTGACCACCTCAGTCTTAAATCGGGTGATGGTCATTGAGTTGGCTTTGCCGGCTTTGTTGCCTGGCCTATTAGTAGCCATGCATTACTTAGTGCAATTTATTCGGCCACGGATGGGTTTTGGATCGGATCAGAGTGGTCGGTCTACGCCTTGGATACAGGGGGGTATGTTGGTCTTAGCCAGTGGCGGAGTATTAGCAGCAATTGCGGTAGGACTCATGAACCATGATTTAGTCTGGGGTATTGGCCTGGCATTCATTGCATTCATGATGATTGGCTTAGGGGTGAGTGCCAGCGGAACAGCCCTATTAGTGCTTTTAGCAAAACGGGTTGATGAAAAACGTAAGGCAGCTGCGGCCAGTTGTGTCTGGCTCATGATGATCTTTGGCTTTGCGATGACCGCTGGTATTAGTGGTCGCTTGCTAGATCCATTCTCCTTTGAGCGTTTAGTCTTTATCTCATTGAGTGTTTCATGCATTGCTCTGATATTAAGTTTTACTGCTCTTTATGGGCTTGAACCAAAGTTAATTAAAGAGCCACTATCTAATACTAATCAGCCAAAGTTACGTTTTAAAGAAGCTCTTGCAGAAGTTTGGCAAGAATCACGGGTGCGTCGCTTTACGATTTTTGTATTTATATCTATGTTGGCGTATAGCTCGCAGGATTTAATTTTGGAGCCATTTGCTGGCACTGCCTTTGGGATGACTCCTGGAGAAACAACCAGTTTGTCAGGCTTGCAGCATGCTGGAGTACTCTGTGGCATGCTCTTATGTGGTTTTGTAACCAGCAAGAGCAAGAACCCTAGCTTGTCTTCTTTGCGGATGTGGACGGTAGGGGGTTGCTTTGCCTCAGCCTTAGCAATGTTAAGTCTAGTAATGTCCGGAATCGTTGGCCCGGGGTGGCCATTTCTGGGGACAGTATTTATCTTGGGCGTATCCAATGGCGCATTCTCAATTGCTGCGATTGGGTCGATGATGCAATTTGCTGGAGTGGGTAAGGAGAAACGCGAAGGTGTGCGTATGGGTGTCTGGGGTGCCGCTCAAGCAATCGCCTTTGGCTTAGGCGGAATCTTAGGAACCGGCGCTAGTGATCTTGCACGTTATGTGCTCGGCGATCCGGTTGCTGCGTATGCCAGCGTCTTCTTTATTGAAGCCATCTTATTTATAGCAGCCGCAGTTCTTTCTTTTTATATTCGTCCCGTTGAGCGCATCCAACAAGTGCAAAAACAAAATACATCAATACCGAGCAGTTTAATTTCCCATGGAGGATCATCATGAGTTCCCTAGAAACCTTTGGGACCTGCTGGCGCTACTGCTGCTGGCGATTTAGCCAAAATGGGACATAAAGTTCTTTTACTCGATCGTGCAGGACGGATCAAACCATGTGGGGGAGCAATTCCACCTCGTTTAATTAAAGACTTTGAGATTCCGGATGAGCTTTTGGTAGCAAAAGCACGTTCTGCACGTATGATTTCGCCGAAGAACAACCAGGTAGATATTCCAATTGATGGCGGCTTTGTGGGAATGGTTGATCGGGATAAGTTTGATGAGTGGTTGCGTGTTCGTGCAGCCAATGACGGGGCTACAAGGCGCACCGGTATTTTTGAGAAGATTACACGCGATACGGATGGGACCGCAATTCTGCATTACCGCATTCATTCTTCCAATCGCTTAGAGGAAGATCTTAAGGGGGCAGTTAGGGCTAAAGCAATTATTGGAGCAGATGGTGCTAAGTCAGGAGTGGGTCGCAATGCGATACCAGGGGCAAAAGACGTTGATTATGTTTTTGCATACCATGAGATAGTGCGCGTTCCCGATGCACCTCCGCAAGGATATGATGGTTCGCGTTGCGATGTGTTTTATCAGGGAACTTTATCTCCAGATTTCTATGGTTGGATTTTCCCCCACGGTAATACGATGAGCATCGGAACGGGAAGCGCTGATAAAGGATTTTCTTTAAGAGGGGCAGTTGCTGAGCTCAAGAAAATAACCGGTTTGGAAAATGTAGAGTTATTGCGCCATGAGGGCGCTCCATTGCCAATGAAGCCTCTTAAGAAATGGGATAACGATCGGGATGTTATTTTGGCTGGAGATGCCGCAGGCGTTGTTGCACCAGCTTCTGGTGAGGGTATCTACTATGCAATGGTGGGCGGGCGCTTAGCGGCTGACTCGGTGCATGAGTTATTAGAGACGGGTAATGTAAAAGCCTTAGCAAAAGCCCG
>RFQL01000094.1 GCA_009924985.1 Burkholderiaceae bacterium | reverse complement strand
TCCAATTGTTTTGTACGGAGTATTGAGGGCTGGATACACTGTTGTCAGCATCAATCCCTTATACACACCCAGAGAATTGTCGGGCCAACTAAGCGATTGTGGAGCAGAGGCAATTTTATTGCTGGAGCATTTTGGTAAAACCCTTGAGGATGCATTTGCTATCGAAGGGCAAACAATTGCACTCAAGCATGTAGTGATCACCAGCATTGCGGAGATGTTGGGTTGGAAAGGCCCGTGGTTAGATCGTTTTATTCGTACATTCAAGCGTAAGGTAGTTCCATACGTATTACCTAATCACCTACAGAGTAGTCAGTTTAGTCAAGCACTTGAACGTGGAGCACTGTTAACGTATAGAAAACCAGTCGTATCTCAAAGCGATATTGCATTGCTTCAGTACACCGGCGGAACTACCGGGGTGTCGAAGGGAGCAATCCTGACGCACTGCAATTTAATTGCCAATGTTTTACAGATCGAGGCCTGGCTAAAACCCATTGAGCAGCGCAAGACTATTAAAACCTGGAACTTTTTATGCGCTTTACCGATGTACCATATCTTTGCATTAACAGGATGTGGCTTGCTAGGTATGCGTCTTGGCGCAAGAATTCTGTTGGTTCCTAACGCACGGGACTTGCCAAACTTGATCGGTATTTTGAAAGAGTTTCCAGAAATCAATGTATTTCCGGGAGTTAATACTTTATTTCAGGCGCTACTCAATAACCCAAAATTTACTGAATTAGATTTCTCGCATTGGGCCTTAACCATTGGCGGAGGTATGGCAGTACAACGGTCTGTAGCTGAGCGCTGGCATGCACTAACGGGAACTGTTATTACTGAAGGCTACGGCTTATCCGAGACCTCACCAGTAGCATCTTGCAATACTCCGCTGGCACAAGAGTTTACGGGCTCCATTGGTTTACCGCTTCCCGATACTGCAATGTGTATCCGTGACGAGGATGGAAAAGATCTGCCGGCAGGTGAAGTTGGTGAAATTTATATTCATGGACCTCAGGTGATGTCGGGGTATTGGCAACAAGAGCATGAGACTGTTAATGTCTTAGGGCAAGATGCTTACTTTAGAACGGGAGATATTGGGTTGATGGATGAGGCTGGCTATTTCAAAATTGTTGATCGTAAGAAAGACATGATTTTGGTAGCTGGTTTTAATGTTTATCCGAATGAAGTTGAGGATGTGGTTGCCTCGATCCCTGGGGTTATCGAATGTGCGGTTGTTGGCGTCCAACAAGCATCGACCGGTGAAGCCGTGAAGTTATTTGTAGTACGCGATGATTTACAGGTGACAGAGAATCTTATTATGGAGGTTTGTAATCGTGAACTGACGCATTACAAACGCCCAACAAAGGTTGAGTTTAGAGAAACCTTACCTAAAAATAATGTGGGGAAGATATTACGCCGGGTTCTGCGTGATGAAAGTAAAGCTTAAGTCAGCTCTTTGCTGGGCAGGTTAATAATTTTTGCTAAAAACTGAAGTGCCTTTAAAGAATAGGGTGCGTTGCCTGATTTTTGTAAATAACTCGGTAATGGCTCAATCACTCCAAGTAAGGGAGCAGATATGCGTTGACGAAGAGTGTTGATATTTTCTTCACGGTATGGCATTTCAGGGCTAATGCAGTTAGCCACCCACCCCGCAAGTTTCAAGCCCCTTTTTTCAATTGCTTCTGTGGTGAGTAGAGTGTGATTAAGGCAGCCTAAACGAATCCCAACAGTTAAAATAATTGGTAGGCGAATTAACTGTGCAAAATCGGATAGATCTTGATTCGCATTGATTGGAGTTAAAAAGCCACCCGCTCCCTCAACAATCACATGCTCCACTTCTTGCCTAATCCTTTGAAAACCATCAAGCATTTTTGACATGTCTAAGCTAAGCCCTCTTTCTTTTGCTACCAAATGGGGCGCCGCTGGAAAATCTAGGACATATGGGCAGAGCATTTCTCTGGAAATCTGACTATTTCCAGCAATTAAATAGGTCTCAATATCTTCATTACGTAATTGACCTCCTGAATCGGTATAAGTGCCTGCAACAAGTGGTTTGTAAGCAGAAGCAGATCCATGTTGATCAAGATTGAGCTTATAAACTAGAGTTGCGCTTACCAGTGTTTTACCAACTTCGGTATCGGTTCCAGTCACAAAATATGAATGTGTCATGACAATTAATTCAGTAATTCAAGATGTAAAAGGATGTTTGCTAACGCACTAATTTCATCATGAGTATGGGAGGCCGAGAGGGTCATACGAAGACGCGACATACCCACTGGTACAGTAGGTGGGCGGATCGCCGGAACCCAATAGCCTGCGAGATCTAAATCCTTAGCGAGTTGCAATACAGTTTCATTACTGCCAATCATGATCGGTTGAATTGCAGTATCGGAATCAAGCAGATGCCAATGCGTAAATTGAGCGAGTTGTTTCCAAAGTGCTATGTTGCTTCTCAAGCTTTCTCGCCGTTCTTGCCCTACTGGACCTTCTATGAGCTCAAGGCTGCGTATTAAGGCATAAGCTAAAGCGGGAGAGCTGGCAGTACTATAGATGTAGGGTCGCGCTTTTTGAATCAGCCATTCAATCAATAGCTCATTTGCACAAACAAATGCACCACTAAGGCCTGCTGCTTTACCAAGTGTGCCAATGTAAATCAAGCGCTCAGAGCAAAGACCGCTATCTTCCAAGATCCCGTAGCCATGTCTTCCTAAAACACCAAAGCCATGCGCATCGTCAACCATGAGTAAGGCGTCATACCGCTCGGCCAACTGAAGAAGTGGGTCTAGGGGGGCTAAATCACCATCCATGCTAAAGACGCCATCAGTAATAATGAGCTTGAATTGTGAGGAATCCTCTTTCAGTTCATCTTCAAGGACCCCCAGATTGTGATGATCAAAGATCAATACAGTGGCATTGTTTTGTTCTTTAGCAAGACGGACACCATCAATGAGAGATGCATGGTTTAAGCGAGCTGAATAGATTTTGGAAGCGTTACTCTTGAGATTACTGAGTGCAGTAATCGCACTGATATTGGCAAGATAGCCTGTAGAAAAAAATAGAGCTTTAGCCTTAGGTATCGATAGAGCTTGGGTCTGTGCTAATTTTTCCTCAAGCGCATCATGGATTGTTTGATGGCCACTAATTAAATGTGAAGCACCGCTACCAACCCCAAACTGCTGAGCACCTTCTGAAAGCGCAGTAATTAAATCGGGGTGATTCGCAAGGCCAAGGTAATCATTGCTGCAAAAAGCTTGCAGTTCACGCCCACCAATTTGTATTCGTGTTCCACAGGGTGTGTCAACGGATCGGATTTTACGTCTCAACAGCTGAGTATCAAGCTCTGTCAGTTCGCGAATGATTTGATTTTTTACAAAGGACATGAATACTTGAAGCCGTAAGGTTTATAGGGGAGTATTGAGAGTTTTGTTTAAGGCTTGGAAAATACCCGCACTCATCCATTCGATCTCAGCATCACTCAAAATATAAGGCGGCATGACATAGATAGTTTGCCCAATAGGCCTTATTAGTACACCTTCCTGGATACCTTTTTGAAACATCTCTTTAGAAAAAGTATCGGGCTTTGTAAGAGATTGTTTTTTGACATCAAAGGCGAAGATCATGCCTTGTTGACGTACATGTTCAATACGTTCATCGCAGTAGGTCCATGCAAAAGCCTCCTGAATCTTCTGCGCACTCACTACGTTCTTTAGAAGGATTTGTTCATCTTTAAAGATATCCAACCCTGCTAAGGCTGCTTTACACGCAAGCGGGTTACCAGTATAGGAATGAGAATGTAAAAATGCTTGATTGACATCATCACCATAAAAGGCGGCATAGATAGAGTCACGGGTTAAGCAAATCGAGAGCGGTAGATATCCAGCACTAATACCCTTGGACAAAGTTAAAAAATCTGGCCAAATACCAGCTTGCTCACATGCAAAGAATGAGCCTGTTCGTCCGCAACCTACGGCAATCTCATCGGCAATTAAATGGACGTCATATTGTTTACAAAGTGCGGCTGCCTCTTTGATATAGGCCGCTGAGTGCATTGCCATTTGACCGGCACACTGAACAAGTGGCTCAATGATCAGCGCTGCAATCTCGCCATGGTTTTGTTGTAGACACAATGCAAGATCTTTAATTGCTCTTTGAGAAACGGTTTCAGAACTTTCCTCCCTGTGCGCTTGGCGCGCATCAGGAGACATGACAACATAAACATCTTGTAAGAGAGAGCCATACGCTTGCTTAAATAAGGCTACATCGGTCACGGCAAGTGCACCCATGGTCTCGCCGTGATAGCTATTGCGCAAACAAATAAACTTCTTTTTTTCAGACTTACCTTGAATCCTCCAAAAGTGGTGACTCATTTTTAGAGCGATTTCCACTGCGGATGCACCATCGCTGGCATAAAAGGCATGACCTAAGTGCCCTTGGGTCAGTTGGGCCAAACGTTCAGATAGCTCAATGACGGGTTGATGCGTAAACCCAGCCAACATTACATGCTCAATGGTCTTGAGTTGCTCAATGATGGCCTGATTGATTTTCGGATTAGCGTGTCCAAATAAATTAGTCCACCAAGAACTAATGCAATCTAAAAATCGATTACCAGCAACATCGATTAACCACGGGCCCTCACCATGATGAATTGCCACCAAGGGATAGGCTTCGTGGTGTTTCATTTGGGTACAGGGATGCCATACCGATGCAAGGCTTCGTGCAACCCAATCTACTTGATGGGTGGGGCTATTCATAAATGTATTGGAACACTCCTTGTGAGATTTGGTCTCATATCTGTTATGTTATTGGTTTTAGAGATTAAGTTACAAAAACGATGTCAGCTCACCAATTTACAGCACCCCTCATACAGGCAAAATCAAGACCCCCCGTGGTAGGGGCAACATGGACTCTCGAGGCGGTGACGGCTCTTTATAACCTTCCTTTTAATGAGATTATGTTTCGGGCTCAAGAGACTCACCGACAGGTTTTTCCTGAGGGTGATGTCGAGCTAGCAACTTTGTTATCTATTAAGACCGGGGGCTGTCCTGAGGACTGTAGCTACTGCCCGCAGGCAGCCCGCTACCATACCGACGTTAAAGCTAGTAAGTTATTGGATTTAGAAGAAGTCTTAGAGGCTGCAAAAGCCGCTAAAGCAGCGGGTTCTAATCGCTTTTGCATGGGGGCTGCATGGCGCGAACCCAAAGACCGTGATGTAGAAAAGGTGGTTGCAATGATTAAGGGTGTGAAAGCCCTTGGCCTGGAGACCTGCGCTACGCTCGGTATGCTGGAGCCCTCTCAGGCCAAAAGCCTTAAGGATGCGGGTCTAGATTTTTATAACCATAACCTAGATACTAGCGAAGATTTTTATCCCACAGTAATCCAAACCAGGAGTTATCAAGATCGATTGGATACGCTACAAACTGTTCGCAACGTCGGGCTGTCTGTCTGCTGTGGGGGGATTGTGGGCATGGGCGAGAGTCGTGAGCAACGCGTTGCGTTTATAGCCCGTTTAGCCAATCTAGACCCCTATCCAGAATCAGTTCCTATTAACCACCTAGTTCCAGTCGCTGGAACTCCTCTGGAGGCTCAAGCCAAACTAGACCCTCTAGAGTTTGTGCGCACCATCGCAGTGGCCCGCATCACAATGCCAAAGGCTAGAGTACGCTTATCAGCCGGTCGTCAAGAGCTTGGTAAGGCTATACAGGCAATGTGTTTTCAGGCGGGTGCAAACTCCATTTTTTATGGCGACCAGTTGTTAACAACGGGTAACCCAGAGGCTGAAGCAGATCGTCAATTATTAGCCCAATTAGGTCTTAAAACGAAAGAAAGTTGTAAGGCTGAAGTGCAGGTATGACGCATAGTTTTTCCGCTAAAAGTAGAAGTCCGATCGATCGCTTCATTTCTGAATTTGATATCGCCTTACGTGCTATTGCTGGTGGGGCAAACTACAAAAGACCTATTCCAAGTATCAACGTCAATATTGATCTTAATGACAAGCAAGCGCTAACTTCAGACATTAATATGAGTGCTAATGAGCGTGTCCATGCGGCTGGCTTAATGCGCATAAATCATGTGGGTGAAGTCTGCGCTCAAGCTTTATATCAGTCCCAAAAAGTCTTCGCAAAAGATCCTAAAACCCGAGCCCTTTTAGACGAAGCTGCCAGTGAAGAAATGGACCATATGGCTTGGTGTGAAGAGCGCCTCAAAGAGCTTGATTCACGACCCAGTTTATTGAACCCCATTTGGTACCTTGGCTCCTTTGGAATGGGACTGTTAGCGGGCCTTGCCGGTGATCGTTGGAGTTTAGGATTTCTGGCAGAAACAGAGAAGCAAGTCGAGCAGCATTTGGATGACCATCTGGAAAAGCTTCCAGATAGCGATCTTCGTTCTAGAGCCATTGTGCGGCAAATGCGCGCAGATGAAATAGAGCATGCCGCGAGCGCAATGAGTGCTGGCGGCCAAGAATTGCCGCCATCCATTAAGACAGGCATGGCAGGTATTTCAAAAATAATGACCACGACTGCATATAAAATATAAATAACTGTTCATTTATACAGTCTTTTCATCAACTAACGATCC
>RFQL01000093.1 GCA_009924985.1 Burkholderiaceae bacterium | reverse complement strand
TGCGGTCTTAATCAGCATATTGAGCGCCGCTTTAGAAGCTCGATAGCTATACCAACCTCCTAATCGATTGTCCTCAATACTGCCGACCTTGGCCGAGAGGTTTGCATAAATACCTCCTGCTGGATCGATTAACTGACTAAAGTGCTTGATACAAAGTGCTGGACCAATGGCGTTGGTCATAAATTGTTGGTTCAGTTGAGATGCGTTGAGATCAGCAAGTTTCTTCTCTGGCATGAAGTGATCGCTGTGCAGCGCTCCAATGGTATTCATAATGAGATGAAAACGTGAGCCTGTCTTGAGAGCCTCATACGCAGAGTCAATGGAGTCGATTGCGTCGTAATTGATGGCTGGCACAGAATGACGGTTTAAGCCAATGACTTGCTCACAGTGAGGGTGACTCTCCAAAAAACGCATGATGGCAGAACCAATCGTTCCTGAAGAACCAAGGACTAAGGCACGAAAGTAGTGGGGAAGCATTTATTTAGGGGCTCTATACATCATGACTGAATTTGGTGTTTAATCTTATCTCGTTTAGTAAATATACGTCCATGAAATTAAGCACCGATGATTTATCGCGTCTCATTGAGATGGCTTGGGAGGATCGAACTCCATTTGAAGCCATTCAGGTACAGTTCAATCTATCCGAGTCAGAAGTGAAAGAAATCATGCGTGCACACCTGAAATCAGGCTCTTATACGGTGTGGCGCAAGCGAGTATCTGGGCGTAAAACGAAGCATGAGTCTCTGAGAGTGCCCGGAACTCTGAGGGCGTACTGTCCAACCCAATACAAGTTAAAGTAAATCAAGATGAACAATCCACTCATTAGCTCGTACATCGTGGTCGCTATGATTGGCATCATGATCTTCTTTACAATCGCAGTCGCTCCCACTGTTTTTAAAGTGCTACCAGCTGAGTGGGCGAGTAAATATATAAGAAGCTTCTTTCCTAAATACTATGCTGTTTTGGGCGTCTTAAGTATTCTTGCGGCTTTCTTAGCAAGTAACGCGCTTACCTCTAGCTTGTTGATTGTGTGCGCGGTACTGTTCCTCTTCGCACTTTGGATCTTGACCCCCGCGATTAATAAAGCATCCGACGCTAAAGAGCGCAAGAAATTTGGCGTATTGCATGGCTTAAGTGTGGTGATTAATGTTGTACAACTAATCATTTTTGTATATCTCATCTGGCCTTAAGCCCTTGAATTACATAGAATTTATCAGGGTTATCCCTAAAGGTAGCTCATAATAGCGTTCATTTGATCAAAAGTTAGCTGTGCGGTGAATAGACAAGCAGTAAGTCCAAGAAGAATATGACACTCCGTACTTATATAGGTGAGTCATGACGCGATTGGTTGAAATTAGAAAAGCAAAAGAGATTGGTCGGCTGGTTCGAGCATCTCGAGAATCTCAGCATTTGAGTGTTCAGGCTCTTGCTGGACTTAGTGGGTATTCGGTCAACCAGATGGTGAATTTAGAAAACGGTAATATTTATGCGTTCCATGAAAATTTAGATCACTTCATTGAGCTCGCGGTACATAGCGCAGAAAAAATGAACGTAGACCCCAGTGTGTTTGGTGTCAAAAGCAATCCAAGTTCAAATGAACCGTTTTCGATTGAGGATTCAATCCCAGTATTTTTACAAAAGATGGCATAGCACCTGCAGCTTAGGCTTTAAAACTTTTCAAGTAGTAATACCAGTTCACCTGCCTCTGAATTGCCTCTTTATAGACAGATAGCCAGTTTGATTTTGGCAGATTCATAGTCGCTTCAATATCACCGTAGACATTTTGAGCGATCAGCCCATGCTTTTGGCATAACTTACGAATAGGGCTATTCTCGACAATACAGTGCATGATCAGTTTTTTGTATTGACGATTTTGTGCCCATATCAATGCTTCTCCTAAGAGTTTATCTGCAATACTCAGGCGACGAAATTCTTTTCGGATGATGACCCCAAACTCGACAGTCTCTTGATAACTTGCAATATGAATAACACCTACCCACTTGCTATTATTTTCTGCAACCAAGAAATGATGGTGCGCAAAATCCTTTTTAAACTTGCGCACCAGACTATCGATCCCTTTGGGGCCAAGGCCGATGCCAAAGTATGCCCTTAGGGTGGCGGGATCGAGACTTTTGAGCCAAGTCCCATATTGACTAATATGTGATTGGGGCAAAAAGCGCGTGTAGATGGTCACGTCTATGAGCCAATTGGATAGTTCTTCTTGTTCCTGAGTAAGTAGGCTAAACGCGCTTCGGACCACGCTTCTAGAACGCTTTTGATAAAACTGTATACTTTTTTCATACGATTTCCTCTTGTAAAGGGTTGATTAAATTAGGATTTAAACTCTTTTTAAGGGTTAACCCTAAATTCACAGTACACCGTATTCATGAATGCTGCATGACAGCAATACCTTTTATTTGTGAAGGGCTTGCAGAGAGCTTTGGGATTCAGCAAGCCGTGATGAGGCGCGGTTAATATGGCGTTATGGACGAACCCGTTTATAAACGCCCCCTTACGAAGACCTCCAATCCAGTGCGGTATCCACTGCCAAGTTTGGAGCAGGTCAAAATAAATCAAGAAAAAGAGCTGCTGGATCTGGCTCAGGTTCGTTATGGGATTCGTGGAACCGAGGTTACCCTTTCTTTTCAGCCTGTTGGTATTTCAGTGGATATGGATGAAAATGCAATTTTTCGACAATTAATGACTGCCCCTATGCACGAGCGGGCTGACCAAGTCCTCTATGCACTGGCTACTGGACAAACAAATGCTGCGATCGCAAATCGTGTGCTGGCAAGTCTCTCTTTAATTGCGCGTATGAAAGATAAGGAGATCTCGAATGACCATACCAAGTAATTACAACGAACTTCCAGTCAATTTGCCAGTGCCCGTCGATGATGGTGCCACTCGCCATTTAAAAGGAATAAGACTACCCGATTTCAACCTAGAAGCGACCAATGGAAAAACCATTAATCTGGGTGAGATTCATGCTCGATTAGTGATTTATTGCTATCCCATGACCGGACAGCCAAATGTGGCCCTCCCTGAAGGTTGGGATCAGATACCTGGGGCAAGAGGGTGTACACCGCAGAGTTGTTCTTATCGAGATCACTACCAAGAGTTGTGTGATCTAGGTGCAGAGGTGGTTGGATTAAGCGTACAAACGACGCACTACCAAAAAGAAATGGCAGACCGACTGCATTTACCTTTTCCGATAGTGAGTGATGCGCGCTATGAGTTTCAGAAGGCTCTTAATATACCCACCTTTGAAGCAGCTGGCATGACCCTTTTAAAACGAGTTACGCTAATTGCTAATCATGGTGTGATTGAAGCCGTGCACTATCCAATATTCCCGAGCGATAGCGATGCCCCCTGGGTGATTCAGTACTTGAAAACGCACACTGTTTAGTGCATTAAAAAATAAGAGCAGGTTGCTTAAAGGGGATACAATAATTATGTTTCTTGACCCACGCCCTTAAAAGGAGACCATATGTTATTAAATGACTCAATGAGTAATCTTGATAAAGCCATGAAAATCGCTGGTTTTTCTGGAATGGTAATTAGTATTACCGTAGCCTTATATTTAATTTTTTCAGCAAGTGCCCCCCAAGCAAAAATTGCAGTATTTTTATTTTCCTTAGGATCAGCCGTAGCATTAAGCTATCTTTCGTTTGCAATTAAACCGAAGTCCAGAAAATAAATCCTTCAACTATATTAGTTAATGGCCTCGTAGTGGGGCCATTTTTCTTTTTTCCCAACAGATTGCCACCGTGAAAACTGAAACACGAGGAATGCTCATCGGTTTTATTGGTATCTTTATTTTTAGCCTGACTCTACCGGTTACCAAGATAGCAGTCCAAAGCTTTAATCCTTACTTCATTGCATTTGCTCGTGCCGTTCTTGCAGGAGTCTTAGCGGCTATTTACTTATTTAGTATTAAAGCAAAATTACCTAGCCTACGCGAGTTAAGACAGTTCGTCATTGTGGCCATCGGCGTGGTGTTCATCTTCCCACTTTTTATAAATCTGGCAATGACCGAGGGTGAGGCATCGCATGCAGGTGTTATTCTGGGCATCATGCCTTTGGCTACCGTGGTAGCAGGGGTATTGCTCTTTAGAGAGCGGCCTTCCTTAGGATTTTGGGTAAGTGCTTTAATTGGCTGTACTCTCGTGGTGGTTTATGCATTTATGAACAGCCATGGAGGGATTCAGTACACGGATTATCTGCTTTTAATTGCGTGTTTAGCCAATGGAATTTCATATGCAGTGGGAGGTAATTTATCGCGCACAATGAACGCTAAGGAGGTAATCTCTTGGTCCCTAGTAATCGCTTTACCGATCAATGCCTTATTCAGTATCTTCACTTTTGAGTCAAATTATTTACAGGCAGATCTCATCGCCTGGTCTAGCTTTTTATATTTGAGTATTTTCTCCATGTTTATTGGGTTCTTCTTTTGGTATGGCGGTATGGCAATTGGTGGAATATCACGCGTTAGTCAAGTGCAATTGTTGCAACCTTTCTGTACGCTTTTCGCCTCTGCTATTTTGGTCTCCGAACCCATTACCGGGATCAATATTATTTTTGCTAGCTTAGTAATTGCGACGGTAATGATTGGAAGAAAGATGTTGGTAAGACGCGGACCGATTGTCAAGTAAATGCTGTTTATTTTTAACCAGATTATGAAATTATCTTCAAATTCAAGCCAGCAAAGGCTTCAATCGGGTTAAAATTAATGAAAAATGAGGGATTATCCTTAGAGTTAGCCCTTGTTTTCAATAGGGGGATGTAGCAAACTAAATCCTTATTAATTGCGTTACAAATGCGGTTAGTAATTTTTGCCTACGTGACTTTGATTTTTGGGCTGCGGTCGCAGTCTTTTTTTTGTGGCAGTTTTTTAATTGTTTGTTTAAAGGAAAAAAATATGAATAAAGCTGAACTAGTAGAAAAAATTGCTGATGAAGCAGAACTTTCAAAAGCAAGCGCAGAGCGTGCTCTTAATTCTGCAATTGATAACATCATCAAAGCTGTAACCAAAGGTGACCCGGTTCAGTTGGTTGGTTTTGGTACATTTAGCCAGGGCAAACGTTCAGCACGTGTTGGTCGTAATCCAAAAACAGGTGAGGCAATCAAGATTGCTGCTTCTAAGACCGCTAAGTTCTCAGCTGGTAAAGCATTTAAAGACTCTGTTAATAAACGCAAGTAATTAGTTATCTCTGCTTACCAAAAAGCCGCCGATTTGGCGGCTTTTTTGTGCCCTGCAACAAAAATTGCTATAAAATCAGTCCTTAAAGGCTTTCTTGATCTAAAATTTAGACATGTTTTATTTAAATAGGCAAAAACTAATTCATTGTGCTGTGATCGCATCCGTCATTTTTGGGTGTTCGGTTCAGGCAGCGACCCCATCCTTTCAAGAGGATTTGGACGATTTTGAAGAAATTCAGCTTGTTGATCAAACACTCGTAGTAGCAGAACGTTTCGAGCCACTCAATATCTTGTGGCATAACGAAGATCTTGCCCAAACTTTAATCGTCACCAATACGATCGTAGATGATATCGAGCTCATCAATATTTCATTGGGGCGGTCCATTCATTTTTTATTTGCATCCGTGGATTTTAATTACTATTTTTCATCACTCCTCAGAGTTGACCCTAGTTGTTCATGCCAGGCACGAGCACCCCCCCTCTTTTCTTAGGTAGTTCTCTTACTGAGTAAAGATGATTCTCTACTTCCTTAATCCTTGCCTAGGGAAATTAATTTGCTTTTTGTATATCTGGTACCTTCCCGGCACTTTTCTTGGGTTCTATGTATTTCTTCTTAAGACTTGTTTCATGTTTTGTGGTTCTTTATGTGGGGATCGGGGCTAGTCATGCTCTGTCTAGCTCCAAGGAAATGGACTTAAGGCAGTTGTGGAATGAATTAAAAATCAATAATCCACAGTTAAGCGCCTTACGAGAAAATTATTTGTCGGCTAAAGCAACTATTCCGCAAATTGCAGCTCCCGCTAATCCACAACTTGGCCTTGTTTGGTCAGGAATGCCCGCAAATTCTCCTCTGGCCTTAGGTTCGGTAGGTAATGCTGGAAGTGCTAATAACTCAATCTCAATTGCACAACCTTTTCAGTTCCCAGGAAAGAGGGGGCTTGCTGCTGAAATTGCCGATACTTCAGCAGAATCCCTATTGGCCCAGAGCGAGTCCAATTACTTGCAGTTGGGAGCACAGCTTTCAACGCTTTACTACAGTGCCTTATCAGCACAAAAGCAGTTACTGGTTTTAAAAGAGATGGTTACTCGCTTTGAGTTGATTAAGAATGTGTCGCGGGCACGCTATGCCAATAATGCCGCCGCATACGTAGAGTTCTTAAATACGCAAGTAGCCCAAAATGCGGCGATCGCAGAGCAGTTTAATCTTGAGAAGCAACTCCAAATTGCGTATCGCAATATTAATTTATTAATTGGCAGAGATCCACGCGAGAAGATTGCTTTATCCGGAAACGTGCAGCAAGCGATTCGTAATGTACCAACGCTCTTTGAGTTAGAGAATTATGCTGAGTCAAGCCATCCACTCTTGCGCAGTTCACAGCTCGATCTTGATGCGGCGCGTAAAGGGGTGAGCTTGGCTAAAAA
>RFQL01000092.1 GCA_009924985.1 Burkholderiaceae bacterium | reverse complement strand
AGCTTGGCGGGTACGCCGAATACATCTTTAGGCCCAAAGAACAAAGCAATTAATAAAATGGCTTGCAACACCACATAGAGCTCACCGCGCGATTGTTTGGAGCTCATGGGCTTTGGGTATCCAGTTCCCGTAATACTTGGAATATCTCTCGATAAGCCTTTGGCGGTTTATTGGATTCTTTCTCTTTACGTGCATTGCGGATTAAGGTTCTGAGATTTTGCACATCCAAACTTGGATGCTGAGCAATCAATTCAGTAAGCACTTCATCATTACTAAGTAAGCGTTCTCGTAAACGTTCCATGCGGTGTAAATGAGCGGTCTCCACCCTTCCAGGCCCTTCAATCACATCAATCTGCTTGCGAATGGCTAGAATCTCATCCTCGCTTAGCAAACGCATGAGCTTTCCTAAGTACTGTTTATGCCGACGTATTCCCCCAAAGGTTTTAATCTTGGCGGTCTCTAACAACGCTCCACGCAAACCGTCTTCTATTGGGACTGTTTTCAGTGACTCTGGGCTAAAGCCAGCCAGGGTCTCAGCCAACTTTTGGCGCTCGCTCATTTGACGCTTGAGCTCGGACTTACTTGGCCCTAAATCCGCATCAGGATCGATTTGATCAACTCTACTCATGTGCTCCATTACAAATTAATATAGAGCGAAAATAAATAATAAATTACTGCAAAACTTCTTGCGCAGCTAATATGCCACTGCCTTTAAGCTTTATACCAAAGCGGTTCATACCCATCTCACAACCGCTAATGGCTGCCAATAGCGACAGCTCATTACAATCTCCCAAATGACCAATCCGGAATAACTGTCCTTTTGCCTTACCAAGACCGGTACCAAGAGACAAGTTATAGCGCTCAAATATCAACTTGCGCAGAGCATCCGCATCAACGCCTTGCGGGGTTCTTACCCCAGTGAGCACCGGAGAATACACTGCAGGATCTTTACACTGTACTTCTAAACCCCATGCCTCTACGGCAGCGCGACATGCTTTCGCTAAATGCTGATGACGCGAAAATACATGATCTAAACCTTCTGCCAAAATCATATCGATTGCTTCATGCAAACCATACAGCAAGTTAGTTGCTGGGGTTGATGGCCAATAGCCGGTCTTATTAGACTCGAGGATCTCATCCCAAGCCCAATATGCTCTTGGTAATGTCGCTGTCTTGCTAGCCTCGATTGCTTTAGGTGAGAGTGCATTAAAGCCAATACCCGGTGGCAACATTAATCCTTTTTGGGAACCGCTAACAGTGACGTCAACACCCCACTCATCGTGGCGATAATCAGCAGACGCTAATCCAGAGATCGTGTCGACCATCAACAAAGCGGGATGTTTTGCTGCATCCATTGCTTTGCGAACTGCCGCAATATTAGAGGTCACCCCGGTCGAGGTCTCGTTATGCACAACGCAGACCGCTTTAATTTGATGATTAGCATCCGCTTTGAGACGCTCTTCAATCGTGGCCGCATCGACTCCATGGCGCCAACCCTCTGCTCCAGGAATACCAATGAACTCGGTCTTAATCCCCAAACGATTTGCTAATTTATTCCATAAAGTTGCAAAGTGTCCGGTCTCGTACATCAAGACCAAATCACCTGCTAAGAGAGTATTAACAAGAGCACCTTCCCATGCGCCCGTTCCGGAGCTAGGATAAATAATGACAGGGTGCTTGGTCTTGAAAATGGATTGCATGCCCGATAACAATTTGAGACCAAGCTCTCCGAACTCAGGACCACGATGATCAATAGTTTGATAACTGATTGCCCGCAAGACGCGAGCCGGAACGGGGCTTGGCCCAGGGATATGTAAGAAATGTCTACCGGAAGGATGTTGATCAAGTTTTAACATAAGGCTTCATTTAGTAAAAAGTTTATTAAGGACAATCTTATTTACTTGGTAGTAATTTGATTCATAGCGGTCTCGAGGTGATTAATTGCTCGCTCAATATGCAATAGTTTCTCCAAACCAAAGAGTCCAAGGCGGAATGTGCGGAACTCAGCGCTTTCACCCAACTGCAATGGCACACCCGCAGCCGTTTGCATACCAACATCGATAAACTTTTTACCAGATTGCATTTCTGGATCAGTGGTGTAGCTGACGACCACGCATGGTGCCTGATAACCAGCCGCAGCTACGCTAGGGAAGCCTTTAGAAACCATCAAGGCTCTTACTTTAGAGCCCAACAGTATCTGCTGTTGCATTAGATAATCAAAGCCATGCGACTGGGTCTCCTTCATGGCATTGCGTAAGATCTTGAGCGCATCGGTTGGCATGGTGGTGTGATACACATGCGCACCCTTCTCATAGGTCTCCATAATCTGCAGCCATTTTTTAAGATCAATCGAGAAGCTATTGCTTTGGGTATTCTCAATCTTCTGACGGGCACGCTCGCTCATGCCAATCAAAGCGCAACAGGGCGAACTACTCCACCCCTTTTGAGGTGCACTGATCACAACATCAATCTTGCTTGCCTTCATATCCACCCACATTGCACCTGATGCAATACAGTCGAGAACAAATAAGCCATCCACAGACTCAACTGCATCACCAATCGCACGCAAATACTCAGGGGGGAGAATGATTCCGGCGGAGGTCTCTACGTGCGGAGCAAACACAACCTCAGGTTTCTCTTTCTTAATATAGGCCACCACCTCTTCAACGGGGGGAGGTGCATAGGGTCCTTGGGCACTGACTTCTTTCTGACGACCTTTAATAATGTGAATATCTTTTGTAAATTGCTCTAGATCAAAAATTTGCGTCCAACGATAACTAAACCAACCATTTCGAATAATTAAGCATTTTTTACCAGGGGCAAACTGTCGCGCAACGGCCTCCATACCGTAGGTACCACTCCCTGGAATAACCACTGTGGAATGAGCCTTGTACACATCTTTGAGGATTGCCGAGATATCAGTAATCACCTTCTTAAACTCAGTAGACATGTGGTTAAGGGAGCGATCGGTATAAACCACCGAGAATTCAAGTAAACCATCAGGGTCTACATTGGAAAGTAAGCTTGGCATGCAAAATCCTTATTGAGTAAAAAAAGAAATGATTTCCCTATTTTACTAGTTTGGAGGCTATCCTGTATTGCGCAGTCCTGAAGCAATCCCATTGATCGACAAATGAATACCGCGCTGGACCCGTTCATCCGTATGGCCGGCGCGATAGCGTCGTACCAGCTCCACCTGAATATGGTGCAAGGGATCGATATAGGGGAAGCGATGACGAATCGAGCGTGCCAAAATAGGATTATTCGCTAAGCGTTGCTTCTCACCAGTAATACGAGTGAGTGCATGCACCGTCTTATCCCATTCAGCGCAAAGCGCAGTAAAAATCTTCTTGCGTAAGCGCACATCATCAACCAGCTCACTGTAGAGCGCTGCTAAATCAAGATCCGCTTTCGATAAAGCCATGTCCATATTTGATAACAAGGTGCGAAAGAAAGGCCACTGGCGATACATCTTTTGTAGCAGGGCTAAGGCAGCTTTTTGCTTAGCGGGACTGGATTGATGCAATAGAAAATCAACTGCAGATCCAAAACCAAACCAACCGGGTAGCGTTAAGCGGCATTGTCCCCAACTAAAGCCCCACGGAATTGCTCGCAGATCCTCGATCCGCTGACTAGCCTTACGTGATGCTGGCCGCGAACCAATATTAAGTCCTGCGATTTCTCGTATAGGGGTTGCTTGAAAGAAAAACTCTGCAAAGCCATCGGTCTCATAGATCAGAGATCGGTATGCATCCATACTCGCTTGCGAGATTTGAGCGGCGGTCTCCAAAAATATCTTACTTGCTGGTTTAGTTGGCTGTAAGAGTGTTGCCTCAAGGGTGGCAGCAATGAGCGCTTCGAGGTTTTGTCGTCCAATGGCAGGGTTGGAATATTTAGATCCAATCACCTCCCCTTGTTCGGTCAAACGGATTTGGCCGCGCACTGTTCCTGGAGGTTGTGCCAAGATTGCTTCATAGCTAGGCCCGCCGCCACGACCCACCGTACCGCCTCGCCCATGAAATAAACGCAGTTGGATGTTATGGCTATTGGCTAAGCGCTCAAATAAATCCACCAGCGCAATCTCGGCACAATACAACTCCCAATTACTCGTAAAGATCCCGCCATCTTTATTGCTATCGGAGTAACCCAACATAATGTCTTGCTCACCACCCGAGCGTTTTACCAAATGAGCAATGCCTGGTAAAGCATAAAAATCAGACATGATGGGAGCTGCATTACGCAGATCGCCAATGGTCTCAAATAAAGGGACCGTGATCAAATCAATCCTTGATTTTGTATCTAAAGTACCGTGCATGAGTCCTACTTCTTTTTGGAGCAACATGACCTCAAGAAGATCACTGACGGTCTCGGTATGACTAATAATGTAGTGCCGTATGGCATCGCTTCCAAAGCGCTCTCTGAGTTCTTTGGCTAAGGCAACTATTTTTAGTTCGGCCAAGGTGTGGCTCGAGTAATTAGCCCCAATCACCCTCAAGGGCCTAGCTTCATTTAACAATTGCAGTAAGATCGCCTGCTTCGATAATTCATTCAGGGCGGAGTAATCATTCTCAATCTTTGCTACCAAGAGAAGCTCGTGGATTACCTCTTCATGCTTATCCGAACTTTGGCGCAAATCAACGGTCGCCAAATGAAATCCAAATACCTCCACCGAGCGAATGAGTGGTCGTAAGCGTTGATTGACAAGAGCCTGGGCTGAATGGGAGCGAAGAGAATGCTCAATGATTTTGAGGTCTTCCAAGAACTCATGAGCGCTTGTATAGGGATTTTGTGGTGGCACGGCATGGCGTGCCGCATCTCCACCCGTTAAGCTCTTTAGTGTGGCGGCAAGGCGGGAGTACATTCCGGTGAGTGCGCGACGATAGGGTTCGTCCATGCGGTGTTCGTTAGAGTCGGGTGAGCGTCCTGCCAACTCGTGCATGGGCTTTGGAAAGTCAACCAATAAAGCGGATAGGGATAGCTCCGTTCCTAAGTAATGCACCTCCGTTAAGTAGTGGCGCAAGATCATATCCGCTTGACGTCTGAGTGCATAGTCCAAAGTCTCAGCAGTCACATTGGGGTTTCCATCGCGATCCCCACCGGTCCATTGCCCCATCTTCAAAAAGGAGGCAACTGGCTGGTTTCCTAAACGGTCCTCGAGTTGGGCATAGAGCTTGGGAATCTCTCGCAAGAAAGTAGCTTCATAATAACTAAGTGCGTTCTCGATTTCATCGACGACCTTAAGCTTAGTCACCCGCAATAAGCGGGTTTGCCAGAGCTGAATCACCCTTGCCTTCATCAGTGACTCGTTATCGGCTAATTCGCGCTCACACAAAACATCTTTCGTAAGATGAAAAGCCTTGGCACGATCTTTAATTTGATCTCGGGTCTGGAGTAATTGCGCAATGCTGCGCTCTGCATCCAAGATACTCTTGCGCTGTACTTCGGTTGGATGAGCGGTTAATACCGGGGAAAGATGGCTATGGGCCAAGGTTTTTGATATTGCTTGGTTGGTAATCCCAGCTGCCCGAATCCGCTCAAGAGCAAGATCAATACTTCCTTCTTGTTTAGTGGCAAGGCGCTCTTGGGCTGCTTGCCGACGCAATTGATGTCGATCCTCAGCCAGGTTTGCTAGATGACTAAAGTAGGTAAAGGCCCGAATCACCTTCACCGACTCATCTGCGCTCAACCCCTTTAAAAGCTTCTTGAGTAATTTATTGGCTTGCTCATCACTATGGCGATGAAAGCGCACCGATAGGGTTCTAATCGTCTCAATCAGATTAAAAACATCAACGCCCTCCTGCTCCCGAATAACATCACCCAGGATTCGCCCTAGGAGGCGAATATCTTCAACTAAAGCAGAATCTGGATCGTGCTTTTTGGATCGTGTGGCAGGGTTCCTGGCCAATGATTTATACCGCCATCAAGGCTTCGGCAGCATTGAGCATCTGTACCGAGTAGCCCCACTCATTGTCGTACCAGGACAAGACCTTCACCAACTTACCATCTGCCGATACACGGGTTTGCGAAGCATCATAGATACTGGCGCGGGGATCATGGTTAAAGTCAATCGAGACCAATGGCAAGGTATTAAACCCAAGAATGCCTTTCAGTTCATTCTCGCTAGCACTCTTGAGAATGAGATTAATCTCATCCACCGTGGTGGAACGCTTAGCTATAAAGGTCAGATCTACCACAGAGACATTAATGGTCGGTACGCGCATCGCAAAACCATCAAATCGCCCTGCTAGTTCCGGCAGTACCAAGCCAATCGCTTTGGCTGCACCCGTTTTGGTTGGGATCATACTGCTCACCGCCGAGCGTGCCCTGCGTTTATCTTTGTGATACACGTCGGTTAAGACCTGGTCATTCGTAAAGGCATGAATAGTGGTCATGAGGCCTGATTCAATCCCGATCTTCTCTAAAAGAGGTTTGACCAAGGGGGCTAAGCAATTCGTAGTACAACTTGCATTGGAGACCACTAGATCAGTGGGCTTTAGAACCTTCTCGTTGACACCATACACCATGGTGGCATCCACATCTTTTTCACCAGGAGCGGAGATTAAGACCTTCTTTGCTCCCTGCTGAATATGCACCATCGCCTTCTCTTTAGACGTAAATTTACCGGAGCACTCCAGAAC
>RFQL01000091.1 GCA_009924985.1 Burkholderiaceae bacterium | reverse complement strand
GGATGTTAAATAAACCACTCTATCTAGAACCGATCGCTTGTATTGAGCACATCACCATGGGTGCTGCGGTCTTTGATTCTACCGAGGCGGTCTACTTTGAAGCTAAGCAGATTGAGGCTAATTTTTTAATTAACATTACCTTAGTTCTAATGCAAGACGGCAAGGGTTGGCGGATTGCTCATTTGCATGCCAGCCGCTCACACGATGATGATTTTGAGTTTCCAAACGATCAACACGAGCTCCATTAGCCTTTTCTTTTCTCGTTTTGCTCTTCGCGATATTGATGCTGAAACGCTCGTAAACGGGCATCAATCACTGAGCCTAAATAAAAGTCAGTACCAACAGCGACGCGTGCAATGCGTAACTGTTCAATGGCCGATGGCCAAGCCCCCTCGGTAGCAAATTTTTCTGCTAAAGCATAGTGCCGTAGACCAATTTTTTTATCTTGGTCATACGCGCTTGCTAATAACTCCCACCAAATTGTTTCATTAGGCTGGGCTTTAGTTTTGGCCCGCAATAGCGTGATCGCATCATTCGTTCGACCAAGCTTGAGATCAGCACGAACGCGTGCAACTACTGCTGAGAATGAATATGGCTCTGCTTTGGCAGCATTTTGTGCAAACTGCAAAGCATCTTCTGCCCTTCCTCTCGCCAAGGCCAATTCTGAGGCGGTGTAATCAAAGGATAGGCTTTGACGCTGAACTGGTGATCCTGGTGCCAGCACATTCTGCGCTACAGCGCGAGCCTTTTGTAAAAAACTCTCCGCCTGCTCAAGACGACCCTGTTTTTGTGCAACTAAGGCTAAACCATAAAATCCTTCCATCTGCTTTTCAGGAGCAGCTTGCTTGGAGTTGCTCTCAAATATATTCCGTAAATCAAATAAGCCGCTTGAGCTACCACTTTGCTCAACCCGGGCTCTGGCCTTAATTAAGTAAAACTCTAAGCTGCTAGGGACACGATTTTGCTGGACCGTGCGGGCTCGATCTTGCATATCTGCAATACGATCAATGGTGAGCGGATGCGTGCGCACATACGCAGGCACACCACTATCCATGATGCCGTAAAATTTTTGTAGGCGCTGAAAGAATGCTGGGGCGCCGTTGACATCATAACCACTGGCTTGCAGTATCTGAAAACCAATTCGGTCAGATTCTCGTTCTGCATCGCGTGAGTATGCGAGTTGATTTTGTATCGCTAAGGCCTGACCTCCAGTAATTAAGCCTACTGCGGCACTTGGGTTGCTTGCAGCTGCTAGTGCGCCAAGCACAATACCCGCAAGCGCAATAACTGAATTCGTTCCCTGCTTCTCAAGAGACCTGGCGATATGGCGCTGTAAAACGTGTCCGATCTCATGCCCCATGACTGAGGCGACTTCAGAGTCAGTTTCAGCAGTAATTAGCAAACCCGTATGAAAGCCAATAAATCCGCCGGGTAAAGCGAATGCATTGATCGATGGATCTTTAATCGCAAATACCTCGTAGTCATATGCAGCACTGCCCTGAGCGTTGGCGCCGCCCAATTGCAATCGTTTAGCAGCCTGCATGAGACGGCGTTCCATATTATTCAGGTAATCGTAGATTGGCCAATCATTTGAGAAATCTGGGTCACGCCGTATCTCCCGCATAATTTGCTCGCCGATCTTTCGCTCATCCAAGGGGCTAAGGGCTCCCCCACCTGGATCACCCATATCGGGTAACACAAGGGTTGGTTGCGATTGCAAGGTATTACGCGATGGCAAATGAATTGAGCGTGCCTCAGGAGACTGGATAACCCGCCCCAAGTTCTCTTTTGCTGCATTGTCTTGCTGAACCGACACCCCACTGGGTTGGGCAAAAGAAGGGGCACCCAAGACTAAACTTAAGTAAAGTGCCAAAATACGTCTCAATTGCATACCCATTCCTCTATGGTAAAACACAAGTTATGAACAAACTGACGCACTTTGATTCCAGTGGCCAAGCCCATATGGTCGATGTCGGCGATAAGGCCTCCACACACCGTGTAGCCATAGTGGTTGTATTCAAATGCATGCTACCACCTATGAATTAATTCAGGCGGGAGGGCATAAAAAGGGGGATGTCCTCGGAATTGCCCGAATTGCAGGAATACAAGCCTCCAAGAAAACTTCTGATCTCATTCCCCTGTGTCACCTAATTGCCCTTACTCATGTTAGCGTGGAATTTGAGCCCAACCCCGCAACAAGCACGATTCAGTGCACAGTCAGGGCAGAAACAACCGGGCAGACCGGCGTAGAAATGGAAGCCCTAACCGCAGTCCAAGTCGCACTTCTCACGATTTATGACATGTGCAAAGCAGTAGACCGTGGCATGGTCATGAGCGATATCAAGCTAGTAGAGAAGAGTGGTGGTAAGTCGGGGGAGTGGAAGGCGAGTTAATTAAAACTCGCCATCACTATCTTATTTACCAGCTCTGCATTCTGCTGGGAGCAACTTTGCCGGAAGGCTCGTTTGCTCCGAACGACACGACCAACCACCTGACCAAGTGGCAACACCGCTTTGCGATAAATCAATGGTTCGCGGAATTGCTACATCTGGCTCATTCGTTGGAATTAAGATCAAACTATTTTTACCATCAGGCGCTACTGAAGTTTGGTAATCGATTGCAATTGCACCATTGGCCAGAATCTCAATATCTTTGACACTTTGTGTTACCGTAAATGAGAAGGCGTCTTGAGTCGCTCGATCCATCGGTGAAGGGCCTTTACTCGCATAGGCTTTGGTTACTGCTAATTTGGCATTAGAGGCTAAGTTTAGCCCCTCGACCACCCGACCGCGCGCAATATAGTCTTGATACTGAGGTACTGCGACTGCAACCAAGATACCAATGATGGCAACCACGACCATCACTTCGATTAAGGTAAAACCTTTTTGATTTAAATCTTTATTTTTTTTAAGCATAAAAATCCCCTCCCTAATGAGCCTCTATCATCGGATAAATACTCACTACAGAGGGGTAAGTTGTTATAAATAGTATCTGATTTTGTTGTCAGTCAATTAAGTACTTGCTTTTTTGCTGCTACGCTTCACCAATTCACCAACAGCCATGACACCAATCGCACCCACAATACCTGCAATGGTCGCGTAATCCGCTAAACCTTCACCAAACTGCTTAATGAGTGCGGGATCGGTCATCATCATGCCACCCGCAATCCATCCTAAAAGTCCTGCACCCGCAGTCACAATCAGAGGGAATCGATCGATGAGATAAAGAACTATCTTGCTACCAGCAACGATGATCGGTACGGATACCAATAAACCAAAGATTACATAACCCACCTGATGGACTGAGTTATCCACTTGACCCGCCGCGCCAGCAATAGCGAGAACGTTATCTAAGCTCATGACGATATCTGCAATGATGATGGTTTTAATGGCAGCAAACAATTTGTCTGGGGCATCCATATTGTGCTCTTCCTCATCATGCTGCACCATGAGTTTGTAGCCAATCCATAACAACAAAGCGCCTCCAACTAACTTTAAGAATGGAATTTGTAATAAGGTGACTGCAAAAGCAACCAAGATGACGCGCAAGATAATGGCGCCAGCAGTCCCCCAGATAATGCCCTTCCTTCTTTGATTGGGATGTAAATTACGGCAGGCTAACGCAATTACTACGGCATTATCGCCCCCCAGTAGTAGGTCGATAATGATGATTTGAATCACCACAGACCAATCAATCATTGCAAAAAATTCCATGTCTTCCTCTTGTTGTTATTTATAGTTATCCAAACACTTTAAACATCGCTTGCTATTACAGCTTAATTTTTAAATTAAATCATTGCGTTCAGTAAACTCGCCATCTCAGAAGGGTTTTTAGTCACCTTAAATCCACACTCCTCCATGACTGCTAACTTTGCGTCGGCCGTATCGGCGCCACCTGAGATCAAGGCCCCTGCATGGCCCATGCGCTTTCCTGGGGGGGCGGTGACCCCAGCAATAAAGCCTACGATAGGTTTTTGCATATTGGCTTTGCACCAACGCGCCGCTTCTACTTCATCCGGTCCACCAATCTCACCAATCATGATGACCGCATCTGTATCAGGGTCATCATTGAACATTCTCATTACATCAATGTGCTTAAGACCATTGATCGGATCACCACCAATACCTACAGCGGTTGATTGACCCAAACCAATTGCAGAAAGTTGGCCTACGGCTTCGTAAGTCAAGGTGCCTGAACGGCTTACTACCCCAATACGACCTTTACGATGAATATGACCTGGCATGATGCCAATCTTAATTTCATCGGGGGTAATGAGTCCTGGGCAGTTTGGGCCCAGTAACAAAGTCTTCTTGCCACCCTTGGCTTCCTTTTGCAGCATCCGATTGCGCACTTCCAACATATCGCGCACAGGAATACCTTCTGTAATACAAATCACGAAATCCAAATCGGCCTCGACTGCTTCCCAAATCGCTGCGGCAGCTCCTGGGGGTGGGACATAGATAACGGATACCGTTGCGCCTGTTTCCTTAGCAGCTTCTTTCACTGTCCCATAAATAGGGATTCCAAAAACAGACTCGCCCGCTTTTTTAGGATTAACACCAGCGACAAAACAGTTTTTGCCATTGGCGTATTCTTGGCACTTCTCTGTATGAAACTGCCCGGTTTTACCTGTAATGCCTTGGGTAATCACTTTGGTATTTTTATTAATCAAGATCGACATAATGTATTCCTCTAATTGGGTGTGATGGCTTATTTACCTTGGGTTGCAGCAACGACTTTAGTTGCTGCTTCTGCCATGGAGTCGGCGCTGATAATTGGCAAACCAGAGTCTGCCAAAATCTTTTTACCCTGCTCCTCATTAGTGCCCTTCATTCGTACGACCAAGGGTACCGATAGGTTCACCGCCTTACAAGCAGTCACTACACCCTCTGCAATCACATCACAACGCATAATGCCGCCAAAGATATTGACGAGAATTGCTTTCACACTCTTATTCTTGAGCATGATCTTAAAGGCCTCGGTCACTTTCTCCGCCGTTGCGCCACCACCTACATCTAAGAAGTTCGCTGGCTGACCACCAAATAATTTAATCGTATCCATCGTGGCCATTGCTAAACCAGCGCCATTGACCAAGCAACCAATATTGCCATCCAAAGAAATGTAAGCTAGATCAAACTTAGATGCCTCAATCTCTGCCGGATCTTCTTCATCCTCATCGCGGTAAGCAACGATCTCGGGATGACGATATAGCGCATTCGAGTCAAAATTAAATTTGGCATCGAGGGCTTTGATATTGCCATTACCCTCTAAGATCAGAGGATTTATCTCAACGAGGGAGGCGTCAGTATCCCAATAGGTTTTATAGAGATTCTTGAACACCTCACGAGCTTTACCTTGCGAGACTTCTGGTACACCAATCCCCTTACTTAACTGATCACATTGTGCATCACTTAAACCAATCAGAGGATCCACAAATACTTTAATAATCTTTTCAGGGGTCTTCGCAGCGACCTCTTCGATATCCATGCCGCCTTCGCTGGATGCCATCAGCACCACTTTTTGGGTACCGCGATCGGTCAAGATTCCAAGGTAATACTCTTTTTTAATATCGGCACCATCCTCAATTAAGAGTCGACGAACTTTTTGTCCTTCGGGACCCGTTTGGTGGGTCTTTAATTGCATTCCCAAGATCGAAGAGGCATAGTTTTTAACTTCCTCCATGCTTCTGGCTAACTTGACACCACCACCCTTACCACGACCACCCGCATGAATTTGGGCTTTAACAACCCAGACGGGGCCGCCTAATTTCTCAGCTGCCTTGATGGCCTCATCAACACTAAACGCTGGAATACCATTGGGCACAGGTACATTAAATTGGCGCAGAAGTTCCTTGCCTTGGTACTCATGAATCTTCATAACAGCTCCTGGAAATGTTTATTTTTCAACGCCAGCGTGAAAGCTATTTTCCCTGATGAAGCAGTTCGGGCTATTGACCCAAATCAAGGCAAAACGGGACTTTAAACGCCTGCAAAAGACCTATAAGTCTAACATTTTCAAAGCCTTAATTTGCCTAATTTGAGGCTGAGCGCCCGCCAATCACCTTAGCCACAAGATCTGGGCTAAAACCCTTAGAAACAAGGAAGCGGTACTGACGGGCCCGCTCCTTTTGTTCACTGGAAATTTGACCAAATTTACGCACCCATAAGGCCTTAGCGCGCTCAAACTCAGTTTCCTTGAGTTCGCCTGTGAGTTGAGAAATAAGACCGGTTTCAACCCCCGCCCTTTGTAGCTCATCGGCTACGCGCCGAACTCCAAAACGCTCGCTTCGTCGACGCACTAAAGCATTTGCAAAACGCTCGTCACTTAGCCAGCCTCTTGCCTCAAAGTCAGTGAGCACTTCCTCGATGTGTATTTCGAGGTCCTTGGGTGGCTCTTCTTTATTTTGCCGTACGAGTTGAACTAATTTACTCGCCAGTTCTTTGCGACTGTATTCCCGTCGCGATAAAAGACGCAAAGCCCGAGCTTTGAGACTCGGGCTTTGTTTAGATGATTTACTTAGAGCCTGCATTAAGCGTCCGCAGATTCCATCTCCTCATCATCGAGTGTTTCGCTAATTAAGGATCCTGCGTTTTTAACACCCAACTTCTCACGGATCTTTGCCTCAATTTCTTTAGCCATTTCAGGGTTCTCTTTCAAAAACTCGCGGGCATTATCTTTACCTTGCCCAAT
>RFQL01000010.1 GCA_009924985.1 Burkholderiaceae bacterium | reverse complement strand
GATGGCGTAGTGCCTATGAGTGGGGCATTGCAAAGCTCAAGGCTTGATCCAAGGGTGTCTATCACCAACAAGATTCAATATGCCATGAGCGCGGCAATATCGGCTTACGGCGGTAATTTTGGGTGGTGTTTGCTGTATTACCCAAAAGAAAATCAATTGATCTTGAATGTGCCTTATGACGAGGGCGAGCAACAGCAATTTGTGATGAACAACATCACCAAAAGCTGGTGTAACTTTACAGGCTGGTATGCCAATTGTTGGGAATTGCACTTAGATGACCCTTACTTTGGTGGGGATGGCTATGTGGGCTTGGCTTGGAATGGCAATACAGATGACACCGCCGATATTGCTGGGTTTGGACTTCAGAGCTTTCAATCTTATGGAACAGCCTTGCAAAAACAATGCAAGATGATTCGTTATCACCTCCAATCAAATGGTACGCCATCTGTTTTTGGAAACGTAAATGTGGACTACAACTTAGCGGACGAATCGGCACAGCTTAACTTTTCAGCTAGTATTTATGGAATATGGGACACAGGATTGTGGGATTCCGCTATTTGGGGATCGGGCTTAGTGCCAAGCGCTGATTGGCAGGGGGTCACAAATATTGGATATACGTTTGCCCCGCTGATCAAAACTGCTACGCAGGGCATACAATTGCAATGGGTCGCTACCGATCTAGTGTTTGAGGCTGGTGGCGTTTTGTAAAGGATAAAATTATGGGTTTTTTAACTGAAATAAAAGAAGCAGTTTTTGGTAAACCACCGGCCCCACCAGCAGCGCCCGACTATACAGGTGCGGCAGTAGCTCAAGGTGCGGCTAACGTAGAAACCGCAAGGGCATCTGCAAAATTATCCAACCCAAATGTTTACAGTCCTTATGGGACTCAATTAGTTAGTTATGAGGGGGATGTGCCAACTATTAGGCAAACCCTTACGCCTGAGGCTCAAAGAACTTTAGAGGCACAACAAGCTTTACAAGGTAATTTGGCTCGATTGGGCGGTACAGCTTACACAAATGCTTTTGGTACATTGTCCACGCCTTTTTCGTTTGGTGGACAAGTACAAACCCAATTTAATCAAGGTGGCGCATTACAAAATGCACCTAGTGCGGGGCAGTATGGACTTGCCCAAGGTGGGCCAAATGCCCCTACTTTAAATTCCCAATTGGATTTAAGCAATATTGCCAAGATGCCTGTAAACGCTGGAACAACGGCGCAAGAGGCAATCATGCGGCGCTTAGAGCCGTCTTTGGCTCGGCAGCGCACAAGCACAGAAACGCAATTGATTAACCAAGGGTTGCGGCCTGGCACAGAAGCTTATGACAATGCCGCCCGAATTCTTGGCGAACAAGAAAACGATCTTAGAAGCCAAGCGGCTTTGCAAGGATTGAACTTGGATATTGGTGCAAACCAACAAGGTTTCAATCAAGCTCTGCAAGGCGGTCAATATGGTAACGCGGCTCAATTGTCGCAATTTGGCGCAGCTCAACAAGCACAGCAAGCTCAAAATCAAGCTATTGCTCAAAACTATGGTCAGGGCATGACTGCAGCTCAAGCGCAAAACGCTATTGAGGCACAAAGATACAACCAAGCTATGCAAGCGGCTCAGTTTGGCAATACTGCCCAACAGCAAGCATTAGCGCAAGCGCTTACACAACGTCAATTGCCATTAAATGAAATCAATGCGTTGATGTCAGGATCGCAGATTCAGAATCCGCAATTTGGTGCTTACCAAGGTCAAACGATTACGCCAGCACCAATTGCCAATGCCGCAGCTCAACAAGGCGCATTCAACCAAAATTTATACAACCAGCAAGTTGGTACATATAACACCAACGTTGAGGGTTTGTATAACTTGGGCGGTTCAGCGGCTCGGGCTTCTGACATTCGCTTGAAATCAAACATTAAACGCCTTGGAACGCATAAATCGGGTCTTGGCATATATGAATACGATATTTTTGGGCGACATGAAGTTGGCGTAATGGCTCAAGAGGCATTGGTATTAAGACCTGATGTTGTCTTGCATCACCCCGCTGGGTTCTTGATGGTTGACTACGGGAGACTTTGATGCCTGACATTAACCTAAACCCCTACACCGCTGAAAGTGAAGCTATTGCAAGGCGCTTGCGGATGGCAGAAATGCTTGCACAGCAGTCTATGCAGCCGATGGCGTTGCCCCAACAGCCAGGCGTAAGGGTTAGTCATGCGTCGGGTCTTGCCAAAATGCTTGATGCTTATACAGCAGGCAAAGAAACAAGAGCTGCAAAAGAAGAACAAAAAGCCTTGGCTGAAAAATACCAAGGCGACATTACAAACGACTTCCAAGCCATGATTCGCGCTTTGCAAGCGCCAGCACAAGCTGGTCAGCCTGCTATTGAGCCAACATTCCAAGAGGGTCAAAGCACTATCACTCAAGGCGGTCAAGCGGCTATTCCTGCAAGACCAGCGGGTTATCTGCCTGCCGAGGGTTTATCGGGCATTAAGACAGAGCCTGTGCGTCAAGCGTACATGGCGCAATTGTTGGCACAAGCCGCGCCTAAAGCGCCAATTAAAGCCAGCGCAGGGGATGTTTTCCTAGACCCAGTAACCTTAAAACCATTGTCAACCATTCCCGAAAAGCCAAGCTGGGAAAAATACAGCAAGTTTGATGATAACGGTCAAGAAATTACTGGCTTGATCAATAAAAACGCCCCCGCGCCTTTAGATACATTTGTTGAGGGCGCTAGAAAGCCTGAGGATTTGGTATCTGTTGAAACCACCAATGACCAAGGCCAACCGGTTACACGCTATTTTAAAAAGAGCGATCCATTGTTGGCTGCTGGTGTACCCAAACCTTTGGTGGGCATTTTGGGTGATTTGCAAGTTGCTGGCGCTTTGCCAAAAAATTGGAAAGAAAACCCTGCCATTGTGGACTTGGTTAACACCTCATTGGTTAACAAAGCGGGTGGCATTACACCTAAAAATGTCTTTGACTTCAAGGTCGCCTTGGCTGATCTTAATATTAAAAAAGCAACATTGACTGATCAAGGCATTAGCGCAAATGTGGCAATACCCACCGCGCCCACACCTACTACTGGCGTTTTAGGTGCTATACAAAACCAACCTGTTTCACAGCCTGCTATCCCAACAGCACAAGCCGCCCCTATTGGAGCGCCGCCTGTTGTTGCCCCTGCTGTGCAGCCAAGAGGTCGCGCATACACGCCTTTAAATGCCCCAAGAGCGCCCGCTGTTGCACCAGCTCCTGCCACCGCGCCTGCGCCCGCAGAAATACAAGACGTATCAGGCTTAAGCCCAAGGGATCAGCGTGAGGTTGCAAAACAAAAACTTATGTCTGCCAACAAAGACATGACTGAGGGTCAAAGCAATGCGGCTTTGTTTGGTGGATCGATGGCACAAGCTAATACCACTATGAGAGAGCTTGAAAAAGCTGGAACAGTTAAAAATGCGGTTATTCCTGCA
This sequence comes from Burkholderiaceae bacterium, assembly GCA_009924985.1. Classification (GTDB taxonomy): domain Bacteria; phylum Pseudomonadota; class Gammaproteobacteria; order Burkholderiales; family Burkholderiaceae; genus Polynucleobacter. The sequence continues at coordinate 29,907 of RFQL01000010.1, read as the reverse complement.
ATGATGCAAAGCTTGGTTGGTTTAGTGCCTTTGGGCGTTGGCGAAAAGGTTGCAGATCAAATTGAATCTATTGCTAGGACTGACCCCACAAGTTTGGTTGGCCCTAACGCAGATCAGCAACGCCTTGCACAAGCTCAAATTGCCTTTGCCACGGCATGGTTGCGTAAAACCTCGGGTGCATCGTTTGGCGCTTCAGAGGTGTCAAACACCATTAAAGAGTTTTTCCCCATGATTGGCGAGGGCGACAAAGTAATTAAACAAAAAACAGAAGCCCGAGAGCGAGCCATTGACGGCATGAGACTTGGAACTACAAAAGAGGGTCAAGCCTATATTGACAAATATATGGGCGGTCAATCTAAAGCCCCAATGGGTGGCGGTACTGATCCTTTAGGCTTGCGGAGAAAGTAATGGCAACCTTAGTTGAATTTCGTGCTCAAAACCCCGAATACAACGATATGCCTGATCTTGCATTGGCAGATGCCTTACATAGCAAATACTATGCGGACATTCCAAGAGGTAAATTCTTTGAGCAGTTGGGCGTAAGCAGCGCACAGATACCTGGCGCAGAACGTAGCACAACCTTACCGCCTACCCCTGTTTCCATGCAAGACCGCGTTATGGGGCTGGTTGAGACACCAGCGATCATTGCGGGTCAAGTTGGTCAAATGGTAGCTACGCCCTTGGCTAAGATGTTTGGCGAGGCGTATGGCGGTTATGGAACGCCACAAGGCAAAGAAATGGGGCAAAAAGCCGCCCAAGTCACTAGCCAACAGTTTTATCAGCCACGCACAGAAACAGGCCCTGACATTGTTAACGCAATGGGTAAGGCATTGAACGCAATACCACCAACGCCTTTATCAAGTGCTGGAACGGCTTTGTCTACCCTTGCTGGCCCTGCTCTTTCGCAAGCAAGAAATATTGTTGCTCCGGCGGTAATTACCACACAGCAACGTATGGCGGCGCTTTTACAGCCTAAAAATCCTCAAATGACGGGCATGGGTGCGGCATCTACAGATCAAGCTTTAATTCGCCAAGAAAGAGCCTTACAGCAGGGTATTCCTTTAACCAAGGGCGAGCAGTTACAAGATTTTGGGCTTTTGAAGCGCGAATCTGATTTACCTAAGGAAAACCCTGACTTAGCCAAAGCGCTGACCGAGTTTAAGCAGCGTCAAAAACAAGATATTTTGAAGCGCTTTGAGCAATTGGCAGATCAAACTGGCGCTGAGTATGCAGACCCCACCGCCTATCGCAAGATTGGTTCTTTGGTGGATACACAGATTGTTAAGCAGTTTGATGCCAAAAAACTTAAAGTGGATGAAGCTTATCAAGCGGCTAGAGATGCTGGCGAAACTAAACAAGTGGTAGACACCGCGCCTTTAGAGCAATGGCTGGCTAACAATGCGCCTGAGGCTATTTCTGTGCCTGAGATCAATTCAATCAAAGCCAAGCTAGAAGCATTGAAAACGACTACAAATGGGCAAGTAACCATTGATGACGTTGAAAATCTGTATAAGGCTGCGGGTCAGTTAGGCGAGCCTGGCAAGCCATCGGGCGTGTTTATGCGTCAAGTCAAAAACGTAATTAACGACATGACTGAGGGCGCAGGCGGGGATATGTACCGCGCCGCAAGAACGCAACGCAAAGAGCTGGCTAACGAGTTTGAGAATACCTACCGCGTGGCTAAATTGCTTGGCACTAAAGGCGGCTATACAGACCGCGCTGTGGCGCTGGATGATGTTTTCTCCCATGTGGTGCTTGATGGCAGTTTGGAAGAAATGCGTACAGTCACCAAGCTGCTGAAAAAGGGTGGCCCTGAGGGGCAACAGGCTTATGCAGAATTGCAAGGTCAAACTGTGCAATATTTGAAAGACCAGTTAACCAAGAATGCAAGCGGTGAGCTGTCGTTTGCCAAGCTTAAATCTGCCATTGACACGCTAGATCGTGAAGATAAGTTAACTTATATGTTTGGTAAAAAGGGACGTGAAAACCTGATTGATTTGCGTGATACTGTGCAAGATGCTTTGGTCAAACCACAAGGCGCTGTCAATTACTCCAATACTGGAAGTGTGGTTATGCGCGGCTTGGATCAGTTAGCGGCTATTCGTTTCCCTTTGGCAAAAACTGCGGCTGACATAGCTAAGACACGAGAAATATCCAAACAGGTGCAAGAATCCACAAAATACAACGCATTAGTTGATGCTTTGAAAGGTACGAAATGAGTTACTTCCTGTGCAAATTATTTTTGATTTTTGAAATATGAGACTGACTAACGCCATATTGAATAGCAAGGACAGATTGTTTTTCTGTGCTGGCTCTAATGGCGATAACGTCATCATTGGTCAACCTGCCATTCCAATGATCAGTTCCATAGTTATGTCGGCGCTTTATTGCTGCATCCAAATTGTTTTCGGCTTTTGTGCCTATTTGAAGATGCTCGGGATTTACGCATGGCGGATTATCGCATTTGTGCATAATTATTTTGCCATTTGGTATTTGACCTACAAAAAGCTCATAAGCATATCGATGCGCTCTAACAGTTTTGCCGCCAGCAATCATAAAAATTCCATAACCATATTCATTTTTAGTTCCTTGCCAAACCCAACATTTGTCGGTTTTTTGAATTTTTGCTTCAAACGCTTGTTGTTCTGTGATGCCAAAATATTGATCCAAGGTCTTAGAATACCAAGCAGACTTGTAGTGTTTTCTGCAAAGTTGGCGAGCTACAGATGGTTCAGCGCAAATCACACACGGAATAATCTTGTTTACTTGATGGCCCATAAATCCTCCTGTAAAAATCCTAGTATATTCCCTTTTCATGGAGTAGGCAATGTCGTATAATGGCTCAGGAACATTCCAAATAAACACCTCGGGGCAACCAGTAGTTGCAGGCACAGTCATCTCCTCGACCGCCTTTAACGCCCTTACAGCAGACTTGGCAACAGGTTTGTCCACGGCTATCACTAAGGACGGTCAGACCACCACAACGGCTCGCATCCCCTTTGCCGCTGGTATTAACTCAAGCCTAACCACAGACTCCACAAGCAGCTCTACAGGGTCAATCATTACCTCAGGCGGGGTAGGTATAGCTAAAGCGCTTTATGTGGGTACAACGGCTAATATTGCTGGAACTACCAATTTGGCAGGATTAACCGCCTCAAGCGCGGTTGCCACAGATGCGTCTAAAAATCTTGTCAGCGTCACTAACACAGGCACAGGCAACAATGTGCTGGCGACTAGCCCAACCTTGGTAACGCCTATCCTTGGAACGCCAGCAAGCGGTAGTTTGGTAAATTGCACAGATATAAATTACACAGGCTTCAAGAACCGCATCATCAATGGTGCGATGGTGATTGACCAAAGGAATGCGGGGGCGGCTTCTGCAAACACCATTAATGGGTATTTTCTTGATAGATGGAATGTTACACAATCAACAACAGGAAAAGTAATTGCTCAACAAAACGCTGGTTCTGTTACCCCGCCAGCAGGGTTTAGTAATTATCTTGGAGTAACCTCACAATCCGCATATTCCGTTACAAGCACAGACTTCTTTCTTATTTTCCAACCAATAGAAGGTTTTAATACTGCTGACTTTGCGTGGGGTACTGCAAGTGCTTCAACAGTCACTTTGTCATTTTGGGTTCGTTCAAGTTTGACAGGAAACTTTGGCGCTGCTATAAAAAATTCAGCGGCAAATCGTTCATATCCATTTAGCTACACAATTTCTTCTGCAAATACATGGGAACAAAAGTCCGTAACTATTGCTGGTGATACTACAGGAACATGGATTGGCGCTACAAACGGAATTGGGTTATATGTTTTATTTAGCCTTGGCTCGGGGTCAACTCGCCTTGGTACAGCCAATGTTTGGGCGGCGGCTAACTATGACGCTCCAACTGGTTCAACTTCAGTAGTCGGCACAAACGGCGCTACTTTCTACATCACAGGCGTACAGCTAGAAAAAGGCTCAACAGCAACGTCATTTGATTACAGACCTTATGGGACTGAGTTGGCTTTGTGTCAGAGGTATCTACCTTGCTTTAACTTTAGTGCAGCTAATGGTTCTCTTGGTTCTGGCTTTGCTAGCGCAACTACAAGCGCACTTATAAATTGTGTTTTCCCAGTTCAAGTTAGAACTCCAGCAACTGGAATTTTAGTTACTGGTTCTTTTAATGCTTATACAGTAGCTGGCGGTAACTCAGGAAACTTTACATCAATTGCATTAGCGGCTGGTCAAAGTGCATACTCAGGGGCATTAAATTGCACTGGTGGCACTGGTTTACTTGCTGCACAAGGAACATTTCTGCTGTCTCCTGCTGGAAACTCCCAAATTCAATTTACAGGATGTGAACTATGACGATACCTATTTGGAAACTTCTACCAGCGCAACCCATGCAAACTACTCAAGTTGTATGGCGTACATGGCTTGATGGCAAACAAGAATCTTGCTTGGTGACCGCTGAAGAGTACGTCAAGTGGCTTGCAGAGGGCAACACACCATTGCCAGCAGATGAAGCATGAGCGATTTAGAAAAAGATTTTGCTGTGCATGAGGCTATTTGCGCCCAAAGATATGAGGCCATTGAAAAGTCTTTTACCGCTGGCGACAAGCGCATGACCCGCATTGAATACCTTTTGTATGCGTTGATGGTGGTGGTGTTGTTTGGGCCAGGCGTGGCGGCAGAATTCATCAAAAAGTTATTGGGGCTGTAAATTGATCCAATCAGCATTCTCTTTGCCGCCAATGCCTGTGTCGCCGCTATTAAGCAAGGATGCAAGCTGTACAAAGACGCTAAAACGTCTTTCATGGAGGTCAAGAAGACTGTTGATGAGGTTGTCTCGGATGCCAAGGCAGTCAGAAGTTTTTGGCAAAAGCTCTTTGGATCAGCGCCCACCGCAAGCCCCAAGCCTGTGGCGAAAAAGAAGGAAGCCTACGTTGCCGTTGACGAAACCCAAGTCATGGCAGACATCGTCACTCAACTTTCCAACTTCTTCAAACTGCAAGAACAGCTTGCCGACCACATAAGAGAAGAGGAAGAAAAAAGCAAAAACGTCTACAACCCTGATGCCAACTTGATGGAAGCCGCTCTTAAAAGGGTTATGGCTCAAGATCAAATGGCGGCGTTGGAGGTGGAGATAAGAGAGGCGATGGTGTACGGTGCTCCGAAAGAGATGGGGGCTTTGTATTCCAAGGTCTTTGAGATGCGGGATGTCATCAAGGTAGAGCAGGACAAAGCAAGGAAGAAACGGGATGATGAGTCATGGCAACGCAAGGAGGAAGAAAGGCTTCTAAGGGAAAGGCAGGCTTATCTGTTGGCGACTATCCTATTCCTCCTATATATGTGGTTGCTCCTCGCCCTCTTGTACAGGATTGGGAGATAGTTGTGGGGTGGATAGCGGCATTGGTCTTGGTGGTGTTGATGCTTCCCCTGCTTGGAATGTTGTACATAGACGTATTACAAACCAAAAAAGAAGCTCAAGTCCAAATTGAAAAAATGGAAAAAGTGCGTAGACAAGTTGAAAAGGAAAAAAGAGATGATTCCAATAGTCGCAACCCTCCTCAGTAGTCTTGCCGAGAACGGCTTGGGGTTACTGTCGTCTGCCATCCAAGCCAAAGGCAAAGAGGTGGTTGAAAACACCCTTGGAGTAAAGATTCCTGACGCACCAACACCTGAAGATGTTTCCAAATTGCGCCAGCTTCAGTTTGAGCACGAGGAGCGGTTGCTGGAGCTTGGCATCGAAAAGGCCAAGATGGAACTGGAAGAAATGAAAGTTTTAGCGGCGGCGGCACAAAACGACGCTGACAACATCACAGACCGCTGGCAAGCAGATATGTCTAGTGATTCATGGTTGTCCAAAAACATACGCCCCATGAGCCTTATAGCCATCTTTTTAGGCTATTTCCTGTTTGCGATGATGTCTGCCTTTGGTTACAACGCAAACGAGAGCTATGTCACCCTGCTTGGTAACTGGGGAATGCTGATCATGGGCGCTTACTTTGGTGGGCGCACAGTTGAAAAACTAGCAGAAATGAGGAAAAAATGAGTTTAAGTACAGAACAAGCTGCATTCCTGCTCGATGCCTGCAAACTGATCCAATATGCCACGGAACAGGGTTTTGTGGTCACTGGTGGGGAGTTGGCGCGGACTCCTGAACAGCAAGCCATTTACTTTAAAACTGGTCGATCCAAGACTATGGACAGTATCCACCTTAAACGCTGCGCCATTGATTTGAACTTCTTCAAAAATGGCAAGATTATTTGGAGTAAGGAAATTCTTGCCCCTCTTGGGGCGTATTGGGAAACTCTTCATCCAAAGAATCGTTGGGGAGGGAATTTCTCCAATCTTGTGGATTGTCCACACTTTGAACGTGTGCCAGCACCATAGCAAACAAGATCAATGTCCCAACTCCAATGATTGCGCCAATGGCTAAAGCAAAGACCGTGGCGATCATTGCACACCTCGCATTTCCCAGCCCATTAAAAAGTAATTCCATCTAGTTTGCAAGGCTGGCACGTTATATCTGCCTTTTGTGTTGCTAAAGTCTGTATGACCTTTTGCTCGCATCATGGCCTCAAAAACCTGCTGTGCTTTAGTCATTCTTTTCCTCTATTGTGTAAAACCAATCATCCCCAGCACTCCATTTGCGTGTGCCATCCACAGACCATAGATGCTGAGCGGCTTGGAAATCGGGAAACTTGGTCTCAACAGGTACAAGGCTTTGGTCATACCATAGGCATCGGTTGTTGGGCTGGCAAGCAAACTGGCCTGACTCAAGTTTGATAAAGTTAAAGCTCTTGTGCTCCTCGGCGGTCTCTGTAAAGCCGGTGTCAAGGTCTTGCCCATCAGCACAAAAGTCCACGGTAAACAGGTATGTCCCAAAGTGCCATTGCTTGTCTTTACCCAAAAACTTTACACCAAGATTACGCAAGCTGATTTTTTCAACAATAGTGAATCGGTAACCCATGCAGTCCCATAGTTGAAGAATGTCAATGGGTAAGTCACTAGCGCCCTCTTTCCACACATAGGCATGGATGGGTAGCTTGTCGTACAAAGCACCGTATTCGGTCAGCAGCGACTCAATCCTAAAAACTTGGCCTCTAATAGCTTTAAGACTGACCCACACGCAAGGCACAAGCTCGCCATGCCTTTTGGTGTGGTTGTATAGAAACTCAGCCTTTACAAAGCATTTGATGGGCGGTAATGATGAAACAAGGTAACTCAAATTAACTCCTGCTGTACTGGCACAAATTGCCATTCTCTTTCTGACCTGCCTGAGTTGGACTTAGTGGTGCGCCCTGTAAGCTCCACCCGCCCATCCTTTTCAAGCTCTTTCATGCGCCTAGCCACTTGGTTGCCATCCAGCCCCACCAGTTCGGCAATGCCATCTTTGCCCATTGGCCCAAAGCGGCGCAAGCACTCCACAATCTTTTCAAAGTGCTGCTTAGCAAGGTCTATTGATTGATCTGCGGCGGCGTGGCTGGTTGAGGGGTCAAGACCCCTAGCTCTAAAAAGGGATGTCATCATGTCTATCCTCCTGTTTATTTGCCTTTTCCTCCAAGTCATAGCAATTAGCCCATCCATTCCAACCGCCGTCTACAAGCGGCATTGAATCCATCTTAATCTTGAGATTGTCGTTATCGTCTAAAAACACCGACCCAATGTTTTGGTAGCGCTTCTTTTCCTGACCCTCGCGGGTTTTGTATGTGCCGGTAATGACAACGATGTTTTTAAATTTCTTCATGGCAGGCTTTCTAATTGTTGGATTTTTAGGTCTACATCACCCAAAAACTGGATGACTGAATTCTCAAGCAAATTAACCATTTCGGGGTCATAGTTAATACGCTTGATGAATAGCTGATGTCTCTCAGGAAGACGAGGATCGAATGAAACAAAGTCCACCCAAGGGCGGTCAGCACAGGCCATTTGCCACATCATTTGCGTGATGTATTTCTCAGGAACTTTGCGGTCTAACAGGGTTTGCAAGTGGGTTGCGGTATTGGGGCATTTGATCTCAACCATACCCTCGGAGGCCAAGCCGTCAGGGGATGCGCCCGACAAGGGAATCCAAGGGTGGTCGATAAACCCCACCTCTGTTACTAAGATGTCCATCCTTGCCTCATAAGCGGCGCGAGCAAAAGGCTCAGTATCCGTTCCCCAAGCCATTGCTGCGTTGCTGTAGGACTCGGCAGGCTTGCCGGTTAACCTTTCGCAAACCAATTGTGCAAGGTAGTTCTCGCGGCTGGCGCTTGGCCCTGTCTTGGTCTTGGCAATGATGTCTGCCACGCGGCTGGCGGTGACCTTGCCACACCTAGCGGCAAACCATTCCTCTGTACGCTGTTCCATTATTTGCCCTCCAATGTGGCTTTTTTAGCATCCTTTTTGGCAATAACTTGGGCTTGCCATGCCTGCTCGCCATTTGTTGCCTTATATGCCTGTTTATAGGCTTCTTGAAGCTCTTTAAGCGTGGTCACCTCATCCATTGCCGCCAACAAATCAGCTATTTGGCTTTCGTTAACAGTGGACTTGATCTCGGTGCGGCGACTGGCGGCTACACCGTCATCATCTTCAGGCGCGAGGCCGGTGGCGGCTAAGAGGCTGTAGCGCCTGGCATACGTCAAACAGCTACCAAAACCCATTGCATCCAGTTTGCTAGCAGGCAGATGCAACATTCCGCATTCCATGACTTCACCCGATTCATGGATAAACACGGTTTCAACCAAAACACCGTCTTTGCATTCGTAGGTGCGTTGCATAAGACCGATGCCATTGTTGTTTAAAGCGTCAATAACAGCCTCAATACAGTTAGACAGGTCAGCATACTTAGACCGAAAATGCGGGTTTGTGGAGGTTTTCAGAGCTGGCCCAAACTGGCGCTGTGCTTTGACAAATGCTGCGGCAATGTTTTTTCCAATTGGTGTTTCCATGATTTTTCCTTAGTAATACCATTTAGGGCCACAGGTCACATCTACGATGGTCTCTGCGGTAAAGCCATTAATCTTGCGTTTGCCATAAATTGTTATGGCACGAAGTCCTGAGGTTTCGCATTGCTTCACGGCATCGATGACCTCATTTCTGCCCATTGCTTGAATTTCTTTGTCCATAATGAGTTTTTGTTCGGTCATCTTTGGTTCGCTGGCGCATCCGACCAGCACCAAAAGTAAAAGTGCGTATTTCATTTTGATCCTTAAAAAGTTTTGTTGAAATAACCATTAATAGCACTTGCAACACGCTGGCGGCTTGGTGGTTCATAGCCTGCCTGTTTCTTAACTTCTTCTTCAATCCATTTGAAATGAAGTTTGGGAATGTCGTAGGTAATGTCTAGGCCATCCTTGTAAACAAAAATGTCAAAGTAGCCATCTGTTTCCCAATCGTCACCCTCAGACCAAGACCATTTAACGGTTACTTCATCCCAAATTAAATAGGTGATAAATTCACCCTCATCGCCGTCATCTAACATCATGCTCTCCAAACAAATATGTCGAGAGCAACCACCACGATGGCGGCAACCGATACGATCCACATGGCGACTTGAAACCAATCGGTGGGTTTTTTGTATTTTTCTATTTCAAACATGGTTTTTCCTTTAGGGGCTTGCGCCCCAATTAATTAAGAATAAGACAAACCTTGGAATTCAAAAGAATCCGCAAAATCAGGCGCAGAAGATTTGCGAACTTCAATTGAGATACAACCAACACCATAGCGTTGAGCCAAGTAATCCTTGGCATCGGCAGTATTGGCAACCACCAAAATAGTAGTGGCGTTGAAATCGGTAGAGGAGAAAGTGAAATCGGTCATGTGACCTCCTAAAAGACCCTATGCGTTGTGCTGGGGAATGAATGTATTGTTAAGCAAACTTAACCACAAGTCAACAACTATTTGCAATTATTTTCTAGGTGTTTTCCCTAATGTCGCTTATTTGTTAATTAGGCTTTACAATTTACACATGACAAAACAAGAATTAATTCAGTTGGCAGGCTCACAAAGTGAGCTTGCTAGGCTATTGAAGATTTCTAGGGCAGCGGTTTCTATGTGGAAAAACGTGCCTGAGTTAAGGATGCGCCAGCTTAAGGACTTGCGGCCTGAGTGGTTTGTGGTTTAACATTGTTTGAAACGCGGCTAGGTTGGAAGTCATGAGCCAACTGAAAAGAGTCCCCACCCCTCCTGCCGAGGTTTCTTTTTTGGGTGGCTTTTGGGGCGTGGGAAATGCACTTTTATCAATTCCATATTGGCGACTATAAGTCGCATACACATCATCTTTCGATGTTTGAAGATTTGGCTTTTCGCCGACTTCTTGACCATTACTATTTACACGAAGCACCCATAAAACAGCGTGACATTGCCCGACAGATAGGTATGCGGGACAATGAACAAGAGGTTTTGGCGGTGCTTAACGAGTTTTTTATTTCGACTGAAGATGGCTTTATAAACCCGCGAGCCGACACAGAAATTGCCAAATACCGCAAATTTTCTGAGGATGGAAAAAAAGGGGCGGCAATGCGGTGGCATAAGGATACCAATGGGGAGGCCAATAGCCCCCCTAATGCTACCCCAATGGCAACCAATAACCATAAACCAATAACCAATAACCAAATAAAACCATCTATATGTCCACCTAACGGTGAACTTGAGCCTGCGCCAATTAAAAAATTACCTGAATGCAACCACAAAGCCGTGATTGAGCTGTACCACGAAAACTTGCCCACAATGCGGAGGGTGGAGGTTTGGAACGAAACCCGAGCTGGTTACCTTAGACAGCGATGGCGAGAGGTAGCTGCCGAGCTTGCACAGGAAAAAGCAATCGAAGTTGGTGATGTGCTTAACTGGTGGGCTGAGTTTTTCCAATCTGTTGGCAAATCAAGATTTTTGACCGGCAGGGTCAACAGCAAGGATGGTCGGGCTTTTGTTGCCGATTTAGAGTGGATACTGAAACCAAGCAATTTTGCAAAAATCGTGGAGGGGAAATATCATGGCAATAACTAAATTCACGAATCAAAAAGACGAATCCTTTGATGACACACAGCGTTTGATGTGCTCAGTACCTGGTTGTTCAAGCCGCTGGTCTGTTAAATCTGATGGCGACAAACCTAAGTGCTCTAAGCACCAATGGCAAAAAACCGAGAAAAAGACACCTGCCAAAAGTTGGCATGATGTCGGGGAGGAATTTTGAATGAGCTGGCTCTTTTCGCAGGCGCTGGTGGAGGAATACTTGGGGGCAAGCTCCTTGGATGGCGAACAGTCTGCGCCGTTGAGTGGGAAGCCTACCCAGCAAGCGTATTGTGCGCCCGACAAAATGACGGACTTCTCCCGCCTTTCCCGATTTGGGATGACGTACAAACCTTTGACGGAAAGCCGTGGGCAGGAATTGTTGACGTTGTTTCGGGAGGATTTCCTTGCCAAGACATCAGCATTGCAGGAAAAGGCGCAGGACTTGACGGAGAAAGCTCCTCAATGTGGTATCACATGGCGCGGGTGGTTAGCGAAGTTCGACCACGATTCGTATTCGTGGAAAACAGCCCAATGCTCATTCATAGAGGAATTGGGCGAGTGCTTGGAGACCTTTCCTGTCTCGGGTATGACTCGCGGTGGACTGTTATGGGAGCGTATGACGTTGGAGCGCCGCACCAAAGGGATAGAACGTGGATTATGGCGCACACCCGACACGGGGGGGGGGGACATCAGGACTTCTCAAACAAGGCCAAAATCATCGAAAGAATGGTCATCCCATCCAAATCAGATTGGTCGACCAAGTGAACAATCCAAGACTATGGCCCACGCCAGTACAGAGGATGTACAAAGACAGCGGAAGTCCCTCGGAATACGCCAGGAACGAGATACCCCTAGCGGCACAGGTTGGTGGGCCATTGAACCCCGATTGGGTCGAGTGGCTGATGGGGTGGCCGCCAGGGTGGACAGACTTAAAGCCATTGGCAACGGACAAGTCCCTTTATGTGCAGCAACAGCATGGAGAATCCTAAGTGAATGACCGATGCCAAGCAAACCAGCTTCTTGACCGACACAAAGAAACCCGCCAACTTAGCTACGCTGACACAACCGCAGCGCTTAGAGCTACTGGAGACTATGAGAACGATGGAAGCGCGGGAGTGGGTGCAGAGATACCGCAAGAAAGTGAGAGACCTTGGGAAAATCAAAGCATCGGCATGGTGGTCACAGGTTTACTTAGACATAGAAAAACGCCGTGGATCAGCGGCCGCCGTTGATCTAAGAAAGCGAATGAATGAGACACGCTAAAAGGGTTGACGCAAACCAAGATCAAATTGTGGTTGCATTAAGGGCGGCTGGCGCTTGCGTTTGGATCATTGGCTTGCCAGTTGATCTTTTGGTTGGCTACAAGGGGCATACGTTCTTGGTGGAGATCAAAACAGACGTTAAAAAGCGTTTAACAGCCCTACAGCAAGACTTTTTTGAAAGTTGGGGTGGAAGTACCTTGGCAAGGATTGACAGCCCTGATGCGGCTCTACGCATGATTGGAGTATTAAAGTGAAACCCGAAGAAGCGGCGCAAGCCATCCGAGACAAAGCGCCAGCTTACGGTGAAGCAAAAGCCCAAAGGGTTTATCTTGAGGAATTTCGCAAAAGCCAAAAAGCCTTGTTAATGAAAGATGCCCTAGAAATGGGCTTTGAGGCGGCAAACGCCCAAGAACGTGAAGCCTACGCAGACCCCATTTATGCCAAGCTGTTAAGGGGATTGGCTGCGGCAATTGAAAAAGAGGAAACCCTTAAATGGGAGATTGAGGCGGCAAGGCTAGATATTGAGATTTTTAGAACTAGAGAAGCAACCAACAGACTTCAAGATCGGGCGCATCAATGATTACAAATATTCAAGATAAATACACCTATCAAGATGGAAATTTATTTCGCTTGCAGTCGGCAGGTGGTGAAAAAAAAGGAAACATTGCGGGTTGGGAAACAATTTGTAATGGCAGAAAATATAAAAAAATTAACATAAACAAGAAAACATATTATTTGCATCAAATTATATTTTTGTATCATTATGGTTACATACCCAAATACATTGACCATGCAGATGGCAATAGCTTAAACAACAAAATTGAAAATTTAAGAGAAGCCACACAAAGCCAAAATATCCATAATTCATCCAAACGCAAAACAAACAAATCGGGCTACAAAGGCGTTTGCTTTGTCAAAAATAAATGGAGGTCGGCAATTATGGTTGATGGCAAAAACATTCATTTGGGTGCGTATGACAACATAGAAGATGCCGCACTTGCTTACAAAAATGGTGCAAACAAGTTTTATGGACAATTTGCCAAATTATGAAATGTCCCGAATGCGGGACTTGGACTATCGTAAAAGAAACGAGAACTTCAACAGGAAACACACGCAGGCGGCGTTTGGAATGCGCCAATGAACACCGATTCACTACACTGGAGACAATAGTTGTACCAAAAACATCAATACATAAGAAGCAAAAAACTACTAAAGCTGGTGGCGGGGCTTGATTGCCAAGCCTGCGGGTCGGGCAATATGGTGCAGGCCGCGCACACCAATTGGGGTGGTGGCAAGGGTCAAGGGGTCAAAGCTGACGATAACCTAGTGGCGGCTTTATGCTTGAAGTGCCACTACGAGATCGACCAAGGCAAAGAGTTAAGCAAAGAGGAAAGGCAAAGAAAATGGCATCACGCCCACATTGCCACTATTGCAAAACTTTGTGATCAAGACTCTTGGCCTATTGACGTACCTATTCCAGCGCTTACAATTGACCCGCAGTTGTCTCATTTGCAGGGGCATTGACCCCTGCTTTTTTTAGGGTAAACATGAAAAAAGACGTTGCCGACTTTATTTCCACGTTGTTTCACAGCTCGACAGTCACCCATTTCATGCACTTGGCGACTGATTCGTTTGCAGTCCACATGGCGCTGGGGGCTTACTACACCGAAATCATTGAACTGGGTGACCAATATGCAGAAGCTTATGCAGGTGCTTACGAGAAGATCAAGGATTTCCCTGAGAACTTCCACAATGCCAAAGACCCTGTTAAGTATCTGACCAGCATCAAAGAGTACGTTTACAAAAACCGCCAAGCTTTGCCTGATGACACCGAGCTGCAAAACATCGTGGACGAGATAGCGGCGCTGATTGACACAACCCTGTACAAGCTGACGCTGAAATGATCAGGATATTCGCTGGTTACGACCCAAGGGAGGCTGTTGGCTACCATGTGTTTTGCCAAAGCCTGATTGAGCGCACCAGCGAGCCGGTCGCCATAACACCGTTATATGGCACACAGCGGGACGGCACAAACGCATTTACTTATCAGCGGTTTCTTGTACCTTACTTCACTAACTTCACAGGCAGGGCAATATTTATGGATGCCAGCGATATGCTGATGCTGGCAAACATAGATGACTTAAGCAAGTTGTTTGACCCGACCAAGGCGGTGCAGGTGGTCAAGCATGAGTATCAGACCAAGCACCTAAGGAAATATATTGGTACACCAATGGAATCGGCGAATCGGGACTATCCCCGAAAGAACTGGTCAAGTTTAATACTTTGGAATTGCGATCACCTCAGAAACAGAGTTTTAACGCCTGATTTTGTAGATGACCACAGCGGCTCAGAGCTTCACCGATTCGGTTGGTTGCCTGATTCACTTATCGGTGAGCTACCGAAAGAATGGAACGTACTAATTGGCGAACAAGAGAACAAGAACGCCAAGATTGCCCATTACACGCTAGGCATCCCTGAGTTTGACCATTACCAAAATTGCGACTTCAGTAAGCAATGGTTTAACACCAAGAGTAGGATGCTTAACGGCTTAATTAAAATGAAAGAGGTAGCAAATGCCTGATTACCGAGTGGAGCCTAATTACAATTTATTGGCCCAAGCTTTGAGCCGTAAAGATGGACTTGCGCCCTATGGCATGAGAAATCTAGAAACAGGCCAAAAGATTAATCAAGGCACAGTCAAGGGCAAGGGATACTTTGGCGAAATCCCAATGAATCAAGGCGGCGCAATGACTGAGATGTCAAGCGCCTTTGACCAAGATGGCAAGCTGGTGTCACACCCATTGATTGTGCCAACCCTTACAAGGCAGGAAGTTGACTTGCTTAAAATGGGTGGAGAGCCAACACCTGAGATATACAGAAAAGCACAAGATTATGCCCAGCAACGAATGGGCGCAGGACAAAGCACATTTGCCACGCCACAAGAGCTTAGATACCCTGTACCAACACAATAAAATAATGCTAAATAACTATGTCAACAACTAAAGTAGTCAATAGTAGAAAGAAAGCAGGCGGTAGGTCTGCGGGTACACCTAATAAGGTCACAGCGCAGGCTAGAGAGGCGATAGCAATGTTTGTGGATGGTAATGCCCACCGACTCACACAATGGCTTGATGACGTTGCTAATGGCATTCCTGAGGCTGACATAAAACCCAACCCTGCTAAAGCGTTTGAGCTATTCCAATCGGTGGTTGAATACCATGTACCTAAATTGGCAAGGACTGAGATTACTGGCAAAGACGATGGGCCGGTAGAAATGGTGGTGACATGGGGCGGCGTGAAGTAATCCTGCCCTACAGCCCAAGGGCGGCTTTCATGCCATTCCACAACAGGAATGAGCGTTGGTCTTGTTTAGTCGCACACCGTAGAGCTGGAAAGACCGTAGCGGCTATCAATGATTTGATAAAGAGAGCCATTACTGAGGGCAACAGGTCAGCCCAGTATGCCTACATTGCCCCATTCCGTAGCCAAGCCAAGCGGGTAGCTTGGGATTACCTTAAGTTTTACGCCGCACCGGTAACCAAAGCCACCAATGAATCCGATCTGTCGGTGGAGCTGGTGAATGGTGCAAAGATCATGCTGTTTGGCTCAGATAACGCAGATGCCATGCGGGGATTGGGTTTTAACGGCGTATACCTTGACGAATACGGTGACTTTAAGCCTAGCGTATGGGGTAATGTCATAAGACCCACATTGTCAGACCGGCTAGGTTGGGCGGTGTTTGGTGGTACGCCTAAGGGCAAAAATCAGTTTCACGACATCTACAAGGTTAGCCAAGTAGTGCCTGATTGGTTTCTGTTAAGACTACCGGCATCAATATCTAAGCTTTTGCCCGACTCAGAATTAGAGGCTGCGCGGTCTCAGTTAAGCCAAGACCAATACGATCAAGAGTACGAGTGCAGCTTTGATGCCGCCATCCTTGGGGCGTTTTATGGTCAAGAGATGCGCCAAGCCCAAGACGCAGGCAGGATATGCGAGCTGCCATTTGAGCCTGAATCGCCTGTTTACACCGCGTGGGACTTGGGATATAGGGATGACACAGCCATTTGGTGGTATCAGGTTGTCAGGGGCGAGATCAGGGTAATGGACTATTACGCGGTCAGCGGCGCAAGCAT
Organism: Burkholderiaceae bacterium; assembly: GCA_009924985.1. Lineage (GTDB taxonomy): Bacteria > Pseudomonadota > Gammaproteobacteria > Burkholderiales > Burkholderiaceae > Polynucleobacter. The sequence continues at coordinate 13,528 of RFQL01000010.1, read as the reverse complement.
TGAGGAAATCGCAAGCGTTGTTAACTCTAAGGGTTATCGATATACCAAGCATTACTTACCGCATGACGCAAGGGCTAAGACGCTGGCCTCAGGGGGTAAGTCTATTGTCGAGCAGTTGGCATCGCACCTTGGGGGCTTGAGTAAGTTAGCCATCGTGCCTGAGATTGGCATACAGGATGGCATACAGGCGGTGCGGATGATCTTGCCAATATGCTGGTTTGACACAAGCTGCGATGAGGGACTAGAAGCGTTAAGGCAATATCAGCGGGAATATGATGAAGATAAGAAAACTTTTCGTCAAACTCCCCGCCATGACTGGTGCTCACACCCCGCAGATGCGTTTAGAATGCTTGCAGTAGCTTATAGACAAGAAGCAAAAGATCAGACACCGCCCAAGGGCAAGACCCTACAAACCATCACTCTTGATGAGCTGTGGGATTATGAGATGCAACATAAAGAGGAGCGAATATGAGCCAGCCAGTAGCAGAAGTCGGTGGGTATAAAAACATTACCGCCACAGGCGCAGTCAGCACAGGCCCTTGTCAGTTGATTGGTTTCTACGTTAACAACACCACCGTAGGCACATTGGTGCTTCGCAACGGCGGCGCTAGTGGCGAAGTAATGAGTGGCACTATTACCCCTGCCATTGGGTTTCACCGATTCCCTGCAAACGTAGGTGTCAGTTTGTACGCCACGATTGGTGGCACAGCATTGGATGTGACATTCTTCTTTGCCGCTGGTAGCTGATCATGTACGAAGAAACAGGCGCATACGAGGGCGAAGATGCTGGCCCTTATTGGCACGATCAAATAGAGACCGCCCAAAAGTCATTTGACAAATGGGAAAAGCGCGGTCAAAAGGTTGTCAAGCGCTATCGGGATGAACGCGATGCAATAGAAATGCCAAGGATGAAGTTCAACATTCTGTGGTCAAACATCCAAGTCCTGTTTCCTGCTTTGTACGGTCGCCAAGCCAAGCCCGAGGTTTCACGCCGATTTTCTGACCAAGACCCTGTCGGTCGCCTTGCCTCAACAATGCTTGAGAGGGTGATGGAGTATGAGACCACCCAATTTGCTGATTTTGACAATGCAATGCGTGGGGTGGTGGAGGATAGATTGCTGCCTGGTCGCGGCACAGCATGGATTCGCTACGAGCCAATCATTGTTAACGACCGCCCCGAGGTTGAGGGACTAGAGCAGGAAGAAGCTCAAGTTTATGACGCGGTAGAAGAGCCGCAGGAACGCATTGATTCTGCCCACAGCCCTATTGATTATGTTTACTGGGCTGATTTCCTACACTCACCAGCCCGCACATGGGATGAGGTTTGGTGGGTAGCTCGAGCGGTCTACATGACCAAGGACGAGGGCATTGAGCGCTTTGGAGACGTATTTAAAAACGTCAGCCTGACCAGCTCAAACACCGACATGGACGGCAAGAATCCCTTGACCGCCAAGATGACCTATGACAAAAAAGCCAAGGTCTATGAGATTTGGAATAAGCGCAGCGGTAAGGTTTGCTGGATTGCCAAAGGTTATCCACAGGCGCTAGATGAGAGGGATGACCCCTTAGAGTTAGAAGAATTCTTCCCTTGCCCCAAACCCTTGTTGGCGACCACCACCACAGGGACAATGATTCCAATTCCTGATTACTGCGAATACGAGGATCAGGCGCAAGAGCTGGACAACTTAACACAACGCATTTACTTGCTGACCAAAGCTTGTAAGGCGGTTGGTGTGTTCAATGCTGAGTTTAAAGAGCTGGCGCGGATGTTTAGCGAGGGCGTTGACAACAAACTATTCCCTGTGACCGGATGGGCGGCAATGTCAGAAAAAGGCGGCTTAAAAGGCGCTATTGACATGATGGATACCTCGCAGATCATCATTACCCTGCGAGAGTTGTATGCGGCTCGGGAACAGGTTAAGCAGTCGATCTACGAAATCATGGGCATATCGGACATTTTGCGTGGGGCATCAAAAGCCCAAGAAACGCTAGGTGCTCAACAGCTCAAGGCCAACTTTGGTAGCTTGCGGTTAAAGAGCAGCCAAGGCGATGTGGCTCGGTTTGCCACAGATGTGTTTAGGCTTAAAGCGCAGATCATTTGCAAGTTTTACCCACCTGAGTTGATTGTTGAAATGTCGGGCGTGATGAATACGCAAGACGGTCAAAATCCCCAATTGTTGCAAGCAGCGATCCAAATGCTGTCTAACAGCACGATTAGGGACTTCCACATCCAAGTCGAGGCCGATAGCTTGGCTCAGATCGATGAGCAGGCAGAAAAGCAAGCGGCGGCTGAAGCGGTGGAGACCATTGGCTCATTCCTGCAAAGCTCATTGCCTATCATGCAAAACGTCCCCGAGATGTTGCCCATGATGTCTGAGATGCTTTTATTCCTTGTTCGCAGATTTAAGGCGGGTCGAGGAATGGAGGGCGCAATTGAACAGGCCATGAAAGCCTTGACTGATAAAGCGGCACAGGCGGCACAGCAGCCACAGCCAAATCCTGAGATGATGAAGCTTCAAGCTGATCAGCAAGCTGAACAAATGCGTATGCAGGCACAGGCTCAAACAGAGCAAATGAAAATGCAAGCTGACGCACAGATGACGCAAGTCAAAGCCCAGCTTGATATGCAAATGCAACAAGCCAAGGTGCAGGCCGAGATGCAGCTGCAGCAGATGAAAGCCGAGTTTGAAGCGGCTAAGCAGAATAATGAGATGCAAATCAAAGCCCGAGAAATGGCTGGAAAGGAAGAATATGAGCGATGGAAAGCAGAGCTTGATGCAGCAACTAAAGTCCTTGTGGCTCAAATTGGTGCAAAAGCTGGCCTCGATCAAGCGGCCTTAAGCGCACAAATGGCGGCATCCGAGGAGCTAGACGCGACTTTGGGTGACGGCATGAGCGAAGCAATTAACCGCCTTGCTGATATGCACGGTCAAACCCTTGGACAGATTACCGGTGTAATGCAGGCGATCAGCGCACCCAAGCGCATTATTCGTGGGCCTGATGGTCGGGCGGCGGGTGTTGAGATTGCGGTATGAGCTTTGTCATAGCGGACAGGGTTAGGGAAACCACCACCACGACAGGAACAGGTACGTTATCGCTTGATGGCGCCGTGGCTGGGTTTCAAGCATTCACAGCGGTTGGCAACAACAATACAACTTATTACACGATCCAAGGCACTACTGAGTGGGAGGTAGGGATTGGGACGTATCTTTCCAATACGTTAAGCCGAGATACTGTTTTAAGCTCATCTAACAGCGGGTCTAAAGTTTTATTGACGGCAGGCACAAAAGATGTGTTTGTTACCTTGCCTGCTGGTAAAACAGTTATTTCGGTGGCTGGCAAGGTTGGCGAGGTCACGTTAAGCAATACTGACATTAGCGGCTTGGGAACAATGTCTACCCAAAACGCCAATTCGGTGACGATTACAGGTGGAACGGCTACCCTCACAAGCCTATCTACTCCAACAGTTCAAGCCACTAATTCGGCAGGGTTATCCCTTAAAAACGCATCAGGCACAACCCAATTAAGCATGGGTGCAGGCGGTGGCGATAACTTGACGCTAAATGTTTCAACCAACATTAACGGCTCAAATGCCCAAGTCGATATAAGCCCCACAGGGACAGGCCACGTCCACATGAAGCCCACAGGGATAGGATCGGTTGAGATAGCGCCTACCAATACAGGCACATTGGATAACTTGGTAATTGGCGGAATTACGCCCAAAGCCATTACAGGCACAACAATTACGGCTACGTCATTTTCGGGGTCAGGCTCAGGCTTAACATCAATACCAAATAGCGCCTTAACTTACTCCTCAATCACAATAAATGGCGTTGCCACATCGTTGGGCGGCTCAGTAAGCGTGGGAACAGTTACCTCGGTTAGCGGCACATCACCTGTTTCGTCAACAGGTGGCGCAACACCGGCAATAAGCTTGGCGGCAAATTATGGCGATACCTTAAATCCTTACGCATCTAAAACGGCTAAATATATATTGGCAGCACCCAATGCCGCTGATGGAGTTCCAATCTTTAGGGCTATTGTTGCATCTGATATACCAATCCTTAATCAAAACACCACAGGCACGGCATCTAATGTCACCGGCACTGTGGCGGTGGCTAATGGCGGCACTGGCGGCACAACCGCAGCAGATGCTAGGACTAACCTTACGGCGGCAAAGAGTGGGGCAAACACCGATATAACCTCGGTGGCCTTGACCACAGGCACAATTAGCACAGCGCCAAGCGCAAGCACAGACATTGTTAACAAGACTTACGCGGATGGACTAGCGGCTAAGTGGGGGGCATAAGTGTTTGGGTATGCCGCATTTGCTGAGCTTCCCTTTGCCACGATTGGCCCAGCGGCAGCGCCACCACCGCCAAGCGAAGTCCTATTAGGTGGGCATTTTGGGTTTGATGAGCGCGACAAGGCTTGGGAGCAGGACAAGAAGCAAGAGGCCAAGCGCAGGGAAAAGATCAAGACGGCGCTGTTTGGGTTACCGCCTGAGCAGCGGGAGAAGATCACCAGCGCCCCAGCTCTGACAATAGATATTGCAGCTCAAACTGTAATCACTTATGATGCGGTCATGGTTCAGATTGAAACGCTGAAAAAGCGGATTGAGTTTGAGCAAGATGAAGAAGATTTGGAAACACTTTTGGATTTGCTATGAAACGTACTTGGGTTTATCCATCAGATGGCAGCGAGGCTTACGAAGTCACGCGGGGCGAGTACCGAAACGAATCGATGGCCTCGGTCATGGGCGATATTGCGCCCTTTATGTCGCCTGATGGCGTAATGATTGAGGGTCGAAAGCAATGGCGTGAGCACTTGAAGCGCACCGATTCAATTGAAATGGGTCATTCGGACGTTAAGTATGCACAGCAAGAATGGAACAAGAAAAAAGAAGCGCATCGAGACAGGTTGCGTGGTCAATTGGCTACGGTGCAAGAGTTTGACCGACCAGGCGCACCGATAGCCCCTGTTAAGATGTCTAATCTGAATGTTGAGATGGCAAACAGATTGCACAACCGTCCCATGCCCGAGCGCAAGGAGATGATCAAAATGACTTTGGAACAAATGAAAAGGATGAAGTGATGGAAAACGAAGTTGTCGCACCCGACACAGTAGAAACACCAGCACCCGAAACCCCAGCGGTCGAAGCGCCCCAAGCGCCAGCCGAGCCGCAAAGCAGAGCCGATACGATCCGTGAGGCTTTGACCAAGACCCCAACCAATCGGGGCAAACACGCAGCTACACAGCCCCGAGAGGGGGGAAAGTTTGCACCTAAATTCCCCACAGCAGAAACCCAAGCGCCTCAGATGGCTGACAAGCCAAGGGCTGAGATGCCCAAAAGCCTGCGCCTTGAGCTGAAAGACCATTGGGAAAAAGCCCCACCAGAGTTACAGCAAGCCTTTGCCCAGCGGGATGCCGACTATGAAAAGGGCATCAATCAGTATAAGCAAAGGGATGCCGAGGCTCGGGCAATTACCGAATTATTTCAGCCTTACGAGTGGATGCTGAGAAACGAGAACGCCACGCCTGCTACGGCAATTGGCCCATTGCTTCAAACTGCGGCATTGTTAAGAACAGGCACACCGCAACAGAAATCCCAAGCTGTTGCCCAAATGATCCAGCAGTTTCAAATTCCGCTAGATCAAGTGGCTGCTTACTTTGGCGGCGAAGCAGCACCACAGCAAGATTCGCACTACAATCAATTAGCGCAACAAGTGCAGCAGCTCACGCAACACATCACGCAGAGCCAGTACGAAGCGCAGAAACAGAATGAAAACAGAGCACTCTCTGTAATCCAGCAGTTTGCGAGCGACCCCGCAAACGCACACTTTGAGGCCGTCCAAGATCGAATGTTGTCGCTTCTCCAAGCGCCACAGGTTCTAGGGGACATCAGTCATATGTCGGAACGCGAGAAATTGCAGGTCGCATATGACACCGCCGTAAGACTTGATCCACAGTTGGCACAAAGTTTATATGCTCAACAGCAACAAAACTATGCCGCGCAGAATCAGGTTCAAAAAGCAAAACAGGCGGCTGTACAGGTTAGGGGAGCGCCAGGCGCTGCCATCTCAGGTGCAGTCAATCAAATGGATCGCCGAGCCGTTATTGCCAATGCGCTGCGGCAGGTGAATTAAAAAGGAGTAAATCATGGCATACGCCAATAGTAATTACTCAGACGTTTTAGCAACCACTATTGAATCACGTTCCGGCATCGTTGCTGATAACGTGACCAAAAACAATGCGTTGCTGACTCGCCTGCGTGAGAAAGGCCGTTACAAGCCTTTCACAGGTGGTTCGACCATTCTGCAAGAATTGTCATTCCAAGCAAACTCAACCGCTATGTACTACTCGGGCGCTGAAGTCTTAGACATCAGCCCTGCGGACGTTATCTCTGCGGCTCAGTTCCCTATCAAACAAGCAGCGGTGGCAGTTACCATCAATGGCTTGGAGATGCTCCAAAATAGCGGCGAAGAACAGATCATCGATTTGTTTGATGCACGTTTGGACGTTGCCGAAGCATCGATTGAGAACTTGATCTCTACTGGTATTTATTCAGACGGTACAGCCAACAACGGCAAGCAGATCACTGGTCTGCAAGCTATGGTGGTCGCATCGCCCTCTACTGGTGTGGTCGGTGGTATTGACCGCGCTACATGGTCATTTTGGCGTAATCAGACTTTTGACTTCTCTTCAGACTTGGGTGTTTCTGCTTCCAGCTCAAACATTCAGACCGGTTTTAACCGCCTGTATGCCAAGACAAGTCGCGGCTCTGACGTAGTCGATTTGATTTTGTTGGATAACAACTTGTGGGGCTTCTTCATGAGTTCCCTGCAAAACATTCAGCGTTTCCCAGGATCTAGCAAAATGGCCGAATTAGGCTTTGTTGCTTCCAAATATATGAATGCAGACGTTGTTCTTGACGGTGGTATCGGCGGTAATATTCCGACATCTACTGGTTATTTCTTGAACACGAAATACATTTTCTTCCGTCCTCATGCAAATCGTAACTTTGTTCCGATTGGTGATGAGCGTATGTCCACCAACCAAGATGCCATCGTGCGCTTGATCGGCTGGGCTGGCAATATGACTGCCTCGGGACTTCAGTTCCAAGGCGTGATGACTGAATAAGGAGCAAATATCATGGCAGATTACGTCACAGACGGCAAAATTGGCATTGACTTAACGGCTACTTATGCGTCAACAAGTGCAGGCTCTACAACATTGTTTCCAGTTACACCTGGTACTCGGGTAAGCACATCCAACAACGGCGTGTACATTTTTGCTCGCGCCGAATCCGACATCAGCGCTTATGACGCTGTGATTATGAGCACATACGCAGATTCAGCGAGTTTGACTCCTGTTCTCCGCGCTGTGCCTGTGACCACAACCAATGCCGCTGCTTTGGGTTACAGCATGGTGGGCTTTGCCCAAACTGCTATCACATCTAGCTATTACGGTTGGATTGGCATTAATGGTATGTTGAAAGTTAACTTGCTAATTGCTTGCCAGCCTAAAGTGCCTTTGTACACAACCGCAACCGCTGGTAAGCTGGATGACGCTACTGTGTCAGCTGGCTATATTCAGGGCATCGTTGCCAACACTTCAGCTACGTCCGCATCCGCGCCGTACTGTATTGTCAACAACGCTGGTCTGATGACTTCCAACCCAGTCTAAAGTTGGTGGCCTCCTCCTCACGAGGGAGGGGGCTTTTTAATGGCATTTGTTCCCCTTAAAATTATTGGTAAATGTGTCGCAGATGATGAGACATTGTTTGCCAACATGGACGCAGCAATAGCGCGGGGCTACTCGCAGATCACCAAAGCAGAAAATGCTAAAGAGGGCATGATTGCATTGGTAGCATCAGGGCCAAGCGTGTCGGGGCAAATAGATACCATTAAAAAGATGCAAGCGGATGGCGTAAAAATTGTCGCTATCAAAGACGCACATGATTGGCTAATTAGCCAAGGATTGATTCCAAACGATGCTTTGGCAATTGACCCACAAGAACACCGCTGGAACTGCTTTAAAACGCCACACAAGGGCGTTGAATACATGATTGCAAGCCAATGCCATCAGTCGATGTTTGATCACCTTAAAGATCATAAAATTACAATTTGGCATCCTTACATAACCAAAGGCCAAAACCGCCCCAAAAACTCAATGCTGATTGGTGGTGGCACAACCTCAGGGCTTAGAGCCATTTCCCTATATTACGTTTTGGGCTATCGTCACTTTGCTTTATTTGGGTTTGATTCTTGCAATGATGGCGACAAACTTAGGGTTAACGGCGACCATATTAAAGATAGCGATAATTTAAACGAGGTCAGAATTGAGGAAAATGGCGAAACGTTTTATTGCAATGCGTCTATGGCTTTGCAGGCCGAACACTTCCAAACGTACTATGACTATCTGCCTGATGCAAGGTTTTACCCATTTGGTCATGGTCTGATTCAAGCAATTATTAAGAAGCGCGAGGAAAATGCGGTAGAGCTTCAAGCGCTAATTGACTCAAGCAAGCAACCCAATGGGCGTACATCGTTTATTCATTGGGGCAACAAGAATGCGGCAAGCTGGCGCTACAGGGCGCATATTCCATCGCAAGATTGGGCCAGCCTAAACGACCACAGCGCTGACACGTTAATATTTGCTAAACCGCAAGCCAATGAATTAATGGACATGGCAAGAGCTAAAGCCCGAGGCGCTTGGGTAGTGGTGGACTTTTGTGACGATCATTTTGATTGGCCTCACTATCAAGAGGCGCTGCGGCTGGCTGATGCGGTAACTTGCAACACCGCAGAAATGGCTAAAAAGATTAAAGAGCTAGGGCGGGATGCTACTGTCATTGCCGACCCTTATGAGTTTCCCGAGATGCCACCGCATTATGCTGGGACAAATTTGCTGTGGTTTGGGCATCACGTCAACCGTGATAGCTTGCAACGCATACTGCCCGACCTTGAGGGTTATCCCTTGCGGGTGGTGTCAAACTTTGAGGGGGCGATTCCTTGGTCGAAAGAAACCATGTTGGAAGAATTTGCCCGAGCCGATATAGTGGTGATCCCTACCACGGCTTCTTACAAAAGCGCAAACAGGGCAATTGAGGCGATTAGACAAGGTTGTTTTGTGGTTGCAGAGCCGCACCCAGCCTTGAAAGATTTTCCCATTTATATCGGCAACATCAAAGAGGGCATCGAATGGACAAAACAGCAGAACATGAACGAACTCATTTCCAAGGCGCAGAAATTCGTGAGGGAAGAATTCTCGCCTCAAATACTGATCGACAAATGGAAGAGCGCTACGAGACGGCCTACAACCTTGGATGCGGATCAAAGAAATGGGACGGTTGGATAAACGTAGATCTGCATTCTGATATTTCCGACATCAAATGCGACCTTAGAAAACTAGAAATTGCAAGCGATTCTGCTGATGCTGTAGCGGCAATTCACGTTTTAGAGCACTTTTATGAGTGGGAAGTCTATGACTTATTGAGCGAGTGGAAGCGGGTGCTAAAGCCTGGCGGCAAGATGATCTTAGAGCTTCCCTGCATGGATAAGGTGTTTGCCTACGTCCACAATTGCGTGGTCAACAAAGAGCCATTGCAGCCGTTTATGACGTTAAATGCGTTGTATGGTGACCCCAAATATAAGTCTGAGGCTATGTGCCACCATTGGGGCTGGTTTCAAAATCCTTTGCGTGATATGTTGGAAACCGTGGGAATGCAGAACATCACGTTTTGCGAGCCTCGCTACCATTTCCCATTTAGAGACATGAGGGTTGAATGCTTAAAGGGGTCTTGAGTAACGCCGAGCGCCATGAGCAGATGGCAAAGTCAATGCACTTGCCCCTGCTTAAGAAAAAGGGCAAATTCAACGACCGGCGCATGACCATTGCTTGTTATGGGCCAAGCCTTGCAGACACTTGGAAACAGCTCAAACGCCCAATAATGACCGTCTCAGGGGCGCATGATTACTTGGTGGAGAGGGGTGTTATTCCTGACTTTCATGTGGACTGCGATCCAAGACCGCATAAGGCTGAAATGTTAAGAAAGCCGCAGAAAGACACTAAGTATCTAATGGCCTCGGTTTGCCACCCAAACTTTTGGGAGACTCTTAAAGGGAAAAATGTTAAGGTATGGCATTTGGTAAATGGAGATGATTTCGAGACGGTGGCATGGGTAGCCCAGCACCACCCCGAGGGCATGGAAAGCCTGATTGGTGGCGGTTCAAGTGTAGGCATGAGGGCAATGAATGTTTCGGCAGCCTTAGGGTTTCGCCGGTTTGACATTCATGGCATGGATTGTTCATTCACAAATAACCGCCACGCGGGTGCTCATACTGGCAAAGATCAGATTAAAATCATGGTCAGAGTTGGTTTGAGAACTTTCCAAACAACACAGCAGATGCTCCAAGCGGCGATTGAAATGGAAAAATTCATTGAAACGCAGGATGCTGAAGTGGTGTTTTACGGCGATGGTCTTATGCAGGAAACTGCTTTCAAACTCAAGGAATTAATATGAAAAACGAAGTGGCAGGCTGGACAAACGAGAGCTTCATGGAAGATAACCGTGGCAAAATGGCGGTGTTTTTTCATGCTGTACAGGTGCGTAATAACTTTAAATCAGACGCAGAAAAGCGCCCAATTTTTGAAGAACGCATTTTTATCAAGAAGTTAGTGCCAGGCGACTCGACCTTGGTTGTTGACCGCCCTATGCGTGAGCAAGACATGGAAGATTACCCCATTGAGTGGGCAAGATACGAGCAGAAGAAAGAACAAAAAGTAGCTGGCACACCCATAGACGCATGGATGGCAATTTCAGAAACACAAAAAGCAGAGTTCAAAGCGCTTAACATTTTTACCATTGACCAGTTTGCCAATTTGCCTGATGTGGCTGGCGACAAGATCATGGGCTTTAACGATTTGAGATCAAAGGCTCGGGCTTTCATCATGGTGGCGCAAGATTCGCAGATGATGGACAAGATTCGCGCTGAGATGGATAAAAAAATGGAAGCTCAAGAGGCTGAATTGGCTGAGCTTCGTGCGATGATCAACAAAAAAGCCGGAAGACCTAAAAAAGAAACCGTAGAGGAATGATATGAGCTACACATTACTGCAGCTGGTTGATCAAATGTCCGCAGAGCTGGGCTTAACTCAGCCACCGTCAGTAATTGGCTCATCTAACAATCAGACCATCCAAATTCTTGCTTTAGCTAACCGGCTGGGCAGGGATTTGGTCAGGGACTTTGAATGGCAGCGTTTGGTGCAAGCGTATATTTGGCAAACCCAAACCGCTGTAAGCACCACAGGCAACATAACGGCAAACTCTAAAGTAATCACTAACATACCAAGCACAGCGGCTTTGCAAGTTGGTAATGTGGTTACAGGCACAGGGCAAGCGCCTTATGCTGAGATTTTGACGATTGATAGCTCCACACAGGTAACACTAAACACGCCCGTCACCACCTCAACGGCATCAGTTTCAATGACGTTTGCCAAACAGGACTATGACTTGCCCGATGGCTACGACCGGATGATTTCGGACACCAATTGGGACAGGACAGACCATTGGCGCAACCTTGGAACTAAGTCATCTCAGGATTGGCAATTCTTGCAGGGCGGCATTATCTCTATTGGCCCACGCGAGCGCTACCGGATATACAACAACAAGTTTAGGATTTTCCAAGCGTTGACAACGGTTTATAACTTCTCTTTTGAGTATGTTTCTAACTACTGGATTTGCGCGGCAGGCTCAGATCAAGGCTCAAAGTCAACATATACAGCGGACACAGATACATCAATTTTCCCTGATGACCTGATGCTGGCTGGCTTAAAGTTTTATTTCTTAAAAGCTAAAAAACTTGATTTCACCGTTGAGTTGGGTGAATTTACAAGATCGCTTTCGTATTGCAAAGCGCAGGATGTACCGGTCTCAGCAATGTCACTTGCCCCAGTTGGCATGAATCAACTTGTTGGGCCTTGGAGTGTGCAAGACGGCAATTGGCCTAGTGTTTAAGGAGATAGCATGAAATTAGACGGACTCTATGCAAACATTCACGCCAAGCGCGAGCGCATCAAGGCTGGATCAGGCGAAAAGATGAACAAAGTTGGGTCTAAAAACGCACCCACAGCGGCTGATTTTAAACAAGCTGCTAAGACTGCAAAGCCTGAGAAGAAGAAATGACAGCGGCTTGGCAACGCAAAGAGGGCAAGAATCCCGAGGGCGGTTTAAACGCCAAGGGCAGAGCCTCGGCAAAGGCAGAGGGCATGGATTTAAAACCGCCTGTTAAGTCAGGGGACAATCCACGCCGAGCATCATTCCTAGCGCGGATGGGTAATATGCCTGGCCCAATGGAAAAGAACGGCGAGCCAACCCGATTAGCGTTGTCATTAAAGGCTTGGGGGGCTAGCTCAAAAGAAGATGCTAGAGCCAAATCCAAAGCCATATCACGCAGAAACAAAGACTAATGTTAAATTCATTTGCCCGAATCCCGCGCTCGCAAGCATCGCAAACAGTTACTGTTGCCGCGCCCATTGGCGGGTGGAATGCTCGGGATGCGTTGGGGGCAATGGATCCTTTAGACGCTGTGACGTTGCAGAACTTTTGGCCTGGCACTAATTCGGTCATTCTGCGAAACGGCTACACTAAACACGCCACAGGCTTGCCTGCCCAAGTGCAAACCCTGATGGCGTACAGCTCGGGAACGGCAAACAAGTTATTTGCTGTATCTGACGGCAAGATTTACGATGCCACCAATACTGGCGCTGTTGGCGCACCGGCTGTAAGTAGTCTTTCAAACTCAAAATTTCAGTATGTAAACATCACCACGCCAGGCGGCTCTTATCTAATGGCGGTTAACGGCGCAGATAAATTACGCACCTTTGATGGCACAAATTGGCATAAAGATGGCGATGGTTCGCCTTATGACATCACCAATGTAGATACGGCAACGGTTTCAAACATAACCCTGTTTAAAAACCGCATTTGGCTTACAACTTCCAACACCTTAAAAGCTTGGTATTTGCCTGTTAACTCTATTGGCGGTGCGGCGGTTGCGTTAGACATGACGAGTGTTTTTCAGCTTGGTGGCTACATCATGGCGGGGATGACTTGGACGCTAGACGCTGGTTATGGCGTGGACGATTACTTGGTGTTTATCACAAGCAACGGCGAGGCTCTTGTTTGGCGCTTAACAGACCCAACCACCCCAACAGGCATATCACAGATTGGACTTTATAAAGTTGGCGCACCCATTGGTAGGCGCTGTTATACAAAGTTTGGCGGTGACTTGCTGATCATTACTCAGGATGGCGTAGTGCCTATGAGTGGGGCATTGCAAAGCTCAAGGCTTGATCCAAGGGTATCTATCACCAACAAAATTCAATATGCCATGAGTTCGGCAATATCGGCTTATGGGGCTAATTTTGGGTGGTCTTTGCTGTATTACCCAAAAGAAAATCAATTGATTTTAAATGTGCCTTATGACGAGGGCGAGCAACAGCAATTTGTGATGAACAACATCAC
>RFQL01000090.1 GCA_009924985.1 Burkholderiaceae bacterium | reverse complement strand
TTTAGAAGATGAGTTTGGTATTGAAATACCAGACGAAGAAGCCGAAAAAATCACCACTGTTCAGCTTGCGATTGATTTCGCTAAAACGAAAGCTGGACAGGGCTAATCTCACCATTTAGGCCAAGTCGTGCCCGCATTAAAACAACCACGTCGCGTGGTGGTCACTGGCTTAGGTCTGATTTCACCAGTAGGCAATTCAGTAGCGACCGCTTGGGATAATCTCATTGCGGGCCGCACTGGTATTGCTACTATTACAAAGTTTGACCACTCTGCGCTTAGCGTTCATTTTGCAGGAGAGGTAAAAGACTTTAATGTCGAGGACTATGTCTCGGCAAAAGAAGCACGTCATATGGATAACTTTATCCACTATGGCATAGCAGCTGGCACTCAAGCGATTCGGGATAGCGGTATCACAATTACCGATCAAAATGCAGAGCGTATTGGTGTAATGGTTGGCTCCGGTATTGGCGGTCTCCCGATGATTGAAGATACCAAGTCAGAATTGCTCTCTCGTGGCCCACGCCGGATTTCACCATTTTTCGTACCTGGGTCAATTATTAATATGATTTCAGGGCACCTCAGTATTCTCTTGAATCTCAAGGGCCCTAATGTGGCAGCAGTCACTGCTTGCACAACCGGTTTGCACAGCATTGGCTTGGCAGCCCGCTTAATTCAATATGGTGATGCCGATGTCATGCTGGCTGGTGGTGCAGAGTCTACGATTTCTCCATTGGGGGTTGGTGGTTTTGCCGCAGCTAGAGCGCTTTCAACGCGTAATGATGACCCCGCTACTGCCTCACGACCATGGGACAAAGATCGCGACGGTTTTGTTCTCGGTGAGGGTGCTGGAGTGATGGTGTTGGAAGAGTATGAGCATGCGCGCGCCCGCGGCGCTAAGATTTATGCTGAATTGTGTGGTTTTGGAATGAGTGGTGATGCTTATCATATGACCGCACCCAATATGGATGGACCCCGCCGTTGTATGAACAATGCCTTGCGCGATGCTGGATTAAACGCCGATCAAATTCAGTATGTCAATGCGCACGGAACATCTACACCATTAGGCGACAAGAATGAATCCGAAGCGATTAAAGCGGCCCTAGGTGATCATGCTAAAAAAATAGTGGTGAACTCTACTAAGTCGATGACCGGACACCTTTTGGGGGGTGCTGGTGGTCTAGAGTCGGTATTTACCGTTCTTGCACTGCACCATCAAAAATCGCCACCCACTATCAATATTTTTAATCAGGACCCAGAATGTGATTTGGACTACTGTGCTAATGTGGCAAGAGACTTGAAAATTGACTTTGCGGTCAAAAACAATTTTGGATTTGGGGGTACTAACGGTACCTTGATATTTGGGAATACGCCCTAATATAGTCAGTATTGCAACTATTGGATTGAGTGAAGCTCAATTTCTTATGAAAAAAATTCTATTGGTAGTCTTTTCAGTATTTAGCTGGGGCCTGCTTTCTTTTGCCCCTGTCACACAAGCACAAACAACTCCAAGGATTGCTTTGCCTGACTTTGTTGATTTAGTTGAGAAGGCAAGCCCCGCCGTTGTTAATATTCGCACCACTGAACGATTAGCCAATCAACAGGCTCAGGGTGGCGTTCCAGGTATTCCGGATGAGCAAGCTGAGTTCTTCCGACGTTTCTTTGGTGTGCCATTACCTGGCGCACCTGGTGGTCCCAAGGGCCAGCAAAATCGCCGTGGTCAACCTGAGGAGATCGAGCGTGGAGTGGGCTCTGGTTTCGTTATTGATTCTAATGGCACCATTTTGACTAATGCTCACGTGGTTGAGGGTGCGACGACTATCTTTGTCACCCTAACTGATAAACGTGAGTTCAAGGCAAAGCTATTGGGCGCTGACAAGCGCACCGATCTAGCGGTTTTAAAGATTGACGCAAGTGGTTTGCCAAAGCTGCCATTAGGAGACTCATCCAAGGTAAAAGTAGGTGAGTGGGTGGTAGCGATTGGATCACCCTTTGGTTTAGAAAACACGGTCACCGCAGGTATCGTATCTGCTAAGAGTAGGGATACTGGCGATTACTTGCCTTTTATTCAGACGGACGTTGCTGTAAACCCTGGAAATTCAGGAGGGCCTCTACTAAATACTGCTGGTCAGGCCATTGGTATTAATTCACAAATCTTTAGTCGCTCTGGCGGCTATATGGGAATCTCGTTTGCAATCCCCATTGATGAAGCAATGCGAGTTGCTGACCAGCTTCGCACTACTGGACGCTTAGTGCGCGGTCGAATTGGTGTAGCGATTGGTGAAATTAATAAAGAGGTTGCCGAAAGCCTGGGCTTAGGAAAACCACGCGGTGCGTTTGTACGTAATGCTGAACCTGGTGCACCTGCTGCGCAAGGCGGCATAGAAGCTGGCGATGTGATTCTAAGCTTTAACGGTAAAGATATTAATAAGTCTACTGATTTGCCTCGTATTGTTGGTGAGACTAAGCCTGGGACTACTGCTACTGTCAAGGTTTGGCGCAAAGGTACAACCCGTGACTTAACGGTTGTTGTAGCGGATGCTGAGCCCGATAAGGCCGTTGCCAAGAAAATAGAGGCTCCTAGCCCACAAGCGGGGACTGCGAATAAGTCTCTCGGCATTAGTGTTGCTGAGGTGTCGGATGCCAAGAGGAAAGATCTTGGTGGTAAAGGTGGGGCGGAGATCACAAATGTTGGTGAAGGGACAGCTGCTCGGGCAGGCTTGCGTATTGGCGATGTCATCGTACGGATAGGCGATACCGATATTACGGGAGTCAAGCAGTTTGAGTCGGCCGTAAAGGCAATGGATCCCAATAAAGCTGTCCCCATTTTTGTTCGACGCGGAGATGGCACGATTGTGGTCCCAATTCGACCAGCTCAAAAATAAGCGCATCGTTTTGGGTTCAAAAAGGGTGTTGAAAGACACCCTTTTTGTAAGGGTGTCGGGGTAATATCCCCTGCAGATAAGGAAAATAAGCCCTTTTCCCTATCCTATTACAATAGAGGAAAGACATCTTATTGCAGCGCATCATTGTGTTGCGTTGCGACAAGGCGTTTTGTACAAACCCTATAGAACAGCCAATGGATTACATCCGCAATTTCTCCATCATCGCCCATATTGATCATGGCAAATCAACCCTGGCGGACCGAATTATTCAGTTATGCGGGGGCCTATCTGATCGAGAGATGGGTGAGCAAGTTCTTGATTCCATGGACATCGAACGAGAACGTGGAATTACAATCAAAGCCCAAACTGCAGCCCTATCTTACAAAGCCAAAGATGGCAAGACCTACAACCTCAACCTAATTGATACCCCCGGGCACGTTGACTTTTCCTACGAGGTTAGCCGTTCCCTGTCTGCGTGCGAGGGAGCTCTCTTGGTGGTAGACGCAAGTCAGGGCGTAGAAGCTCAAACGGTCGCCAATTGCTATACCGCTACTGAACTTGGTGTTGAAGTTATTCCGATTCTGAATAAGATTGATCTGCCATCCGCAGACCCAGAGGCGGCCAAGAAAGAAATTGAGGATGTCATTGGCATTGATGCAAGCGATGCGGTAACGTGCTCAGCAAAAACTGGTTTGGGAGTTGCAGATGTTTTAGAAGAGATGATTCGGCGTGTACCGCCTCCAAAAGGAGATGTTACTAAACCATTGCAAGCTTTAATTATTGATTCTTGGTTTGATAATTATGTGGGTGTAGTGATGTTGGTACGAGTAATGAACGGCACTCTCAAGCCAAAGGATAAGATTTTTTTAATGGCAACTGGCTCTACGCATTTAGTCGAGCAATTGGGTGTTTTTACACCAAAGTCTTTAACGCGCAGCGAGCTATCCGCTGGCCAGGTGGGCTTTATTATTTCTGGGATCAAAGAGCTAAAGGCTGCAAAAGTAGGTGATACCGTCACTCATGCCGCTGGCCAACAAGGTAAGACTCCCGCCGCAGAGCCGCTCCCTGGTTTCAAAGAAGTAAAGCCTCAGGTATTCGCTGGCCTTTATCCTGTAGAGGCCAATCAATACGATGCTTTGCGTGAATCTCTCGAGAAGCTTAAACTGAATGACGCTTCATTGCAATATGACCCTGAAGTCTCTCAAGCCTTAGGTTTTGGATTTCGGTGCGGATTTTTAGGCCTTCTGCATATGGAGATTGTGCAAGAGCGCCTAGAGCGTCAGTTTGACATGAGTTTAATTACTACCGCACCAACCGTGGTGTACGAAGTCTTGCAGCGTGATGGCACAACAATCGTGGTTGATAACCCATCCAAGATGCCCGATCCCAGCAAGATAGAAACGATTCTTGAGCCAATAGTGACCGTTAATCTTTATATGCCACAAGAGTATGTTGGCTCGGTGATTACCTTGTGTACCGGTAAGCGTGGGGTTCAAACCAATATGACCTACTTGGGCCGTCAAGTACAACTTACCTACGAGTTACCAATGGCAGAAATTGTGCTGGATTTCTTTGATCGCCTGAAATCGGTCTCCCGTGGTTATGCATCAATGGATTATGAGTTTAAAGAATATCGTTCGGCTGATGTGGTGAAAGTCGATATTTTGATTAATGGCGATCGCGTAGATGCTCTATCGATCATCGTTCATCGCAGTAATAGTCAACATCGAGGTCGTGATGTAGTGGCAAAAATGCGCGGTATTATTCCGCGGCAAATGTTTGATGTAGCTATTCAGGCGGCTATTGGAAGCAATATTATTGCCCGTGAGAATGTCAAAGCATTGCGCAAAAATGTTTTGGCTAAATGCTATGGTGGGGATATTTCGCGTAAGCGCAAATTATTAGAAAAACAAAAAGAAGGTAAGAAACGCATGAAACAAGTCGGGAATGTGGAAATCCCACAAGAAGCCTTCTTAGCTATTTTGCAGGTAGAGGAAAAATGAACTTCGCTCTGATTTTATTTATCTTGGTGCTTATTACCGGTATTGCTTGGGTGGCTGACAAACTTTACTTTGCTCCGCAACGCAAAGCTGCAGGAATTGAACGTATGCCACTATGGCTTGAGTACTCAGCTAGTTTCTTCCCCGTGATTGTGGCTGTATTTATTCTGCGTTCATTTTTAATTGAGCCCTTTAAGATCCCTTCGGGGTCGATGATTCCTACTCTGCATATTGGAGATTTTATTGTGGTCAATAAATATACCTACGGAATCCGTCTACCAGTTATTAATAAAAAAGTACTCGATATTGGTACGCCAAAACGGGGCGATGTGGTGGTCTTTCGTTATCCCAAAGACGAGTCTGTCGATTACATCAAACGGGTGATGGCAATCCCAGGGGATGAGATTGTTTATCAGGATAAAAAAGTATTCATTAATGGCAAACCACTTTTGTACGTAGGTGGCGCCCCTTATCTAGATCCAGAGAGCATGCGTTATGCTAGTTTTTATAAGGAAAGCTTTTCTACGGATCTGGGTGGTAATCAACACGAGATCTTGAATGATCCCGATCGCAGTACTATCTATCAGCCCGACCGTTTTCCGGGCGCAGAGTTTTGTCAATACACAGGTATATCGATGAGCTGTAAGGTACCCTCAGGGCATTATTTTGTGATGGGGGATAACCGCGATAACAGCCTAGATTCTCGGTTTTGGGGATTTGTGCCTGACCAAAATTTAGTCGGCCGCGCTTTCTTTATTTGGCTCAATATGAGTTCCTTGAGCCGTATTGGAAGCTTTCAGTAGACATGAACGTTCGTACCACTCTCGATCTGAGTCCACTTCAGGAGCGCCTAGGCTATCAGTTCAAGAAGGCCGAGCTATTAAATCAAGCATTAACGCATCGAAGCCATAGTAAAAAAAATAATGAGCGCCTTGAGTTTTTGGGCGACTCCGTATTGAACTGTGCGGTTGCTGAAATTTTGTATGAACGTTATTCAGATTTAGACGAGGGCGATTTATCGAGGGTGCGCGCTAATTTAGTGAAGCAGCAAGCCCTCTATGAAATTGCTCAAGGATTATTGTTATCTGATTATCTTAAGCTCGGTGAAGGGGAGCTAAAAAGCGGGGGCTTTCGTAGGCCATCTATATTGGCAGATACCTTAGAGGCGATTACAGGGGCTATTTTCATTGATGGTGGTTTTGATGCCGCTAAAGCAAGTTTACGGAAGCTGTATTCCAGTATTTTGCAAAATGTTGACCCTAAAACATTGGGTAAAGACGATAAAACACTGTTGCAAGAATATTTACAGGGATTTCAGTTGCCATTGCCAGCGTATAACGTAGTTGGTACTACAGGAGCTGCTCATAATCAACAATTTGAAGTGGAATGCGTTATTCCAAATTTGAAGGTGAGCGTCAAAGGTGAAGGTGCATCACGGCGAGCTGCTGAACAGGTCGCTGCAAAATTAGCTCTGGCTGCCGTTCAAAAGGCACTCCCGCAAGAAAGCCGTAAGCCAAAGAAGACCCGTGCTGCTAAGAAAAAAGCTGCAAAAGCAGATATTGTTAAGGGTCAGTTGCCCCTAAAGCTAAAGGATTAGCGATGTTTAAATGCGGCACGATCGCATTAGTTGGTAGACCCAATATGGGTAAATCAACCTTATTGAATGCCTCCATGTAATGAGCTGTGCTCTGGGTTGACGTAGAAAAAGCAATCGCCTCCATTGCAGCACGTTTAAAAGCAGAAAGCTTTGAGAACTCGCGCAGTGTAACAATAATTTCAGGATCAAGAGGAGCAGATTCCGTATCCGTTTTAGCGCGATGAAGCCAAGGATGATTCAGCGCATCCTCAGCAGTCATTCTCTTTGTTGGGTTGTAGACTAATAATCTTCGAACAAAATCTTTCCCCTCAGCAGAGATATTCTCCCATCG
>RFQL01000089.1 GCA_009924985.1 Burkholderiaceae bacterium | reverse complement strand
ATTGCAAAACCAAAAGATATTCGTTTTGGAGATAACTTGCCTAAGACCCGCTCTGGCAAGATCATGCGGCGTTTATTACGTGTGATTGCAAAAGGGGAAGAGATCACACAAGATACCTCTACCCTAGAGAACCCGGCGATCTTAGACCAGCTAAAACAGCCTCTTTAACCATGCGATTAGGCTCGAAGGGCTTATCAAGCTCTTCGAACCGTATAATGATCGGTCCGGAGAGGTGGATGAGCGGTTTAAGTCACACGCCTGGAAAGCGTGCGTAGGGTTAAACCTACCGCGGGTTCGAATCCCGCCCTCTCCGCCATGTTGTCAAGTAAAAAGGGGCTTAATTGCCCCTTTTTCTACTTATTCCCACAGATGTTCCCACCTAAATGAGTGCCTTCTGTAAACATTTGGTTGGGATGCTGGCGATTTCCTCATGTAGTTCTCAAAGTACTGAATCAACGGTGTAATAAAATCCCCCCATGCCCACCCAACCCACCTATCGCCCCGATATTGATGGGTTAAGAGCAATAGCAGTCCTTGCAGTCGTTATTTTTCACGCTTTCCCTGCCGTATTGCCTGGTGGATTTATTGGGGTTGATGTCTTTTTCGTGATTTCTGGCTTTCTTATTACGAACATCATTCTCAAGGGGCTAGAGCAAGACTCTTTTAGCTTTGCCCAGTTTTACGCTCACCGGATTAGGCGCATATTTCCAGCCTTAATTTTGGTACTTTGCGCTTGTTTTGCATTTGGTTGGTTTGCACTCTTACCGATTGAGTACAAGCAACTAGGCAAACACATTGCCGGTAGCAGTGCTTTTGTCAGCAATTGGATTTTTTGGCAAGAGGCAGGGTACTTTGATAACGCAGCCGATACCAAGCCCTTGCTGCATCTTTGGAGTTTGGGTATTGAAGAGCAGTTCTATATTGTTTGGCCAGTTCTAGTCTGGGCGCTTTTTCGCTGGCGTCTTAATATCCTCACCTTCACCATCATCGCTTTGCTGGCCTCTTTGGCTTACAGCGGGGTTGTCATTGGTCGGCCTGATTTAGTCAAAGACTTTTACTCACCACTGACTCGTTTTTGGGAGCTACTGATTGGTGCTTTATTGGCTTATGGTGCAACTTCTTCGAGCCCAAGACTTACTAAGCTCAAAACTTGGCTACAAGATAGCTTGAGCGCCCTAGTCTTTGATGAGCCATATAATACCGCCCATCGCTTGCGTCAATTTGGCTCCATCATTGGCTTGCTGCTATTTATTAGTGGCCTTGTCTTAATTAACCAAAAGACCGTATTTCCGGGATATTACGCTTTGCTTCCAACTCTTGGGGCGGTGTGCTTAATTGGAGCAGGACCACACACTTGGATAAATCGCTATCTCTTATCCAATCGCCTGCTAGTGGGTATTGGTTTAATTAGCTACCCCCTCTATTTATGGCACAAGCCACTTTTATCATTTGCCAAAATTCTTGAAGGTGAGACTGTCTCTTGGAAGCTCAAGCTGCTACTTGTAGCAGTAGCAGTGATTTTGTCTGTAGCAACTTACTGGCTAATTGAAAAACCGATTCGGTTTGGTAAGCATCAAAAAGTCAAGACCATCATCTTGGTGCTCCTGATGTCCATCATTGGATATGTGGGATACAACACCTATGTCAGGAATGGGTTGGGGTTTAGGGATGTTAGTCCCGAGGCCGCAATGATTATGGATGCTTCAGAGCCGCTAGCAACTAGGAATTCAGATGGGTCATGCGAACAATTGCTTGGATTGCGAGAGGTCAAAAAGGAGGTTTGCCTTACCAATAGCAGTTCACCAACAACTTTAATTGTTGGCGATAGCCATGCTATGGCACTCAACTCTTCTGTATTGGCAGGAAAAATACCCTTAGGCACATTGTTAATAGCTGGCCATGCATGCCCACCTCTAGAAAATTATGGTGTGATTTGGGGAGGCCAAAATCCAGCTTTAATGGGCCATTGCATGAATATTACAAAGAATGCTATTGATGCAGCTTCAAATATTAAATCCTTAAAGTATGTAATATTTGCTACTAGAGGCCCACAGTATATTCATAACCCGAAATTAATAGATGAAAAAACTGGGCTGCCACAGGCCGTTCTAGGTTTTGATAGACAGCTGACGCCCATCGCAGATGTTGATAAGATTTTTATTGATGGGTATTCAGAGTCAATTAAAGCTTATCAAAAATTAGGTCTTAAAACTATTTTTTTAATTGATAACCCAGAGCTGGGATTTAATCCGTTAAATTGCGTGGTTAAGAGAAAAATTTATCCGAATAAAAGTCTCGAAGGTTGCAAGCCAAATACCCGTGAAAAAGTTTTTGAATGGCAGTCCCATTACAGGTATTTGGTTAATAAAGTTTCCGAGAAAAATAAGGCGCTAATTATTTTTGATCCCATAGATATTTTTTGTTCGTCAACAGAGTGTATAAACAGAACTTCATCTAACTTACTTTACTTTGATGATAATCATTTGAGCGTTTCTGGTAGCGAGATATTGATGAATAATTTAGTAAATAAATTTATTCTTAAATAAATTTATTTACTAATTGCCCTCAAACACCAATTGCAACCACTAATTTCTATTCAAACCACAAGAACTGTTTCTTGGTGATTTGGTAGACTCTGTTACAAAAGTCCTCTTTTGATTCGCCTGCTTGCCTAAATAGACCTTCTGATTCAGACCAAGTGCAGTCAGCCCAGCCCATATAGTAGATTTTGGTGGCTTCAGGCTTTAGCTGATTGACTAGTTTTTGTAGGCGAGATTTAAGCGTCATTTACTACCCTCCAGATGGGCTAATTCAAGGTATGTGAGCCTTTTTTCTATTTCGGTGACCTCGTATGCTTTGAGGATGTTAATCAGCATATAGACCAGCTTTGTGCCGTTGCTAGGCATTATTTTGTTGCACCTAGTTTCTCTATAAACCTTAGCCATTTCTCTGCGAATGTCTTCCGATGTAGCTAGATTGATGCGTGGGGTAGGGTCATCAACAACTTC
This sequence comes from Burkholderiaceae bacterium, assembly GCA_009924985.1. Classification (GTDB taxonomy): domain Bacteria; phylum Pseudomonadota; class Gammaproteobacteria; order Burkholderiales; family Burkholderiaceae; genus Polynucleobacter. The sequence continues at coordinate 3,813 of RFQL01000089.1, read as the reverse complement.
AGTATCTGTATGCATAGTCGGTCAATTTATTTTGCAGAGTGTTGTGTTGGATACGGTTGTGGGAAGGGATTAAAGACTGGTAGAGCCTTCTTTTTATAAAACATGCCACGACCTATCAGGCCCATGCCATTTGTACTGCTAATGGAATACAACGCTGCTAAACCCTGTCTTTAGCAAATAGTTCAGCCAACCCTTATCTTGATAGGGTGCAATGTGAATATCACCTTTTACCCAATCTATCTTTTTGCATGCTTTATTAAGATGTCTTAATATTTCATCTTTATGTAACTTGTCGTGACTTCCGATTGCAAAGTGTAGGTGAGGACGTTTTTCTAATCCACCAAGCTCCATGCAGAAAATACCATTCAATTTGGTGTGACCATAGCGGTACTGCCGCTTGAATAATCCCTTATTTACAAGCGATAAATAGTGTCGACCAGTCTGTTCAAATATTTGAGGGGTTAAGAAGGTTTGGTAATGGGGGTGGCGTTTTTTTAGATTCATTGTTACCGCCCAATCAAATGGTCCTTGACTGTCCAGAAACTTCGATATGTCGGCAATACTAGGCTTCATTTGAGTTAACTATTTGATTTTTGGGTTCTGATTCAAAGCAACTTGCAATCCATGCATCAATGTCAGATTCTTTCCAAACATTGATTGCAGGGGACAGCTTTGTGGGCTTTGGGAACAAGCCTTGTCCCATTTTTAGCCAAATAGTGCTTTTACCTAAAGTAGTCTTTTTTGATACATCGGCAATCCGAAGCAGCCTTACATTCGATTCCATTTGTAATCCTTAGGGATGTATTGATAACACCTACATCTTAAGAATTTGGAAAAGGGATGTCTCTCTCATTACATAAGTGATAAGAGTTATTTTGTGTACTTGAAGCCTGTAATTTCTTGGAAGTAATTTCTAATTGTTCCATCGGACACTACATTGATGGAAAACTTTGCACGCAGCTTTCTACGAAGTAGCTTGTAGTCCGGTTTTTTCATGCCATCAAGTATTTGTCTTGCAGTTTCTTTTATATGGGCATATTTATTTTGTACTTTTGCTTTTCCAGCAGTTCTATTGGCCGCATCAATTAATCTCTTTTCGCCTGATTTTAAATATGCGGCTTCCAAAAACTGCTTCTGCTTATAGGTTTCATCGAGCATAAACAGTGTTGCTTCAAGGTGTAATTCTGTTTTGGCTAATCGCATGAGTAATTCATTTGGATTCAAATTCTCCAGTTTTTTTACACGTTCTAAAACATTGCTACCCCTGATTTCGTCATTAAGAAAATCATCAAGAATGTTTCCCTCTATTAAGTTTCGCTTTTGGAGAAGCAGAGCAATGCTTTGTTCAGCAACGGATTCTTCGACCCTTTTGCGTTTTGGGGCTTTGGGCTTTGGTGTAAAGGCCTTAGCATTTTTGAACAGTCTAGACATCTTCCACTCCTTTCTAAAGTTATCTTATGCGGCTAATAGGGTTGCCACATTATTAAACTGCTCGGAGTTGCAGAAGTCGAGCCAATCTTGCATCAGGATGCGTCTACGGTCTAAAAGGTCTCTTCTTCGGTACGCTGCTTCCACCTTATTTTTGATGGTGTGTGCCAGAGCCATTTCAGCTACTTCAGGTGAATGCTGCGTTTCCTCTGACACCCAGTCCCTAAAGGTTGAACGAAATCCATGTACCGTGACATTTAAACTTAACCGTCTAAGCAGCATTGACATCGCCATATTGCTTAGGGGTTTGCCGTTTCTTGAAAATAGAAATTTGCCGTCCTCGTCAATTGCTTTGGCGATTGCTAGGATTTCCAATGAGCGGCTGGTTAGAGGTACTCGATGCTCTTTACGAGCCTTCATCCGATTTGCTGAAATGGTCCAGATACCATCATCAACTTCGGACCGAAGACCACCTAGCACCTCACCAGTTCTTGACGCATTAAGGATGGTAAATTCAAGTGCAAGGGCTGCTACGCCATCAGTATTGCGTAAGCGTGTTAAAAATTCAGGCAAGGCTCGGTAGGCTAGAGCAGGGTGATGCCTGACTTCCATCATCTTTTTCGGTGCCGGCAAGATTGTTTGTAAATGTCCACGCCATAGTGCTGGATTCATGCCATCTCGCAATTTTCTTGTGCAGGCAGCGGCAAGAATCCATTCCAATCGACCACGTAGCCTAGAAGCTGTTTCAGTCTTGGGTTTCCATATGGGGGTCAATATCTTCAAGATGTCGTCTGTATCAATTTCATCAAGTGCCATATCGCCAATAACTGGAAAGGCAAACTTTTCCAGTGTGTAAGTCCATTGTGCGGCGTGCTTATCGCTAGACCACTCGGATTGTTTATCCTCAATACATGTAAGAGCAAAGTCCCTAAAAGTTACTTTTTTACTTTCAAGAGCCTTACGCTGTGCTTTTTGAGCGGCCCTACTTGTTAGTGGATTTTCACCTTTAGCAATCAAGGTTCTTGCTTCTTGAGCAATTTGCCGAGCCTCTTTAGGTGAAATCTCAGGGAATGGGCCAATTCCAAGTTCATGACGCTTTCCGTTAAAGGCAAACCTCAATAGCCAATACTTGGTTTCAGAAGGCTTATAAAGCAGTTGCAAACCCTTTGTAAGCAAGTCGGTATAGCGACCATGCTTCTTGAGGTTAAGGGTGGTACGGTAATCTAGGTTTGTTGGCATTTTGTTTCCTTTCTATATCCCACAGTTATTCCCACCGCCAATGCTTGGAATAAGCTGGATGGGGTTAGTAACGAATGTAGGGATTTAGAGAGGTTGTTGCACTTACAACACTTAAGTGATGTGAGTTATTATTTACTCTTACGGTGGTTTTGGGTGTCCATCTGTTCACAAACCTATGTAAATCCGTCTAAATCCTACATAGGGGTTATTTGACGCCCTCTCCGCCATTAGGGTATTTTTGTAATTACTTTTTAACAAGGGACCCTTTAAGAGGCTTCATCAATGAAAAGTTCAATTTATACCCAAGGTCTTGATAAGAACTCAGCAAATTATGTAGCGCAGTCACCCCTCACTTTTATTGAGCGTGCGGCTACGGTTCAAAGAAATTGGGCGCAGACCTACGAGCGCTGCCGACAATTTGCATCCGCACTTACGCAACATGGCATCAAACGATTTGATACCGTCGCAGTAATGCTCCCAAATATTCCTGCAATGGTCGAGGCGCACTTTGCAGTTCCTATGACGGGCGCAGTTCTCTGCGCATTAAATACACGTTTGGATGCCGCAGCTATTGCCTTTATGTTGGAGCATGGTGAGGCGAAAGTTGTACTCATAGATCCGGAATTTTCTGGGGTAATGAGCGCTGCTTTGGCAATCTTGCGCGATAAGAAATTAACTCTTCCATACGTTGTGGATGTGAGTGATGTTTTATATCAAGGCTCAGCAAAACCGATTGGTGCAATCGAGTATGAGCAATTCATCGCTTTGGGTGATTCAAACTTTCCATATCAATTACCCGAAGATGAGTGGGATTCAATTTGCTTAAATTACACCTCGGGTACTACTGGTAATCCTAAGGGAGTGGTGTATTCCCATCGTGGTGCATATACCAATGCAATCTCCAATATCTTGGAATGGGATATGCCTCGCCACCCTACTTATTTATGGGTCTTGCCACTGTTTCATTGCAATGGATGGTGTTTTCCATGGACTGTTGCTGCGCGCGCAGGTGTAAATGTTTGTTTGCGCAAAGTTGACGCCCAAAATATCTTTGAAGCAATTCGGAAACATCATGTAACCCATTACTGTGGAGCGCCGATTGTGCATAACATGTTGATTAATGCGCCCGATGAGATGAAGCAGGGT
>RFQL01000088.1 GCA_009924985.1 Burkholderiaceae bacterium | reverse complement strand
GAACTAGCGAAGCACAAGACGTCTACACCAGCCCTAGCTAGGGCGTATTTGGGGTAACGGCGTCAATGAAATTTCTCGCCTGCTGGCGGGATTAGAAATGAGTTGGGTGCTGAAGCCCACTTCGCAGAGGCGAGCCACATGGCTGAGAGCCGAATGCGACATGATTAATCATGTGGGTTTGAATATCTCTCGCTAAATATATGAAAAGGAGATAACGATGAAACTTGATGAAATCATCACTGCAGATGAAAAGATGAAACTAGCCAGACTGATCTTTAACAATACATTTAATCAGCTGGCTAATGAAGTACCTCAAATACCAAGGCCTGTAGCTAAGCCTATGGCAAAACCAATCGCTACAAAAGTAAAGCCTCGAGCACCAAAACGAGCTCCAATGGCACCCCCACCTAAACCATTGCCTAAAGCTAAACCAATACCAAAAACGCCAACACAAGTAAAACATCAACAGCACAAGCATCAACATGACTTTGCTCAGGCCGTCAAAAAGACTTTTGATAAGGATAATGTGAAGATGCCTAAGTCTCTTCAGCCATTATCGAGGAATATTATTAGCCCCATTGGCGGGGTTGATGCTGAGTTCAATAAGAATTTGGAGCTGGCTAAAAAAGATTATGAACTTCAAAACCGCGATAACGATTCGAAACCGTGGTTTCCTGAGTGATATATACGATTCAAATTAAAGTCCTGTTTAAGCAGACAGGCATAGTGAAAATGGATTGTTCATCCTTTGGTCTGTCAAGCGTCGATTTAAGTGACGCTCATCACAACAAGGAGTTGTCATCCTTGTTTCAGTCAAATCCCCACTACACCACCAAACTCACTTGTCATCCTTGCGTGGGTCAAAATAACTCAACCAATTCAACCCCTTAGATCACCCCAAGAAAGTTTTGTGCACAAAGTTAGACTCGGGTGGGGTTAACCTTGCAGGCTAGAAAGCGAAAGTACGGTCTATCGGAGAGTTGAAAATCCTTGTGTCGGTGGTTCGATTCCGCCCCGGGCCACCAAGATTCACTAAAACCACCTTCGGGTGGTTTTTTCATTATTATTGGTTCGATATCATAAAGCGATTAGTCAAGGAAATATTTATGACAATAAAAAAGACATATTGGGCACTTATATCAACATTGGCTTTTGGGTTTATGCCATTAGCATGGTCTCAACAAAATACTACTTCCTCCCCATCAGAAACGAACAGCTCTGTTGAAAGCTCAGTCAATCCTTCAAAGTTGGTTAGGGTAAACATAGAATTTTCTGCGTTTGCTAATTCAATCGCCCTCGGGGGTACGACTATCTTGGTTGATCAAAATCCTGTGTGTAAGTCTCAGATTGCCTCCGATATATGCTCTTTCCAAATTACTCCAGGTAAACATGAAATTACCCTAAACACTCATATTGATACAGGAACTTTTACAGAGAAATATGATTTTGAGTTAGGAAAAATTTATACTTTTGATGTGGTAACGGATGTTGGAAATTCAGTCCTTAATATGTTTATACCGTTTGGCGCAGCAATTTTTAGTAAAAAAGGTAGCGATGCTCAAATTAAACTTAATTTAGTAAGCACCAAGCAAGAAGGTGGGTAAAAGGACAGTTAGGATTAATTGTCCTAGGCTCTGGTCGATTCTGCCCCGGACACCATTTTCTTTTGGTCTGGGCTATTAATGAATAATTAAAAGGAACCCATTGAGCGTAGACAGTAAGCCAAGAAATCCAACAATCCCCCCAACTAGAAACAAGGCCGGAATTGATCCGATGATCGATACAGATAATAAAACGATCGCTATTTGTAATAAGCCCTCAGCATAATCAAACCAGGGGTCTTGAAGTAGGGCGTGATCTCGAATAGCTTCATGACCTTTTGCTTTTACTAAAAGCTCTTTTTTGCCCTCTTTAGACTCTGGCTCAGATTCGTACCTAGCAATGGTTTTTTGATATTCCTCAATTTTTTTAGTGTAAAGATCTTTTATTTGAGGCGTCATTTTAGGGTCACTAGCTATCTTCAGCTCTAGATCGGACGCCGCAATTTTGAGCGCCTGTTGACGAATGGCTTTAGCTTGATAAAAGCTGTATGTATTGGCCGCTAAGATATTTTCATGGGTCGCTTCTTTCATAGCATTTGAGCCGCCAAGGCTTGCTATAGCCAATACCATGGCAAGACAAGCAATTAATAGAGCTGTCCTATTCTTGCTTTTTTCATGCATGACCATGCTCAATAAGTTCATTAGTTTCATGTGCTTTCATGGTGCCCCCAATAAATGGTTTTAATTTAAAGACCTATTTAAATAGTAATTAGACAAGTAATCAATAGGATTAGCTATCTTTAGCCCTGGTCGATTCCGCCCCGGGCCACCAAGAAACACTTAAACCACCTACGGCTGGTTTTTCATTTCCATATGAGACGATTGACTTTTAGAATGCTAAGATCAATAACCTTTGCAACCAATTTGCCTAAAACCACATATCTTAGCTGAATCTAGCGCCTAAATTTTTTATGGCATTAATCTTATGAGCAAAATTAAAAATATTTCAGCAAAGCTTGAAGTGCGTAATGTAAAGTTGAGATTAAGTATTAGCGTTATCTTTTTACTGCTAATCATCCCAGTGTTCATAGCATTTATTTTATATTCATATCAGACTAATTATTCGATTTATAAAAAAAATGCCATCGATTTAGTTACTCGGGCAAATGATGAATCAATTCATAATTTAATTGATTTTCTCGACCCAATTGCTGATGCTGCCAGAGTGACTGCAAAGATGGTCGCCTCAAATCCTGAATTAATTAATCAGGACAAGATTGCTGATCACATCATAGTGAACCTAGAAAATAATCAAAATATAGTTAGTTATTTTTTGGCTTCAAAAGAAGGTTCATTTAGGCAGGTACAAAAAACAAATAAGTCAATTCCTGTTGGGGAGCGGGTGCCTCCGGATGGGTCTCGATTTGTGAGCTGGGTAATTGATCGTAGTAAAAATCAAAATGCTGAATCTACTTATACTTTTTTCAGAACTTGGGGGGATGTTATCGAGAAATTCACATCTCCAACGAAGTATGATCCTAGAACTCGAAATTTTTATAAAGGTATTGTTAATAATGTTTCTGAAGGAAAAGTTGATACTCCTTTCGTAGATGATCCTTTTTTTGCAACAAGCACTAAGCAGGCTGTGATAGGAACTACATACCCTATTTTTGTTAAGAATGAGTTATTTGGAACCGTTACTGCCCAAGTTCAAGTAAAGACATTTGCTGATTTCCTTGAAAAAAATAAAATTAGTAAAAATAGTCAAACTATTATCTTTAATGCACGTGGCGATATTGTTGTTCATCCAGATATTAATTTAGGTTTTATAAAGAAAAACGATGCTTTGGTTCCTAGAAAAATATTGGAACTAGAAAATTCTGCCGCTGCAGTGGCAATGGAAATGCATGAAGCCAGTAAGTTAAAGCAAATTGAATTGTTTTTTGGTGATAAACAAGAACCTTATCTCGCAATTTTCAGCTCTTTTCCTGTGGGCTATATAAAGCCTTGGAGCGTAATGACTATTGTACCTATTAGTGATTTTATGGGCGAATTAAATAGGATCAATCAAAACCTGATTTTATTTGGTGTGTTGGCGTTCATAGGAATCGTACTTCTAACGTTTTATTTGTCCAAATTAATTTCTAGACCTCTAGAGAGCCTCACTACTGAAATCCAAAATATTCTTGCGTTCAAGACTGATAATTCTGATTTAGTTAAGTCTAGTATTTATGAAATCAGTACCCTATCTAAGGCGATTAGAAGATTAAAGTCTACGATTGCAGCCTTTACTTCCTATGTACCCAGAGATTTAGTGAATGATTTACTCAATTCAGGTAAGGATATTGAGCTGGGTGGAGAGAGTAGGTATCTGACAATCTTATTCTCAGATCTAAAAGATTTTTCTTCGCTCTCGGAGATCACTCCTTCTCGCGAGCTTTTATTGAGAGTTTCATCTTATCTTGAGTTGATGACTTATGCCATTAAAGAGGAGGGTGGCACGGTTGATAAATTTATTGGTGATTCGGTAATGGCCTTTTGGGGCGCCCCTTTGCTGAATCAAAATCATGCTTATCATGCGTGCGTGTCAGCTGTAAAGGCGCAAAGAAGGATGGTCGGTTTAAATGCCAAATTAATTGCCGATAAAAAGCCGCCATTAACGGTGCGCATTGGAATTCATTCTGATGCTGTTCTTGTAGGCAACATTGGTTCATCTGAAAGATTAAGTTACACAGTAATGGGGGATGGTGTCAATATCGCTTCTCGCTTAGAAGGTATTAACAAAGAATTTGGCACCAGCGTCTGCGTTAGTCATTCCCTATTTAAAGAGGCTGGCGAGCGTCTTTGGGTTAGGCCTATAGACCAGATTTTGGTTAAAGGCCGTAAGTCTGAATTACTTATTTATGAGTTGGTCGGTATTCGTGATGGAGATTCAGAAACTCTTGCAACCGAGGCTCAGCAAGAGCTATGCGAACTTACTAATGATGCATTTGAGCATTACGCCCAAGCTAATTATGAAAAAGCAAAGTCTTTGTATCAGATAATTGTAGAAAAATTTAATGATCAGCTATCAAGAGTGATGATTGAGAAATGCCAGTCAAAGCTTAAGGTATAAAGCATATTATGTTTGGATTTTTATACCCAACTTCCTTTTGGACTGATTGGGTCAGTTCATTAATAAGTGCGAAAGTCTGCTTTGGGTCGCTAGCTGTCACCTAACCGTCATTTAAAAGGACGCTTGAAAATGTCGGTTAACCCGACAAATCCCACTTCAAACCATTTGACCACCTGCCAATGCCACCCGACATCCATGGCATTCCACCCCAAACCAAGGTTCTCGGTGCCGATCGAACACCTGATCTAGCCAGGCTTAAGCCATTGTCTAACTAGTTGATTTAGCTCATTTTTAAAGCTTCTAAGGTCAAGGAGGTACGTTCGAATCATGCTGGGCAGGCCAAAGGCCCAACTGACCGATGATATCTCTAAAGAACTCGTTAGATCTGGTATGTTCCGCCCCGGGCCACCAAGAAACACAATAGCCCACTTGTTGGGCTATTTTCATTTGGGGTTTGGCAGAGTTAGGCGCCATTAGTCTCGGATATCCCCATCTAGAAGTGTCCTTTAAAAGGACGCTTCAATGCGGGCCCTGATTGCGATTTCTTAATCAAGCCTCTATAGCAAGCAAGGCATTAAAAGCCTAGAATAAGACTTCACCTTTTGATTTAGGAGTAAACCATGACCCAAGTAGCCATAGAACCCGCACAAGATCTTGCTGAGCCACCAGCTCCATTGCTATTTACAGATAGCGCCGCTACAAAAGTGGCTGACTTGATTGCTGAAGAAGGCAATCCAGAGCTAAAGTTACGGGTATTTGTTCAAGGCGGTGGATGTTCAGGTTTTCAGTATGGCTTCACATTTGATGACGCCGTTAATGAAGACGACATGTTTGAAAAGAATGGCGTTACTTTGTTAGTAGATTCAATGAGCTTCCAATATTTAGTTGGTGCTGAGATTGACTACAAGGAAGATATTAATGGCTCACAGTTTGTGATTAAGAATCCGGGCGCAACGTCAACTTGTGGCTGTGGATCTTCATTTTCAGCCTGATTTAAAACTGAAACAATAATTACTGATAAGCTGACGCTCAGCAGGTTCAATGAGCGCGTGTATCGCGTGCTTTCGGCCGGCGCAGAACATGTGGGCAACCTGCAGTACAGTAACGGGCAGTGGAAGTTCAAGGCGGTTGGCTACGATCTAGATGGCGAAATATTGCCTGGCTGGGGGCCACTGACGGACTGGCACAACATCGTTGTCGCGGCGCCTGACGAAGAGCTACTCAATGAGCTATTGCCGGAACCTTGCTTACAAAAATCACTTTAAGATTGAGCAAATGGAGGCTGACCTAACCAAACTGTCCAACTTTTGGGGGTCAGTTCACGCCAGGGTAGCTTTTTATTTGTGAGGTTTAATTAAGTAATTAATTAGATCATCATCAAAATAAAGGCTCTATGGAATTCATAAAACTTACAGGATTATTCGCTATTACTGCGATAGCAGAGATAGTTGGTTGCTATCTTCCATGGCTTGTATTAAGGCAAGGTAAATCAGCATGGTTATTTCTTCCCGCAATGGCAGCTCTTCTTATTTTTGCGTGGTTACTCACACTTCACCCAACAGCCGCAGGCAGGACTTACGCGGCATATGGTGGTATGTATATCATTGTTGCTTTAATATGGCTCAGAGTGGTTGAGGGAGTTGAGCTCACAAGATTGGATTTAGTTGGGGCAACAGTCACCCTGATCGGCATGGCGATTATTGCTTTTCAACCCATTAGTAGAGATTAGCATTTTGTCGTTTTAAACGACATTCTGAAGTTAGATTCAGGCATCCTAGGCCCTGGTTCGATTCCGCCCCGGGCCACCAAACTCAAATGGCCCGTACTGGACACATGGTTTACATTCGGTACCGACCACATGCTTTGCATAATATATATAAATTCATCTCTATTAATGAGAGACATTTGATATAAAGGGATTAATTTTCTTTGCTGATCAGTTATTTGGTTAAACATACTTCTTTTTTACTTCTTGTCATATTAGTGTCAGGTTTGTTTGTCAGCGCAATGACCCCATTTTTTGCTTGGGTCACGAGATAGGTAGAATCACAGATCCAGTTGTTCACATCTGCTATTTGGCATTTTTCAATTGGTTCTTTAACTATCTTGCCGTCAATATCTTTACCGGATGCAATCACTTGTTTGCTCTTTGTATTGATAGTATAGGTGACCCTGACCACCTCATAGCACTTTTTGCAGTTTGT
>RFQL01000087.1 GCA_009924985.1 Burkholderiaceae bacterium | reverse complement strand
TAGTGATGACCATACAGTGACTCAATCTTATGGGAGATCGCTTGGCGTAATTCTGGAACGCCAGCCATGGGTGGATATTGGTTATGACCAGCCCGCATGGCATCGTTGACGGCATCAAGCAAACGTGGCTCGCAAGCAAAGTCTGGAAAGCCCTGACCCAAATTAATTGCCCCATGTTCCAGCGCAAGAGCTGACATGGTTGTGAAGATGGTGGTGCCGATATGGGGCAGCTTGGACGGAAACATGACTCCCCCGCGAGTACTATCGCTAGAATGTGGGGTCTGTGTTGCTTGCTGATGCATGGCTAAATTGTGCCATGCAGAGGCTCACGAGTTAGGATCGTTGATAAATTGTTTGTTAAGAGCCGTTTTACCTTCTTGCCATTTCTGCGCTGGCTACCCGAGTATCAGCGCCCTGGAGTAGTTCGCAACGATCTGTTGGCGGGGCTAACGGGAGCAATCGTGGTTTTGCCCCAAGGTATTGCCTTTGCCTTATTGGCAGGGATGCCTCCGCACTATGGGCTCTATGCCGCCATGGTCCCTTGCATCATTGCTGCTTTATTTGGTTCAAGCCGTTTGATGGTGACCGGCCCTGCCAATGCTATTTCTCTAACTACGATGGCCTTGATCGCGCCACTTGCCATTCCAGAGAGTCAACACTACGTAGTGCTGGTGCTCACCCTGAGTTTCTTAATTGGTGCAATACAGATTGCATTAGGATTGGCTGGGGTAGGGAAATGGGTCGAGAAGGTGCCGCATTCCGTGATTGTGGGGTTTACTGCTGGCGCCGCGGTCTTGATTATTAATAGTCAAGTGGGGACTCTGCTAGGCATTGATATCGAGCGTGGTACCAAGGTGATCGATACCATTAGTAAAACTTTCACCTCCATACAGCACGGCCAGTGGCGCCCCGAGGTTTTGTTGTTGGTGCTCATAACCTTAGTTGCGATGCGCTTATGGAAACCACTGAACAAATGGGTGCCTGCGATGTTAGTAGCAGTGATTGTAGGCAGCGTAACACTTCTCGTTCTAGAAAAATATTTTCCGGTCTTTGATCAAATCCGGCGGGTGAGCTCAATACCAGGGGCATTACCTCCGCTGTCATTCCCACAACTAACGCTCGACCATCTTCAGCTTCTCTTTGGACCCGTCTTGGTGATGACCTTGTTGGCATCAACTGAAGCCATGGCCATTGCGCGCGCAATGGCACTAAAACGTAATGATTCTTTTGATGCCAATCAAGAGTTCATTGGGCAGGGCTTTGCCAATGTGGCCGGCTCTTTTTTCTCGGCTTACCCATCTAGCGGCTCCTTTAATCGCTCGGGTGTAAACCTTGCTGCTAATGCCCAAACGCCGCTATCTGCAATCGCTGCCGCCTTGTTCTTGGTGATTATCTTAGCCTTTGTATCCCCCTTGGCTGAGTACTTGCCCTATGCAGTCGTTGCAGCGTTACTGCTGGCAGTAGCTTGGAACTTGATTGATGTACAGCAAATTCGGCATGAGATTAGGTCTGGGCCACGCGAATGGATTCCCATGTTGATTACTGGGCTTGGCACCATCCTGATTTCTCTGGAGTGGGCTGTGCTGGTAGGTATTTGTGTGGCCGCGATTGCTAAGCGCTGGCCCCAATCTGCAAAATAATTACAGATGACTAGAATAGGGCGTCTACCCATTTTGATGAAGATTGATTTATGTTGATTGTTCTCTCGCCTGCCAAGTCACTCGATTACGAGTCACCCCTAAAGACCAAGAAACATACCTTGCCAGATTTTGTGGCAGAGTCTGCCAAATTAATTGCCGACCTTAAAAAGCTATCACCGCTACAGGTCTCTAAACTGATGGGCATCTCTGACCCACTCGCTGCTCTGAACGTGGGTCGCTATCGGGATTGGTCTACCAAATTTACTAGCAGCAATAGCCGTCCTGCTTTGCTGGCGTTTAACGGTGATGTCTATGAAGGCTTTGATGCCAAGTCATTGGATAGCAAGGCCCTCGATTTTGCCCAAGAGCATGTGCGTATATTGTCGGGTCTCTACGGAGTGCTGCGTCCCCTAGATTTGATGCAAGCCTATCGCCTCGAGATGGGCACGGCATTCAAGAACGTTCGAGGCAAAGATCTCTATGCCTTCTGGGGCGATCACGTTACCAAAGCAATCCAACAGGACTTGAATAAACAGAAGAAACCCTTCCTTTTAAATCTAGCATCGGAGGAGTACTTTAAGGTGCTGCAAGCCAAGGAGCTTGGATACCCCGTGATCTCGCCGGTCTTTCAGGACGCCAAAGACGGTAAGTACAAAATTATTTCCTTCTATGCGAAGCGTGCTCGTGGATTGATGGCTCGTTTTGTGGTGGAGAACCGCATTACCGATCCAGCGGATCTTAAGAACTTTAAGAGTGAAGGCTATCGCTATAGTGCTGCAGAGTCTAAGCCGGATAAACCAGTATTTCGACGCGCTGAGCAAAAGAAGTAAAGTAGATTAAATCTAAAAGGGTATTGAGGCGCTATGGCAGTTCATCGATCTAAATCCGCACAACGTATTTCTCCCGAGTCTGAACGCTTGGTGGCTGACTCCATCTCATTAGCAGCCTCCGGCAGTCAACTGGAAGATCGCTTTTGGGAAGAGCGTTTGCGTGGCCGCTTACAAAAACTGTTAAAGAGCCATCATCAAAATATTATTGATACGGCCCTGGATCAAACCTTTCGGATTAATACCGTTGCGTTTGAGGTTCTTGCGGATACCGCAGAGACCCTCGCCGAATCGATGTCGATTGAGCACGATGGTAAAACATGGGATGCCTTATTGCTGGCGATGCCCATCGTTGCACACACGCGCTATCAGATTCCATCAGGACCTCTACCCGTAAGCATCGTAGAGGCAGCGGCAGCGGCCATGCAAAAGTCTATTGCGGCCGAGGGCACACAGCTGGCCATTATTCCCTGGCTCTATAGCATCGATCAAATGCCTCACTCGCATACCCAAACCCGTGCACTGCTGGAGACATTAGCAACTGCCGCAGTCTCTGGCAGTGAAATGAAACTCGAGTTGCGCGATATGTCGGAGACCATTGCCGTATTGGCAGACCCACGTTTTATCTTGGCGGTCGTTGTTGCCTCCAAGGACCAGCCGATCTTCCGCTGGCAAATGGATGGACCACAGCGTCAAGAGCGTGGTGTGAGTTTGATTGAGTGGCAGACCGCAATGTATGAGCCATTGGTGAGCTTACTGCCTGGCTGTGAATTTGAATTGCTACTGCCCGAAGCGTATTTCACGAACTGCCGCTTAGCGGATAAGCATGTGCGACCACTGAGCATTCGTGCTGCTGTGAACTTCCTCGAATCCACACTCGGTGTATTGCCAGCAGGCCTTTCCTCTGTGATTGGGGCTTTTGGAGAAGAGCAGGCTGATGAGTACCGCATTGCATTTAGTCTAAAAGGATCTTCTGAGGTGATATATGGAGTGATCTGGCCACTCTACGATCGCGAGACCGTCTCAGGTGATGGCTTGAGTGATGTCTCGGATGAGGAAAGTCCAATCAAGCGAATCTGTGATGCCTTGCATGATGCTGGCGTAGAAGATGTATTTCGTCACGCCGTATTATTCTCACCAGAACTATGTGACGATTGTGGTGCACCCCTGTTTCCTGATCGGCAGGGTGAGGTCGTGCACGCTGAGATGCCAGAAGATAGCCCCTCGCAACAACCTTTATTTCATTAATTAATTATTTCTGCGTATCACTTCTCTAGCGCCAGAAGGTGCGCTTCTTGACCTTCTTTCATGGAAACGGTCTTGCATTCATCCGCGAGTCGATTACCGGTCTTGATATTAAAGAGCATCGCCTTAGGCCCAATGACCACCAAATCAAGTCCGCTGTCATGGTGCTTAAAGCGCATGCTACCTGGCAAAGACGCTTCTTTCTGCATCTCGTAAGACTTCGAGCGCCACTGCACCATTAATTTATTAGCAGGACCGCTGGTAATGAAGCGCTCGTTGTTGCTACAACTCCAGATATGCGGAATGGTGAGGGAGCTTTCCTGAGCCAGAACCAAGCTTGACGAACCAAGCACAAGGCAAAGCATTAGACCACCGACAAACTTACTTGGTAATGGATGCATTCAATCCCCCTAGACCGTTTTATCTTAACTCAGAAGGTGCTTAACCCCCGCTTGCTCTTCGAGCAATTCATTTAAGGTGAGGGTCATGCGCTCACGCGAGAATGAATCAATCTCCAAGCCTTTGATCAGGGTGTACTCGCCATTGGCGCAGGTGACGGGGAAGCCATAAATCACCTCGGTAGGGATCTCATAATCACCGTGTGAGGCAATACCCATCGTGACCCATTTCCCATTAGTACCTAGGATCCAATCGTGCACATGATCGATGGCGGCATTCGCAGCAGACGCTGCAGAAGAAAGTCCGCGCGCTTCAATAATTGCTGCACCCCGTTTACCAACAGTAGGAATAAAGACATCCTTGTTCCATGCTGCATCATTAATCATGTCTTTGACCGACTGACCATTGACGGTTGCAAAACGATAGTCGGGATACATCGTAGGGCTGTGATTGCCCCAAACAATGAGTTTCTCGATATCGGCAACGGCTTTGTTGGTCTTGCTGGCCAACTGCGAGAGTGCGCGATTGTGATCGAGGCGCAACATCGCAGTGAAGTTCTTGGAGGGCAAGCTTGGCGCTGATTTCATGGCGATGTAGGCATTGGTATTTGCGGGATTACCAACCACTAAGACCTTGACTGTTCGCTTGGCAACTTGGTTTAAGGCTTTACCTTGGGCGGTAAAGATTTGTGCATTCGCGGAGAGTAAATCTTTGCGTTCCATACCAGGACCACGAGGACGTGCACCAACGAGAAGGGCAACGTCAATATCTTTAAATGCGGTCATCGGATCGCTGTGCGCACTCATACCCGCTAGCAATGGAAAGGCACAGTCCTCGATTTCCATCATCACGCCCTTAAGAGCTTTCTGCGCTTTCTCATCGGCAATCTCTAATAACTGCAAGATAACGGGTTGATCTTTGCCCAACATATCGCCATTGGCAATACGAAATAGTAGGGAATAACCAATTTGACCAGCTGCACCAGTGACAGCGACACGCATAGGGGCTTTTGCCATTACAAACTCCGGATAAATAACGTTAAAAAGAGAAACTGAACCATACCAAAATCATAGTTTACATTTACACCTGTACCAAGTCTTCTATAAGATAAAAGATTAGAATGATTCATCATGCGAACGCTTGAACAATCCGCTAGTTTTAGCCCTCTATACCAGCAGATCAAAGAACTGATTTTAGGTAGCCTGCAGGCTGGTGAATGGCAACCTGGTCAAGCCATTCCGAGTGAAATGAATTTGGCAGAACGCTATAAAGTTAGCCAAGGAACGGTCCGCAAGGCGATCGATGAATTAGCCTCTGAAAATCTCGTGGTGCGCCATCAAGGTAAGGGCACATTTGTGGCAAGTCATCGCGAAGAGGCAGTGCAATACCGATTCTTACGTTTAGTACCCGACAACGGCAAAGAACTCATCTTAAAAAGTAAGTTCTTAAGTTGCGAGACTGTACAGGCAAACGAGGCGCTTGCTAAGCAATTTAATATTAAGAACAAAGATTCACTCATTCTGATCAAGCGGGTGCAATCGTTTCACGGCAGGCCGGTTGTTTACGAATTGATCTATTTGTTAGCCACTCGCTTTCAGGGGATCACGCTGGAGCGCCTCACGAGTTGGCCTGGGCCCTTGTATGGTTTCTACGAAACAGAGTTTGCTACCCATATGGTGCGGGCTGAAGAGCACATTAAAGCTCTGGGTGCCGACCACTTGGTTGCAGAGCATCTCTCCCTAAACGAGGCAGCTCCGGTTTTGCAGGTGGAGCGCAGAACCTTTACCTACGGTAATAAGACCGTTGAGGTCCGCTTGGCGCACTACGAGACCCAGGATCTGCACTATGCCAATGATCTCAATTAGGGCCAGTTACTACGCATAAATACCTACTGGGATAAATATAAATATGTGTAGAATCAATATCTTAATGATTACAATTGAAAAAATGTCCACTTCATCTTACGTTTCTACTAGAATATGTTGCAATACAGCAATTATTAATAATTTGGCCTTATCAAGTCAGGATTACAACAAGCTATGAGTGACTCCCATCAGGACGCAAATACAGCCCAGCCTCGGCCGGTCTTTCGTAATATTGGTATCGCTCAGTTAGCACACTATCGCCTCCCGTGGCCCGGCAAGGTATCGATCCTCCACCGGATCTCTGGCGCTGCTTTATTCCTGTTTCTTCCCTTTATCTTGTTCCTCTTCGATAAGAGCCTAGCCTCTGAAGTAAGCTTTGCCTACTTTGCCAATCTGATGAGCAATCCCATCATTCAATTGATTTGCTTGGGTCTTATTTGGGGATTTATTCATCACTTTTGTGCTGGCATTCGCTACCTCCTCTTAGACCTCGAGATGGGTGTTGATAAGGCCGCCGCCAATCGCTCTGCAATTAGCGTCATGATTATTAGTTTGGCATTAACTGCCATTGTTGGTCTGCGCCTCTTCGGTGTGTTCTAAGCAAAAGGATCAGACGATGTCAAAAAATAACATTGGTCCAAAACGCTTAGTCGTTGGAGCACATTACGGTTTAAAAGAATGGATGATTCAGCGGGTGACCGCGATTGTGATGGTGGTCTTCACTATCGTGCTGCTCATCACTTATCTTGTGAACGGTAACCCGAGTTATGACGGCTGGGCTGGTTTATTTGCAAACCAGTTCATGAAACTCTTAACCCTGCTAGCACTTCTCAGTCTTTTCTACCATGCCTGGATTGGGGTGCGTGATATCTGGATGGATTATGTAAAACCGGTTGGTATTCGTTTAACACTGCAAGTGCTCACCGTATTGTGGCTTGTGAGTTGCGCTGCGTATGCC
>RFQL01000086.1 GCA_009924985.1 Burkholderiaceae bacterium | reverse complement strand
ACTGGTGCAAAGGTTGTGATTGAGGATGTTTGCGTGGGCTGTAAGGTTTGTACCATCTCCTGCCCATTTGGTACAGTCAACTATGTTCAAGATACGGGCAAAGTCCAAAAGTGTGATTTGTGTGGTGGCGATCCTGCGTGCGCTACCTCGTGTCCCACAGGGGCTATCACCTATGTCGATGCTGACTGGACTGGCCTAGACAAAATGCGGGCCTGGGCAGATAAGCTCGGTAATCAACCATCAGCGTAAATAAGGAATCATCATGTCTTGGTCTGGAAAAATTCTGCGAGTAAATTTAAGTAAGGGCACATGTCAATCTGAGCCCTTAAATATGCAATGGGCTAAAGAGTATTTGGGTTCGCGTGGCTTAGCCTCCAAGTACTTGGTAGAAGAGATTGATCCCAAGGTCGATCCACTCTCACCGGAAAACAAAATTATTTGGGCGACCGGACCGTTAACCGGAACCATGGCTTCGACCGGTGGTCGTTACACCGTAGTCACTAAAGGCCCCTTGACCGGTGCGATTGCCTGTTCTAACTCAGGTGGGTATTGGGGCGCAGAGCTCAAGATGGCTGGATGGGATATGGTTATTTTTGAAGGGAAGTCACCAAAACCCGTTTATTTGGTCATTGAAAATGATGATGCAAAGTTACTGGATGCCTCTTATATTTGGGGAAAAACAGTCTGGGAAACTGAGCCAGCCATTAAGGCTAAACATCAAGATCCACAAATGCGGGTTTCCTGTATTGGACGCTCTGGCGAGAATCAAGTTCTATTTGCATCGGTAGTGAATGATTTGCATCGGGCGGCAGGACGTTCGGGTGTTGGGGCGGTGATGGGAAGCAAAAACCTGAAGGCCATTGCCGTTCGGGGAACAAAGGGCGTGGGCAATCTGAAAGATCCTAAAGCCTTCATGAAAGCGAGTGCTGCAGCCAAGGCAGTACTAGCGGGTCATGCGGTAACCGGTGAAGGCTTACCAACCTATGGAACCCAAGTATTAATGAACGTTATTAATGAGGTTGGCGCTCTACCGACGCGCAATCACCAGGATGTCCAGTTTGAGGGCGCTAAGGATATTTCTGCGGAAGCAATGGCAACCCCGCGTGCTTCTGATGGTAAAGCGCAGTTGGTTACGAATCAAGCATGCTTTGGTTGTACGATTGCCTGTGGCCGTATCTCGAAAATCGATGACACGCATTTCTCAATACAAAACAAACCCCAATACATCAATGCATCGGGTGGATTGGAATATGAAGCTGCATGGGCACTTGGAGCAGCTAATGGAGTCAATGATTTAGAGGCATTGCAATTCGCCAATATGGTCTGCAACGAAGATGGTATTGATCCGATTACATTTGGTGCCACAGTTGGTGCAGTCATGGAAATGTATGAGATGGGCGCCTTAACGAAAGAACAAATTGGCATGGAAGCGCCGTTTGGGTCTGCCAAGGCTCTTTGCCATTTTGCCGAGATAACGGCAAGGGGCGAGGGCTTCGGTAAAGAAATTGGTTTAGGGTCAGCTAGGCTCACCAAGAAATATGGTCAACCCGATTTATCCATGAGCGTGAAAGGACAAGAGTTTCCTGCATACGATGGCCGCGTGATTCAAGGTATTGGTCTAGCATATGCAACCTCGAATCGCGGCGCTTGTCACCTGCGTGGTTACACCATTGCCTCTGAGGTCTTAGGGATCCCGGTCAAAACAGACCCAGCAGAGACCAATGGCAAACCCGAACTAGTGAAGGCATTTCAAGATGCTACGGCAGCATTTGATTCGGCCGGAATTTGCATATTCACGAGCTTTGCTTGGACCCTTGCCGATGTCGCTCCTCAATTACAAGCGGCTTGTGGTGATGAATTCACCGTTGAAAACCTCAACATGATTGGAGAGCGAATTTGGAATATGGAACGCGACTTCAATAACCGTGCAGGTTTTACCAATAAAGACGATAAGCTACCAAAACGTTTAATGACTGAAGCAGCAAAGACCGGACCTGGAAAAGGAACGGTAAGCGGCTTGGACAAAATGTTACCTGAGTACTACAAAGTACGGGGTTGGGATAACGAGGGTCGATTAAGCGCAGAGACTCGTAAACGACTTGGTTTATAAAGCGGATGAAGCACCTTATTTTGGGTAACGGCCCCGCTGGTGTGATTGCAGCTGAGGGCATTCGTCGTTTACGACCTAGCGATGAGATTGTTCTCATTGGTAGTGAAGATGCCCCTCCTTACTCACGCATGGCGATTCCTTATTTGCTCGTGGGAAATATTAGCGAAGAGGGTACTTACCTTCGTAAATCCAAAGATCATTTTTCGAATCAGTTAAAAAAGGCCAGAGCACATTCGCTGGATATCAAGAATAAAAGCCTTAACCTAGGAGGCTCTGATTCAATTCACTTTGATAAATTATTAATTGCTACGGGCTCAGTTCCCGTGCGCCCTCCCATTCCTGGAATTGATTTACCGGGTGTACATCCATGTTGGACCTTGGAGGATGCAAGGGCAATTCAGAAGCTAGCCAAACCAGGAGCACGTGTCTTGCAAATGGGTGCCGGTTTCATTGGCTGCATCATACTTGAGGCCCTAGCGAGTAAGAACGTTAAATTAACCGTGGTTGAGATGGGCGATCGGATGGTACCGCGCATGATGACTGAAGTTGCGGGAAATCTCATTAAGACATGGGTTGAAGAAAAAGGGATTGCAGTCCACACCAACACTAAAGTGGAGTCAATAACCCAGTCGCAATCAGGTTTGTTAGTAAAACTCTCCAATGGTGAAACCATCGAAGTTGATCTCGTCATTTCAGCAACGGGAGTAAAGCCTAATATTGAGTTCTTAAAAAACTCTGGATTGCAAATACAAACAGGCATTTTGGTCAATGAACAAATGCAAACCTCTCATTCTGATATCTATGCTGCAGGCGATGTAACAGAGAGTGTCGATTTTTGTACGGGTGAGCGCATTATTAATGCGATACAACCTAATGCGGCAGATCAAGCTAGTATTGCAGCAAGTAATATGGCAGGCGGTCATGCTACTGCCGTAGGGAGCTTGCAAGTGAACGTTCTTGACACCTTAGGCCTTATCTCAAGTTCTTTTGGACAGTGGTCAGGTATTCAGGGAGGTCAGCATGTTGAGCGCTGTAATCCAGATCAGTATCAATATATTCGCCTTGAATTTGATCAGGATCGATTGATCGGTGCAACTAGTCTTGGCATGACCGAGCATGTAGGAGCGATTCGTGGCTTGATTCAGACGCGGGTTGCGCTGGGGGATTGGAAAGAGAAGTTATTGCATGACCCATTGCGCATCATGGATGCATATTTGGCGAAGGCTCAAGCGCAAGCTAACTGGGTCGCTTAAGAAGAATGCATATTACCTTAAAGCTCTTTGCGAGCCTCTCATACTATTTGCCAAAGCATGCAAACCGAAATGAATTTCAGGTAGAGCTCGCTGAGGGTAGCACCATCTCTCAAGTCATCGAACAACAACAACTTCCGATTAAATCAATCCATCTTGTTTTACTAAATGGCCACTTTATTGCCCCAGAGAAACGCGACATCACGGTTTTAAAAGAAAATGATGCTCTTGCACTTTGCCCCCCCGTCGCAGGTGGGTAATGGTATTTAAGCGGTTGATGGGATGCAGTGTTGAAGACTTAATTCGTTGGCTACCTGAAGCACTTGGCTCTTATTATGAGCATTCAATGCTCGATATAGATGGCTTGCTGTATCGAGATAGCCCGAACCCCTTGATTCGTCTCATTGGAAAAACTAAACCCGACCATCAAGTTTCCCTATTACGGATCCCGCAGTTAGAGCTTAGTATTGAAATTAGTAATTTGACGCATGAAGATGCAACACGCATTATTCTTCGCTTTGACCTTTATACTCGTCTGGGTGGCGGATAACTAGCAAAGCTGTCTATAAATTGGTTGATATGTTGCAAATTAACTCTAGAAATCCCATATTCCCTAAGCAAGCCATTGCTATTTTGGTAAGCGGTGTTTTTGCTCAACTTGCATTTGCAAGTAATCCAGAGTATGAGGCACCCCCCCTTGATGAGGTGGTGGTTTCAGCTAGTGGATATGAGCAGAAAATAATGGATACTGCTGCCTCTATTAATTTAGTGACCATCAATCAAATTCAAAATGGACAGGCAAGAGATAATCTTTCTGAGCCATTAAACCGAGTACCTGGCATCTTTGCCCTCAATCGCCAGAACTACGCACAAGACTTACAAATATCATCACGTGGTTTTGGGGCAAACTCGACCTTCGGTACGCGCGGCATCCGGCTGATTGTAGATAACATTCCGGGAACTGTTGCCGATGGACAGGGTCAGATATCCCATATCGATTTGCCATCCACTGATCGCATTGAGGTAATGCGAGGCCCATTCTCTGTTCTTTACGGCAACTCGTCGGGGGGCGTGATTCGTGTGTTTACCCAAGATGGTGGCCCCAAGACCGAGCTGCAACCCTATTTTGAAGTGGGTTCTTATGGACAGCGCAGAGCTGGACTAAAAGCCAGTGGTAAATCTGGCGATATTGCTTATGTTGTGGATGCCGGGCAATTTCACACCAATGGATATCGAGATCAAAGTGCTGCCGATAGGCGCAATACCAATGCGAAACTTAGCTTTAAGGGAGGCCCCGATACAAAGGTAACGTTGATTGCAAATAACGTGAGCCTTAAAGCCCAAGACCCAACTGGATTAACCGAGGGCCAATTAATTGTAAATCCCAAGCAAGCCGGTACAAATGCGATATCCCAAAATTCTCGCAAGTCCGTCGATCAAACCCAAGTTGGCGTATCGATCGATTTTCGGATTAACCCAAATAACAATCTTTTATTATCTCCTTACTTGGGTCAGCGTCATGTTCTTCAGTATTTGACCTCCACTGCTGAGGGATCTAGTACGATTGATTTAGTGCGTTCTTTTTATGGTATGGATAGTAAATGGATTCATCAAAATAAATTTTTTGAAATTCCATTGACCATGGTGACTGGCATTGACATGAATGAGAACGACGATCGTCGCCGAACGTATACCAATAGCGGGGGCACTGCAGTGTATAGCAGCACCGCCTCACAAGATTATGCGATGAGTGCCAAGAATTTCGATCAATATCTGCAAGCCGATTTTCGGTTTTCAGAGCGTTTGGCATTTAATGCAGGGATCAGAAACTCACAAACCAATTTGAGTTCAACAACGAATAATGCCATCACCTCAAATACAGGCTCCACTGAATTTAGGGCAATGACGTATATGGCATCGTTGCAGTATTACTTAAACGAGTTATCGAATGTCTATGTGTCGTATGGCTCAAGTTTTGATACCCCGACATTAAATCAAGTTTTTTACAGCGCTAGTGGCGCAGTCAATCCTTCTACTTGTTCCCCTTCATGTTCTAATTTTGGGCTTTTAGCTGCCAAAACGAAGCAAGTGGAGCTAGGTATTAAATCAAGATTATCGCCCTTCATCAAAACCAATATTGCAGTATTTAATGCAGATACCACGAACGACATTGTTATTGGCGCATCAAATGCAGGAAGAAATTCATTCACAAACGCTCCAAAGACAAATCGTCAAGGCGTTGAGGGCAGCGCCCAATTTAAATTACCCCAATACTTTGAGGCGAATATTGCATATACGTGGTTGAGCGCAACGGTCAAGGAGTCGTACCTCACAAACTCTACCAATTTGTCAACATTTAATACCGTTGCAAGTGGTAATCGGATTCCAGGGGTTCCTAATCAGGGCCTATTCACCGAGTTACTCTGGGTCAAACCCAATAAGTCAGTAGAAGCCGCTATTGAAGCACGGGTCAATGGATCAATGCACGTTAATGATCTGAATACGCAATACAAGGCACCAGGTTATGCCGTGATGAATATTAGGGGAGTGTTGCGTCAAGAAATTGCTGGTGGCTGGTCTTTTTCACAATTCTTTAGGCTTAACAATGTATTTGATCGCTCTTATGTGGGATCAGTGATCGTAAACCAATTTTTCCTGCGCTCGTATGAGCCAGCCCCCACCCAAAATTGGATGATCGGCGCTAAGGCGAGCTATCAGTTTCATTAAAAAAATGGCCCTTAGGGCGAATAGATGAGGGGTATCTAAGGCAAAACCCTAATGCGGAACTATATCCATTACCTTCAAAAGAGATTAAATTAAAGAATCCAGAATTGGAATAAAAAGTAATCAGAAAAAGAAGGGAAATAACCATGAACCAGCGATTGATTTCAGTAGCAACACTTTCGACACTCGCCTCATCACTGATGATTCTGCAAGGCTGTGCAACTGCACCGCCTCCCAAAGCAGAGGCTGCCCCAGCTCCTGTAGCAGCGGCACCAGCACCAGCACCAGCACCAGCACCAGCATGGAAGCAGGGTATGGGCCCTGATATGGCCAATTCCAAGTTAGCCCCATTGCCTGGAAAAATGACGGCGACCCCGGTTAGTGAAATTCCCATTGAGCTGAAATTACCTCCTGGTTTCAAGATTGAGGTTTGGGCAACTGGTATGCCTGGTGCTCGTGCGATGGCACGTGGAGATAACGGTAACATTTACATCGGCACCCGAGCGATTGGTCGTGTCTACGAGTTAAGTGACAACGGCAAAGAGCGAACCAGCCGTGTCGTCGTGGATAAATTAGTTCAACCTGCTGGCGTTGCCTTCAAGAACGGTTCTTTGTATGTGATGTCTATCAACAAGGTATTGCGTTACGACGGGATTGAAAAAAATCCAAGCGTGGCACCAGTGGATCTAACCGCTAAATTTAATTTGCCACCGGAGCAACACCACAACTGGAAGTACATTGCCTTTGGACCTGATGGGAAGTTGTATGTTCCATTTGGAGCGCCTTGCAATATTTGCGAGTTGCCAACCCCCGAGTATGCCCAGATTCGTCGCTACAACCCAGATGGATCG
>RFQL01000085.1 GCA_009924985.1 Burkholderiaceae bacterium | reverse complement strand
TGTGTTCTTCTATCCTCGAGCCAGTTGGGAGTAGCCCATGAGCATGATGCGAGTGAGTCTCCGATCTCTCATTACACTGCTCAGTATCGTTGGAACACTTCCTGCCTTTGCACAAAGCGCATCGTGTACTAAAACTGCTTACCTAACCTTTGATACCGGCAATATGGCCGTGGCTCAATATATTGCTCAGGTGCTGCAACAAAACAAGATCAAGGCCACCTTCTTTCTGGCCAATGAGAAGACCAAGCAAGGGGGATACTCCTTAGACGATTCTTGGAAAACGTATTGGCAAGAGCGTGTTAAGGAGGGCCATCGTTTTGGTAGTCACACCTATGACCATAGTTACTGGGTAAAAGATGTTGGAGAGTCTGATGTTATTTTGCGTCCCCAGTTTGGAAATAAAGCGGGTAAGGCGATGCGCTTTAATCAAGCAGAACTTTGCACAGAAATTAATCGGGTAGGTAAGCGCTTTCAGGAGCTCACAGGCAAACCTATCGATCCTATTTGGCGAGCCCCTGGAGGAAAAACCTCCGAGCGCTTAATTGCCATGGGTGAGCAGTGTGGGTATAAGCACATTGGCTGGTCACCAAGCGGCTTTCTGGGGGATGAGCTAGATTCCAAACGCTTTCCTAATCATGCTTTATTGGATAAAGCCAGTAAAGGTCTTAAGAATGGTGATATAGCCATCGCACACTTGGGGATCTGGTCTCGAGAAGACCCTTGGGCGCCCGCCGTGCTTGAGCCTCTAATTGAGAACTGGAAAAAACGGGGCTTTTGCTTTGCCCTAATCCCAAATTGACGATAATAGTTGCATGAGTTTTTTAGAACACATTCAGGAAGCCTATAGCGCACTCCATGGCATGCTTTATGCGCAGGTTGTCGAGCCCGTTTTATTTGCCATGGGCAAGATGGCCTGGGCTGAGGATGCATTTGATGGAACTGAATGGTTTTTATTAGGGTGCATCCAGCTATTGATCATTTCTGTGATCTTTAGAACTTGGGAGAGATTTTGGCCTGCTGAGCAACAAGCAAAGACTGATCCGAATATCCGTACCGATTTACTCTATACCCTGATCCATCGACTCGGATTCTTTCATGGAATATTTTTCATACTCTTTGCCGGAATCTTTTTTCAGATCTCATCCCTCTTGCACGATATTCGTTTTGAACGATTAAACGTTGAGAACTGGTTGCCTGGATTTACTTCTATTCCGATTATTAGTTTCTTTATCTATCTCATTTTGCTTGATTTCATTGACTATCTCTATCATCGGGCCTCTCATCGTATTCATTGGTGGTGGCAATTGCATGCCTTGCATCACAGTCAAACAACGATGACCGCCTGGTCGGATGATCGTAATCATGTGCTTGATGATGTAATGCGTGCGATGGTCTTTGCTTTTTTTGCATTATTGTTTGGAGTACCTCCCGGACAATTTATATTCTTGGTGGTGCTAAGTCAGCTTATTCAGAGCTGGCAACACGCAAACATTAATGTCCACTTAGGCTGGGCTCGCTATCTGATTGTTTCCCCTTTATTCCATCGCTATCACCATGCGGTTGGGTATGGCCATGATGCACCTGGCAAACCAGGCGTCTTAGGAGGCTGTAATTTTGGCGTGTTATTTCCGTGGTGGGATATTGCTTTTGGTACAGCCGTGTTTACTGATAAGGTCTATCCAACCGGAGTCAGAAACCTAAAGGTCTCTAATAATTTACTGGTGCAACAGTGGCAGGGTTTACGTCACTCCGTTCGGGAACTATTTAGCTCTCGTGGACAGATACATCGATCTCATGAAATGCACTGACTCGAAGTTAAAACCTAGTACATCATGATGGGTGAGGTCATTCGTGCACTCGGCTTAGCGTTGGTTGGCACTATGCATCCAAAGATGCTGTGGTTAAGCTTTAGACCTTTCTTGATTGTGTCGATATTTTGGGGCTGCGTTATCTGGCTTATTTGGTCACCAGCTCTTGAGATCCTAAGAACCTTTCTAACGACATCGATCTTTACAAGCTGGATTCAGAATGCTTTGGAGATAGTAGGGTTTGATGAAGCACGCGCTTGGATTGCTCCACTGTTCTTGGTGATGTTATTGATTCCAGTAATCGCAATCAGTTTATTAGTGTTTATTGCGTTCTCCACTGTGCCAGCGGTTGTTGAGAGCGTCGTGAAGCAAGGTGCCTATAAAGATCTAGCTCGTTTACAAGGCGGCAGTTTTATGGGCAGCTTTTTCTATACCCTGTGGTCTGCGTTCATTTGCTTGGCACTGGTCTTACTCACGCTCCCGGTTTGGTGGATCCCGCCGTTAGTTGCCATCTTTCCACCACTTCTTTGGGGATGGTTGACCATGCGTTTGATGTCTTACGATGTCTTAGCAAATCATGCGAGCGCACAGGAGCGCGACCAACTCCTAGAGACACATCGCTGGACTCTATTAGGTATGGGTGTGGTTGCAGGGATGTTTGGTGCTGTACCTACTTTCTTTTGGGCCACCTCTGCGCTTGCTTTAGTTCTTTTCCCCTTTGTTTCATTTGTCGCGTTATGGGTTTACTCAGTCATTTTTATCTTTGCTGCGTTGTGGTTTAGTCATTATTTATTAAATGCCTTAAAGCAGTTGAGGGATGCACAGCATGCTCGTGAAGAGGCAAAAACAATTGATGTCACTACAAATAGCATTACCAATCAAGCGGGCCCCTCACATTCTGGGGTAATTGATGGCTAAGAGCGATGGACGTCGCTTCGGATTGATTGTGATCGGCGATGAAATTTTATCGGGCCGTCGTCAAGATAAACATTTAGCCAAGATGATTGAGTTGCTCTCTGAGCGAGGATTAAGTTTGTCATGGGCCCGCTATGTAGCGGATGACCCTGAGCAAATTATCGACACCCTTAAGCAAAGCTTTGCAAGCGGTGATGTGGTCTTCAGTACCGGTGGGATTGGTGCAACGCCGGACGATCACACGCGAGCCGCAGCAGCAAGCTCACTTGGTTTGCAATTGGCACTGCATCCACAAGCCAAAGAGCTCATTACAGCACGGATTGTGGCGAGTGCTGAGGGCGATCCGGCGAAAGCCGACTTACAGCGGCCTGAGAACCAACATCGATTCAAGATGGGAGAGTTTCCGGTGGGCAGTGAGATTATTCCGAACTCCTATAACCAAATTCCTGGATTTAGGATCGCTGAGCATCACTTTGTGCCGGGATTTCCGGTGATGGCGGGGCCGATGATGGCGTGGTGCCTCGATCAGCACTATGCAGATCTATTCCATCAGAGTAATTGGCTGGAGCAAAGTTTTATTGTTCCCAGTGGTATTGAGTCCACCCTAACTCCTTTGATGGAAACAGTTGAACACGAGTTCCAAGGTTTAAAGGTCTTTAGTTTGCCTTCGGTCGGCGATCCAAGTCGGGGTGGTGTGTTTGCTAAACGCCATATTGAGTTAGGGGTAAAAGGGGAGGCGCATTTGGTTCCCCAGGCCCTTGAGAAGCTTAAACAGGGGACGGCTGACTTAGGCTTTGAGGTTTATATTCACCAATAAATCATCATATCTGCACTAAATAAGTGCATAATTATCTACATAGGCACTGTTTTCCCTAAAATAGTGCAAAATTACCAATTAGTTCTTTTGAGCACGAGTAAATTACTTTCATGATTTAAATCCGTTGTTGGCTTGGTTAACCCCCAGTCGCTTGAGTTCCAAATTACTTCATTCATAGAGGAGAGTTGCATGACAAAAACTGTCGCAGACGTAATGAAACTAGTTAAAGAGAAGGAATGCACCTTCGTTGACTTCCGCTTTGTAGATACCAAAGGTAAAGAGCAACACGTCTCAGTACCTATCTCAGCATTTAATGAAGATAAATTTGAAAGCGGTCACGCTTTTGATGGCTCATCGATTGCTGGTTGGAAAGGGATCGAGGCATCTGACATGTTACTTATGCCAGATCCAACGGCTGCCTATGTAGACCCATTTTATGAAGAGCCCACCTTGGTCATTACATGTGATGTAATCGAGCCGTCTGATGGCAAGGGTTACGACCGTGACCCACGCTCCATTGCAAAACGTGCTGAAGCTTACTTGAAGAGCTCTGGATTGGGTGATGCTGCTTACTTTGGCCCTGAGCCAGAGTTTTTTGTCTTTGATGGTGTGCAGTGGAATGTGGATATGCAAGGCTGCTCCGTGAAGATCCATTCCGAAGAAGCTCCATGGTCATCGGGTGCTGATATTGAAGGTGGCAATACTGGCCATCGTCCAGGCAAGAAGGGTGGTTACTTCCCAGTTGCTCCTGTCGATACCTTCCAAGACATGCGCTCCGAGATGTGTCTGATCCTTGAATCATTGGGCATACCAGTAGAAGTGCATCACCATGAAGTGGCTGGACAAGGTCAAAACGAATTGGGTACCAAGTTTAGTACCCTCGTGCAACGCGCTGACTGGACCATTTGGCAGAAGTACGTGGTGCAAAACGTAGCTCATGCCTATGGCAAAACTGCAACCTTTATGCCAAAGCCTGTTGTCGGCGATAACGGCTCTGGTATGCACGTTCACCAATCGGTTTGGAAGAATGGCGAGAACTTATTTGCAGGTAATGGCTACTCTGGCTTGTCAGAGTTTGCGCTGTATTACATCGGTGGCATTATCAAGCACGCCCGCGCGTTAAATGCGATTACCAATCCAGGCACTAACTCGTACAAGCGTTTGGTTCCTGGCTTTGAAGCCCCTGTGAAGTTGGCTTACTCGGCTCGTAACCGTTCTGCATCGATTCGTATTCCCTACGTTTCGAATCCAAAGGGTCGCCGGATTGAGACTCGCTTCCCTGATCCACTAGCAAATCCATACTTGGCGTTCTCAGCTTTGTTAATGGCTGGTTTAGATGGTGTGCAGAATAAGATTCATCCAGGTGAGGCTGCAGATAAGAACCTCTATGATTTGCCTCCTGAAGAGGATGCAAAGATCCCAACCGTATGCCATAGTTTGGATCAAGCTTTGGAGTGCTTGGATAAGGATCGTGAGTTCTTAACCCGCGGTGGCGTATTTACAAATTCGATGTTAGATGCCTATATCGATCTGAAGATGGAAGAAGTGACCAGATTCAGAATGACCACGCACCCAATCGAGTTTGATATGTACTACTCACTGTAATTTCTTAATTAGGTTGCGCGCTCCATGTTGCGTAATCCATTAAGTCGAGGGGCTGCTGCTGTTGCGACATCAGCCGCCCCTTTTGTTTCTGGCATGCTCGACCAGATGCCTAATTCGGTATTGGTTTTTGTTGGGGCCACTAAAGATCTCGCCTATGCCAATGCAGCAGCAGAAGCGTCCTTAGATCTTTCTCGTAAAAGTCTGCAAGGCCATACCCTGTATGACCTATTTGGTGAGAACCAAGCTCTCAATCATATGATTGATGAGGTATATACCGGTCGGGCCGCTGCACAGCGTCAAGAGCTTGTTCTATATTCGGTTCCTGGAAAAATTTATCGTGAGCCATTAGCAGTGCATGTCGTCATTGCTATGCTCGAGGACCCCACCCTGATGATGATGGAGTGGTTCCCGATTGATCAACAGCTCAAAAGCGAACGGGATGAGCGGGTCTCCCATCAGGTTGAGGCCAATAAGCAACTCATGCGTAATCTGGCCCATGAGATCAAGAACCCTCTGGGGGGGATTCGGGGGGCAGCACAACTGCTTGAGTTTGAGTTGCCTGAGAAGGGACTGCGGGAGTACACCCAGGTCATTATTAAAGAGTCCGATCGCTTACAAACCCTGGTTGATCGGCTCTTGGCACCGCATCGCAAAGCCCATGCCATGGATCCGCTAAATATTCATGAGGTCTTAGAACGAATTCGGAGCTTGGTCTTGGCTGAATTTCCACAAGGACTCAAGATCATACGGAACTATGACACCAGCCTGCCGGATATTTTGGGGGATCAAGAGCAATTAATTCAGGCGGTACTCAATATTGTGCATAACGCCGCCCAAGCCTTGGGCGATGAGATTCGAAGGGGCACGGCGCAGATTGAACTCCGCACCCGCGTAGCCCGTTCGGTCACGATTGCAAAGCAACGTCACAAGTTGGCATTAGATTTGCATGTGATTGATAACGGACCGGGTATTCCGGATGAGATTCGTGAGCGCATATTTTTTCCATTGGTGTCTGGTCGAGAGGGCGGCAGTGGCTTGGGACTAACCCTGGCACAGACATTTGTGCAGCAACATCAGGGATTTATCGCTTGCGAGAGTCGTCCTGGTTATACGGATTTTCATATACAGATTCCTTATCGGAAGCAGGAGATAGCGCAATGATGAAACCAATATGGATTGTCGATGACGATCAATCAATTCGGTGGGTGCTTGAGAAGGCGCTGAGTCGTGAGAAGATCCCGCACCGCAGTTTTAGTAATCCTAACGATGTGCTTAATGCCCTCGAGAAAGAGTCGCCTGAGGTCTTGATCTCGGATATTCGGATGCCTCGTGGTAATGGTCTTGATCTCCTGCAACACGTGAAGGCTAGCCATCCCAACTTGCCAGTGATCATCATGACCGCTTATTCCGATCTAGAGTCGGCGGTATCATCCTTTCAGGGCGGTGCCTTTGAGTACCTCACCAAACCCTTTGACATTGATAAAGCAGTGGAGTTAATTCATCGGGCTGTTGGAGAAGGCAAGCGCACCCAGACCCCCGCTAAAGAATCTGCTGCTTGGTTACAAGAAGCCCCTGAGATTATTGGCCAAGCACCTGCGATGCAAGAGGTATTTCGGGCAATTGGCCGACTTTCACAATCGCAAGTAACGGTTCTGATTACGGGTGAGTCTGGAACGGGTAAAGAGTTAGTAGCGCACGCTCTGCATAAGCATAGTCCCCGCGCGAAGGGCCCATTCATTGCTTTGAATACTGCAGCCATCCCTAAAGATCTATTGGAGTCCGAGCTCTTTGGCCATGAGCGTGGCGCCTTTACTGGGGCGCAAGCGCTA
>RFQL01000084.1 GCA_009924985.1 Burkholderiaceae bacterium | reverse complement strand
AGCTTTTAGCCACGCTTCGCGCTATGGCCAGGAGCGTTTGTTAGTTTTTTTAAACAAGATTAGGAGTTTTAGCATGAAAAAGTTACACCAAGGTCAAACGGGACCAAAAAGTACAGCTGGAAAGCGGATCGCTAGTATGAATGCATTAAAGAGTGGCTTATATGCCAAGACCCCCGTCTTGCCATTTGAAGACGATCAACAATATCGTCGGCATGTGAAATCGGTGATGCGCAGCTTAGAACCAGAAGATGCAGTCCAGCTATACATGGCTCAACAAATTGCTGATTGTATGTGGCGCGGAACGCGACTTGAGTATCGATCTGCTTTGCAACGCGATGAGATCTTTAAGACCTTAACGCCAGCCATGATGGTGGGCTTAATGGGATACGAAGGACTGGTAGCGAAATACCCGGCACGTATTTTGCTGACTCCCAATCTGAAGGTTCCTGCCAAAGAGACCAAGCAATACGCTGATATTTTGCAAGAATTTGAGCACTATGAAAATAATGCCAAAGGAGTCCCTAACTACAACATGGTTTGGCGGCAATATCCCAAACTATTTCAAGGGATGGCCAAGTGGATGCGTAACGTTGCGCCCCCCTTGTTTATGAGTAACCAACAGGGCTTGGATATCCACTGGCAAAACCATCCCAAAAAGCTTGAACCCTATATTGACGAGTTTGGCGCCCTAGCGTGGTACTACGCTAACTTTAAGGACTTGCGTGCGCAAATTCGCAATTGGATGAGTATTTGGTTTTTTCTACACAATCGCCACGGTGAGTCAATCGAGCGGTTTGACGATCGCGTGGCTTTAGAGCGCCGTCAATGTATTCAATTACTTGATAATTATTTTCGGCTGCGTAAATCCAAAGACGAGCATGCGTTGATGACGCATCGCCATTTGCAGATTACATCACCCAACACTTTTGAGAATATCGTGCTGCCGCACGAGATTCCCAAAGTGGTGATTGGGAAAAACGAAATGCCAAATTTAGAAGAGGAATCAAGCACTTCCTGATTTTGGTCTGATGTAATTTGCAGCACATGGCAAGTGATTTACCTGCCATGTACGGTTCTTTAACAATTTGAATGAATACTTTGCCTCACCCCATTGGCCTGGGGTGAAGTGAAGTAATCTTTGCAACAGGATAGTACTGAGTGAGATGTGCCCACTCTGGGATCCGACTGGTCCCCCCAAGAGTAGGGTCAGTATTTATTTAATCATTCCAGCGTTTTTAGCATCTTCCATCGCCAGCGGAGTTTTCTCTTTCATGAACGCTGGTATTTGCTTTAATGGAATATCCACCAACACAAAGCCCAGATCCTCAAGGCGTTTTTTGGTATCCACATCGGCATTTAATTTAGCAATAAAGTCGGACATTTTTTCTTGCAAAGCGAGCGGCGTGGATTTAGGCATGGCAACACCCCGATAGGCACCATCAACCCAGTTTAGACCCAGCTCTTTAAAGGTGGGTACATCGGGTAGTGCAGGGTGACGTTTTTCGGTGGCGATCGCAAGGGTGCGCACCTTTCCTTTTTGTTGAATCGCAAGCGGTAAATATCCCATGGCGCCACTGACGTGCATACCAATGAGCGACGAAATCAAATCACCGGTTCCCTTAAAGGGTACGTACTCGACTTTGACCCCTGCGAGTTTATTGAGTCGTTCAGTTGCCATATGATTGGCAGAAAATTGGGCAGAGCCTGCAAGGGTGAGCTTGCCAGGACTTTTCTTGGCTGCGGCAATAAAGTCTTGATAGGTTTTATACGGACTGTCTGCCGATACCATCAAGGCGTCGGGCGTGAAGTGGTAATAGTAAATGGCGTTGATATCCGCGGTCTTGTATTGGATACCTTCTTGCAGGGGTTGCAAGATCACATGCGGAATGTTGACCCCGATAATGTTACTGCCATCGTTCGGATAGGTGTTAAGTTGGCTCCATACTAAAGCGCCACCTGCACCCGCGCGGTTTACCACAATCATGGACTGATTAAATTTTTTGGCCGAGAGATCAGCTTGCAAACGAGCGACGATATCGGATTCACCAGCAGCAGGAAATGGAATGATGTATTGAATTTGTTTATCGATCACAGGCTGTGCAAAGCTGGCACCAAATCCCAACAACAGACTCATGGCTGCGGCGTTTAACATGAAGCGAATTGGTTTGTTCATAAGGCCTCCTAGTACTTTTCAGTGTTGACCAGAATGATGAAATAAAAACTTCGGATCTACCCTAGGTTGACGCATTCTTTGCCGAAATTGCCGCAATGACAGCCGCTGTCACGTCTTGCATCATGGCTTTACCGCCTAAGTCGCGGGTATGGAGAGCGGGATTGGCGGTCACGGATTCAATCGCACCCATCAAGAGCGTGGCGGCGATGGGCTCGCCCAGGTGCTCTAGCATCATCACCATTGACCAAAAGGTACCAATCGGGTTTGCTAGACCTTGCCCCATGATGTCAAAGGCAGAACCATGAATCGGTTCAAACATCGAGGGGTAGCGTCTTTCTGGGTCGATATTGCCGGTGGGGGCAATTCCGAGGCTGCCTGCTAAGGCGGCTGCTAGGTCGCTTAGGACATCAGCATGTAAATTGGTCGCAACAATCGTATCCAAAGACTCGGGACGGTTCACCATGCGGGCCGTAGCAGCGTCGACCAATTCTTTATCCCAGCGCACATCGGGGTAATCCTTGGCAACTTGCAGTGCGATCTCATCCCACATGACCATGGCATGACGCTGGGCATTGGATTTCGTAATGACCGTTAGATGTTTTTTAGGACGTGAACGTGCGAGCTCAAATGCAAAACGCTGGATCCGCTCAACACCGACACGGGTCATGATGCTCATATCAGAGGCCACTTCAATCGGATGACCTTGGTGGGCTCTCCCACCCAATCCGGAGTACTCCCCTTCGGAGTTCTCCCGCACAATCACCCAATCGAGTTGATCGGGTGTGCAATTTCGCAAAGGCGTCTGGATACCGGGCAAGATCCGGGTGGGACGCACATTAGCGTATTGATCAAATCCTTGGCAGATTTTGAGACGCAAGCCCCATAAGGTAATGTGATCGGGTATCTGTGGATCACCAGCGGAACCGAACAAAATCGCATCCTTTGCGCGTAGGGGCTCTAAGCCATCATCGGGCATCATCTTGCCAGTCTTACGATAGAAGTCTGCGCCCCAATCAAAGCGCTCAAAGTGAAAGGCAATTTCAGAAAAGCGTTGGCTAATCGCCGCAAGGACTTTTTCACCCTCAGGGATGACTTCTTTTCCAATTCCGTCTCCCGGAATAGATGCAATTTGGTATGTTTTCATGAGTTGGTTTCGTGTGGCTATATACCTGCGGAGCTTAACAGAATCCCTTTTGCCCAAAAAGGGAGGTTGGGACCCAATATCTGAGAAAATAAGGCTTTCATTAAAGAGCCTAAAGACCCGCACCCATGGAAGCAGGGAGAATCAGACTTTCTGATCATTTAAGCCAGCAACTGGCAGCCGATCCATCCATTCATCGGGATTTAGGAAGGCTCATCCACGACATTGCGACTGCCGTCAAAGAAATTGCGTTGTTAACGTCGCAAGGTGCCTTAGCAGGCGTCTTGGGTAATTTATCCAGTCAAAATGTGCAGGGCGAGACCCAAAAGAAACTCGATGTTCTCTCTGATGAGATCTTAATTAAGACCTTTCGCTCGGGCAAGCTAGTTGCCGGTATCGCCTCCGAAGAAAATGATGCACCCATTACCCATAAAAATGGGGGACCTTTTCTGAGCTTGTTTGATCCCTTAGATGGTTCATCTAATATTGACGTTAATGTCTCGGTAGGTACCATCTTTTCCATTCTGCATGCGCCAAAAGATCGCAGCCCCGAGTTAATCGATTATTTACAATCGGGCAGAACACAAATTGCGGCTGGCTATGCGGTGTATGGACCATCCACCATGCTCGTATTCAGTATTGGCAGAGGCACTCATGGATTTACCTTGGATGCAGGCACTGGTGAGTTCATCCTGACCCATCCCAATATCCAGATCCCCGCAGACACCAGTGAGTTTGCAATTAATGCCAGCAATGAGCGTTTTTGGGAAGCGCCTGTTGCGCGCTACATTAGCGAATGCAAAAAGGGCAAGACCGATGTGCGGGGTCGCGACTTCAATATGCGGTGGATCGCTAGTATGGTTGCCGATGTGCATCGCATCCTCATGCGCGGTGGCATATTCATGTATCCCAAAGATACAAAAGATGTAAGTAAGCCTGGACGTCTGCGCCTAATGTATGAAGCCAACCCCATGACCTTTGTGGTTGAACAGGCCGGTGGCTTGGGATCAACCGGGCGTCAGCGAATCTTGGATCTAAAACCAGAGGGTATTCATCAACGGGTTCCTGTGATTTTAGGATCGCGCAATGAAGTCGAGCGCGTGGAGCAATACCACCGCGAATACGATAGTGCAAATTAATTATGGATATGAGTACAACACACATGACGAGTAGAGAATTAGCCAATGCAATTCGTTTCTTAGCGATTGATGCGGTCGAGAAATCCAAATCAGGTCACCCAGGAGCTCCGATGGGCATGGCCGATATTGCTGAGGTGCTCTGGCGCCATCATTTAAACCATAATCCAGCAGATCCGCACTGGATCAATCGGGATCGCTTTGTGCTTTCTAATGGCCATGGTTCGATGTTGATCTATGCCCTGTTGCATCTGACCGGTTACGCAGTCTCGATTGAGGATATTAAAAACTTTAGGCAGTTGCATAGCATTACTGCGGGACACCCCGAGGTGGACATGACGCCAGGGGTCGAGACCACCACCGGACCCTTAGGTCAGGGCCTAGCAAATGCAGTAGGTATGGCTCTTGCCGAATCGATTTTGGCTAAACGCTTTAATCGTCCCGGACACACCATCATTGATCACCACACGTATACCTTCTTAGGCGATGGTTGCTTGATGGAGGGCATTAGCCATGAGGTTTGTTCTCTCGCGGGTGTTTGGGGACTGAACAAACTCATTTGTTTTTATGATGACAACGGCATCTCGATTGATGGTCATGTCGACGGTTGGTTCAAAGACGATACGGCAAGTCGGTTTAAAGCCTATGGTTGGAATGTCATTGGCCCAATTGATGGGCACGATGCTCAGGCGGTCAATGCCGCTACGATTGCCGCTCAATCGGAAAGCGCCAAACCGACTCTGATCATCTGCAAAACCACCATTGGTTGGGGTGCACCGAATATGGCAGGCACGCATGATGTTCATGGCGCACCCTTAGGCGAGAAAGAGGCTGCTGCAACCCGCGACGCGTTGGGTTGGAAGTATGGTCCCTTTGAGATCCCTGCGGCGATAAAAACTGCTTGGGATGCGCTAGAGTCCGGTAAAGCAAAGCAGGCTAAATGGAATGAGCAGTTGACACAGTACCAAGCAGCTTTTCCGGAGCTTGCCAAAGAACTTCTGCGGTGTTCTCGAGACGAGTTGCCTCTTAGCTGGACAGCCACTAAAGCCCAATTGTTTGGGAGCATGAAGGCAATAGAAGCACCAACCGCCAGTCGTAAATCCTCCCAGCAGACCTTGGATATTCTGGTGCCTGCATTACCTGAACTACTGGGTGGATCGGCTGATTTAACGGGCTCCAATCTGACCGCAGCAAAGACTAGCGTGACTTGGCATCACAAGACCGATCAGGCTGCTAATTACATCTCGTATGGCGTGCGCGAGTTTGGCATGAGCGCCATCATGAACGGGGTGGCATTGCATAAAGGATTGATTCCGTATGGAGGCACCTTTGCCGTGTTCTCCGACTATGCGCGTAATGCAATTCGCATGAGTGCTCTCATGAAGCAACGCGTTATTTATGTTTTAACCCATGACTCGATTGGTTTGGGGGAGGATGGCCCCACCCATCAACCGATAGAGCATGCGGCGAGTTTGCGTCTCATTCCTCATCTCGATCTGTGGCGTCCCTGCGACGGCTTTGAGACTGCGATTGCTTGGACTGCAGCGATTGAACGCAAAGACGGCCCTAGTGCACTCTTCCTATCAAGACAAAATTTACCGCAACTGAGTAAGAACATCAGTGAAGCTGATGTGATGCGAGGAGGCTATGTCTTGTCGGATTGCGATGGTAAGCCGGATGCGATCTTGATTGCTACTGGCTCTGAAGTTGGTTTAGCAATGCAAGCCCAAGAGAGTCTTCGCGCCAAAGGCAAGTCCGTGCGCGTGGTGTCCATGCCGTGTACCTCGGTATTTGATCGGCAAGATCCGAGCTGGCAAGCAAACGTATTACCAAGCGGTATCAAACGCATTGCGATTGAAGCGGGGCATCCTGACCTGTGGTGGAAATATGTTGGCCTAGATGGCGCAGTTGTTGGCATTCATCGCTTTGGTGAGTCTGCCCCAGCAGCAGCTGTTTATAAAGCGCTCGGCATTACGGTTGAGCGGATTGTGGAACTTGTATAACGAGAGTTTGGGATAGAGGAAAAAAGAATGGCATTAATTTCATTAAGACAGTTATTGGATCACGCAGCAGAACACCATTACGGCCTGCCAGCATTTAATGTCAATAATATGGAGCAAATCCACGCCATCATGCAAGCGGCTGATCAATTAGACAGCCCGGTGATTTTGCAAGCTTCTGCTGGCGCTCGTAAATATGCAGGAGAGCCCTTTTTGCGCATGCTCGTAGAAGCAGCTGTAGAGCAATATCCGCACATACCAATCTGTATGCACCAAGATCATGGCGCCTCTCCCGCGGTTTGCCAAGCATCGATTCGTAGTGGCTTCTCGAGTGTGATGATGGATGGATCTCTCAAAGAAGATGCCAAAACGCCTGCGGACTTTGCTTACAACGTGGATGTGACCCGTCGAGTGGTTGATATGGCCCATGCTGTGGGTGTATCCGTTGAGGGTGAGCTTGGCTGTCTTGGTTCCCTGGAAACCGGCCAAGCCGGTGATGAGGACGGCAGTGGTGCTGAAGGAGTCTTGGATCACTCGCAACT
>RFQL01000083.1 GCA_009924985.1 Burkholderiaceae bacterium | reverse complement strand
ATCACCACATCGTTGGCGACATTCTTTTCAAGTGCCGCGCCCAGCAGTTGTTCCAGGCGTTGTTCGGCATGCGCTTCAGACTCGGTGTCGCTGAGTTCCAGCAGCACACAGTAGGGCGCGTCCTTCCACAGCGGCACTTGCAATGAAGGGAAATGTCTGGCGACCAGGCTGAGCGCCATCTGCGACATCATCTCAAAGCCGATCAATCCCGCGCCGAGTTGCTGCGGAGTTTTTCAATACGCAAGCTAATAGCTTTGAGATAACGAGGTAGGTGCACTAGTTGCTCATAGGGCGTTTGCCCTAGAAATTGCGCATGCACAAGGCCTTGTAATTGCTGGCGGATATCCTCGAAGGCGCTGCTCGATAAAGCCTTTGCGGTGGCGATCTTTTTACTGACTTCCGCATGCTCCTGCAGGGTCAATAAGACATGTTTAGCAATTTCGCCAGCAATTAAGACAAATCGGGGCTTGCCCTTTTGCAAAGATTCCTCAAACTCTACTTTTGTACTTGCTAAGCCCTCTTGCATAAATGCTCGCTCGATCGCCATCATTACAATCTCTTCAAGAAGTACCTCAGCCGATCCTAATTGCATAAAAAGTAGACCAACATCGCGAGCACCAGGCAACTGTTTATGAAGTGCCTTGACGTTCTCTCGGAGGATTAAGGCATAGAGTCGTTTTAAGCCTAGGCGATGGATTTGCTTAGCCTCTTGAGGGTCATCAAAGACCTCGAGATCAACCGCTGTTTTGCAATCCACAATGGCGGGATATCCAAAGAGAGTTTGACCACTCTTGGTAATCTCTAAGGTCTCGGGCAAGTTACCAAACTCCCAGTGTTGATAAGACCCGGTTTCAATCGCCCTGCTTGGTCTTTCTTTGCCC
Organism: Burkholderiaceae bacterium; assembly: GCA_009924985.1. Taxonomy (GTDB): domain Bacteria; phylum Pseudomonadota; class Gammaproteobacteria; order Burkholderiales; family Burkholderiaceae; genus Polynucleobacter. The sequence continues at coordinate 6,117 of RFQL01000083.1, read as the reverse complement.
GCTTCACTTTGCTTCGTTTGGCCTTGGTTTTCAAGGTCGCTTCTCTCATCGCTTGTGCTCATACTTTTTTGTGCGAGGCTCTGAAATACTTCCCTAGCGATTAATCCATACTCTGTTCGTAGCGTTGCTAAATTACGCTCCAGCTCCATTTGTCTTCCATGCTCGTCAAGAAGACGAAAGTTCATAAGACAATGGACTGGGAGGGTCTCCGGTCTGAAGTCGGCGCGCTTGATATCGATTGCTTTACTCTCCCGCAAATACCGTATCAAACTATCTATCAAATCCCCTTGTCCAAATTGCTCTTGATCCACAGCATGCTGCACAAATTGTTTAGCATGCTCTGCCAGTGGGATGTAATGGCGCCTTAGTTTTTGGGGAAGTGATTTCAAAAGGAGCTGCACTTTCTCATCACAAAGCCCTGGCACCAACCATTCTGCTTTGAGTGGATCTACCTGATTTAAGATGCTCAAGGGTACTATTAGAGTAACGCCATCCTTGGGACTGCCGGGTTCAAAGTGATAAGCGGTCTTTAGCTCAATGCCGTTCATCTTGATGGCTTTGGGGTAACGATCTGCCGTGATGCCTGCGGCCTCATGGCGCATCAGATCATTTTTTTGTAAGCGCAGTGCGAGATCTTTTTGTTCAGTTTGCGCTCGATCGCGTTCTAACCAAGCCTGCAGAGTTGATCGACTATAGACCCCCTTGTCGAGTTGTTGGGCATAGAAGGCGAAGAGTAACTCATCGTCCACCAACACATCGAGACGGCGTGAGCGATGCTCAAGGGCCTCTATCTCACGAATCAGTTGCCGGTTATGCCAGAAGAATGCAAATAATTTACCGTAGCGTTTTTTAGCTTCAGGTTGAGTCTCTTTCTCAAGAGCAGGTGTATCCACCTTCCCAAAGAGCTCGCCCTCGACCAATGCCTTTTGAATAAATAACTGGTGGGCCTCGTGGGGATCGTACGGTGCGTATGCAACACGGCGGCCATGATAGATCGGTAAGCCATAAAGAGTGGCGCGCTCATAGGCCATCACCTCCCCACTCTGTTTGTCCCAGAAGGGATCGCTGAGCGTTTTAATCAGTCGATGCTTGGCTACTTTTTCGACCCACTGGGGCTCGATCTTGGCTAAGGTTCTTGCATACAAACGACTGGTCTCCTGAATCTCACCTGCCACAAACCATGCGCCTACCTTTTTACCAAGACTCGATCCAGGCCAGAGATGCAAACGGATTCCTCTGGCGCCCATGTAGTTGGCAGTTTTTTGTGAACGGCTGGTGGAGTCCTCTTCATCCCGCTTGGCAATATGGCCCAGCAGCCCTGTAAGTAAAGCCGTATGAACTTGCTCATAGGTAGCAGGCGTTTGATTGTCCTTCCAAGCCTTTTCAGCAAGTAGCACATGCAGTTGCCCATGCACATCTCGCCATTCACGTAATCGTCTGGGTGATAAAAACTTACTACGGCAGAGGTTCTCGAGTTGGCGATTACTCTGCTTATGGGTCAGCGCATCTTGATACCAGTTCCAAAGCTTCATGAATCCCAGAAACTCAGAGCGCTCATCGGCAAAGAGCTGATGGGCTTGGTCTGCAGCACTAGCCATCTCCATCGGACGCTCGCGGGGGTCTTGGCAGGCCATCGCCGATGCAATGATGGTGAGCTCCTTGAGTGCATGCTGATCCTTGGCAGCTAGCAAGATACGGGCAATCCGTGGGTCTAAGGGTAGATCTGCTAACTCTTTTCCAATACCTGTCAGTTGCAGTGCGACACTGCCTTGATTGCTTTCTTCTTGGATCTCAATCGCTCCGAGCTCTTCAAGCAATTGCATCCCGTCGGCAATCGCGCGACCCAGTGGTTTATCGATGAAGGGAAATTGATTGACGGGCGGCAGATGTAATGACGCCATCCGTAAGATAACCGCTGCTAGAGAGCTTCTGAGGATCTCGGGGTCGGTGTAGGCTGGCCTTGCTTTGTAATCCTCTTCACTGTAAAGACGAATACAAATACCATCGGATACTCGTCCACAACGACCTGCAACCTGCACGTTGATTGGCAGCTGCTTGGGAGATAGGCTCTATTTGCAATTGCTCTACTTTATTGCGATAGGAGTAGCGCTTAACCCGTGCTAAGCCAGTGTCAACCACATACCGAATGTTCGGTACGGTGAGTGAGGTCTCGGCCACATTAGTAGCCAAGATGATGCGACGGCCATTGCCTTTCTGAAACACGCGTTCTTGCTCACTCACGGCTTGGCGTGCAAACAAGGATAGGAGCTCAGGATGAAAGCGTTGCAGCACGGGGTCTTTACGCAATGCTTCGGCACAGTCCCTAATCTCACGCTCACCCGGTAAGAACACCAAGACATCACCCGCTCCACTGGCTCCCTCACGCCAGACATCGCCGATTACTTTGCAAACTCCCTCCGTAATCTCGAGAGCCTCTTTTTTGTTCTCCTGCTCCAGCGATAAATAGCGTTGCTCGACCGGATAGAGTCGACCGCTCACCTCAATCACTGGTGCGCTCTTGCCGTTCATAGCAAAGTGATTTGCAAAGCGCTCTGCATCGATGGTTGCAGAAGTGATGATGATCTTGAGATCTTTGCGCTTATCAATTAGTTGTCGTAAGTAGCCCAAGAGGAAGTCAATATTAAGGCTGCGCTCATGGGCCTCATCGATGATGATAGTGTCATACATCCTCAAGAGCGGGTCTCTTTGGGTCTCTGCCAACAATATTCCGTCGGTCATGAGCTTGATCGAGGCACTTGGGCTGGTGTGATCCGCAAAGCGAACTTGATACCCGACATCCTGGCCGATGGGGGAACCTAGCTCTTGCGCAATCCGTTTAGCGGTACTTGTGGCGGCAATACGACGGGGTTGGGTATGCCCAATCAAACCACCATGGTGGATGCGTCCTCGACCCAGAGCCAAACAAATCTTTGGTAATTGAGTTGTTTTACCCGACCCCGTCTCTCCACAGACAATGATCACAGGGCTTGCCAGAAAGGCTTTTGCGATCGTATCGCGTTGACCCGAGACCGGTAAGGCCTCTGGAAACGCAATCTCCTTGCCATGAAGAGGATGCCAGATCACTTTTTGAGACGCACTCATTGCGACCTCATGGGATATGGATAATCCAACCCCTTGCCATAATTTATTTGGTATCTCAGCGCTTGCACCCTATAATTTTCTCATTATGTCTACATCCTCACCCAATCTACCAGCAAATTCGAGCTTTCCCTTCGTGGGTTGGCTGCGTGAGGTTGCGCCTTACATTCATGCCTTTCGTGAAAAGACCTTCGTCATTGCGTTTGCGGGAGAGCTGGCTCTTGACTTTGACCAACTTGAGAACCTGATCGAAGACATCGCTATGTTGCATGCCATGGGCATGCGAATCGTCTTAGTGCATGGTATTCGACCTCAAATTGATGAGCAACTATCCTTACGCAAGATCAAGAGTAAATTTGGCAAAGGTAATATGAGCAGCTATCGGATTACCGATGCAGCTGCACTGGAGTGTGTCAAAGAGGCTGCTGGCGAACTCCGTTTGGATATTGAGGCGGCATTTAGTCGGGGACTTCCAAATACTCCCATGGCAGGCTCACGCATCTCCGTGATCTCTGGTAACTTTATTACGGCAATGCCCATTGGAGTCGTAGACGGTATTGACTATGTTCACACGGGACTGGTCCGTAAGGTTGACTCCGAGTCCATCAAGATCTCTTTGGATAATGGCAAATTAGTTTTGTTATCTCCCTTGGGGTTCTCTCCCACAGGCCAAGCATTTAATTTATCGTTTGAGGATGTTGCATCGGCAACAGCTTCTGCATTGAAAGCTGACAAACTTATTTTCTTATCTCCCTTCCCAGGCCTCCAAGATAAAGAAGGTCATGTGGTTACCGAGCTATCGATTGCCCAATTACAAGACTACCTCCAGCTCTACCCTGATCTTCCCAGTAATATGCGGAACTTCCTTAATACCGCGATTCGGGCGGTTCGCTCAGGTGTGAGTAGAACGCATTTCTTACCCTGCAACCGTGATGGTGTCCTCTTAGAAGAGCTCTTTACCCACGATGGTGTTGGCATGATGTTGGCCGCATCCGATATTGAGAACTTACGCGAGGCTACGCAAGACGATGTGGGCGGTATTTTGCAATTGACCCTTCCTCTTGAAACGGAAGGTGTTCTAGCTGCGCGCGGTCAAGACGTGATCGAGCGGGATATCGCTCGGTTCTCAGTCATTGAGCATGACAAGGTCTTGTTTGGTTGTGCAGCCCTCTTTCCATTCCCTAATGGTGTTGGCGAGTTAGCCTGCTTGGTGGTTGATCCTGACTCTCAAGGTTCTGGGGATGGCGAGCGGCTGTTAAAGCGGATTGAGGCCAGAGCAAAGCGTGAAGGCATTACTTCTTTATTTGTCTTAACCACCCGTACCGAACATTGGTTCCTCAAACGTGGTTTTGTGAGGGCCAGCGTGGATGCTCTCCCCGAAGAGCGCAAGCAGATTTACAACTGGGATCGTAAATCCATGGTACTAACCAAAAAGATTTAGATCGAGAATGCGGTCTCTAACTTTTGAGGGGTATCTTGATTTTGCAAACCTATTTTGTATTACTACCTATAATTAGGCACATTCGTTAAAAAGAGGTTTGTATGGCAAGAATGATTCAGTGTATTAAGCTTAATAAAGAGTCTGAAGGTCTAGACTTTGCTCCTCTTCCTGGTGAACTGGGTAAGAAGATCTGGAATCAGGTATCTAAAGAAGCGTGGGCAGACTGGCTGAAGCATCAAACGATGCTGATCAATGAGAACCGTCTCAATATGGCTGATCCACGCGCACGTCAGTATCTACTCAAACAGGTCGAGAAATATTTCTTTGAGGGTGGTGCCGATATGGCCAGTGGTTATGTGCCGCCAGCTCAGTAAGTTTATTTATAAGTTATGTTTATAAGCTTTATTTAGAGAACTGAACTCGCTGAACACCCTGCTGACTGCTAACTAACAGTAAATTAGCATGACCTTGGGCAAAGAGCCCAACACAAATGACCCCTGCTATTTGATTGAGGTCTCTCTCTAGTTGGACGGGGTCTTTGATATCCAATCTATGCACATCAAGGATCCATGCGCCGTTATCCGTCAAGAATGGTTGACCTTCTTGCTTTCCAGAGGAGATCAGGCGCAATTTGGCAGTACCGCCCCACTGTTTCAGGGATTGTGTAATGGCAGCTTGCGCCAGAGGGATCACCTCAAGCGGTAATGGAAATTTACCAAGAGTATTAACTTGCTTGGACTCATCGCAGATGCAGATAAATTCCTTGGCAAGGCTTGCAATAATCTTCTCGCGTGTGAGTGCTCCGCCACCACCCTTGATCATATGACCCTGTGGGTTAATCTCATCCGCACCATCAACATACATCGGCAAGGGATGGGATTGTGTTTGGATCGACTCCGGTATCTGACTGGCATCGACCACATGAAAGCCTAATTTAATGAGGCGCTCTGTACTCGCTAAGGAGCTCGATACCACTCCCGCAAAGTGATCGCGGTGTGGGGCTAAGAGGTCAATAAACCAGTTAGGTTAGCGGTTGAGCCTGTTCCGATCCCCAAGTACTGCCCTTTTGGCATTCGCTTTAGAACTTCTTCTTTGGCGGCTTGGGCAACCTGTTTCTTGAGATCATCTTGGTTCATGATTGCAATCATACCGAATGTTCTCGCTATCATTTACTATTTGGCTATGGATACCCTCTCTCAACTCAAGCGCTACACCACGGTGGTCGCCGATACCGGTGATTTTGAGCGTATGCGCCAGTTCCAGCCACAGGATGCCACCACCAATCCCTCCTTGATTTTGAAGGCGGTTCAACAAAGCTCCTACAGTAATTTAGTGGCAGATGTAAAACGCTCTAACCCTAAGGCCTCTCCAGCACAACTGATTGATCGGGTTCTAGTTGCTTTTGGTGGGGAGATATTGAAGATTGTGCCCGGTCGCGTTTCTACCGAGGTGGATGCCCGCCTATCATTTGATACTGCAGCAACGATTCGTAAGGCGCGAGAGATCATCGCTCTGTACGAATCCGCAGGGATTGATCGTGCTCGGGTCTTAATTAAATTAGCAAGCACTTGGGAGAG
>RFQL01000082.1 GCA_009924985.1 Burkholderiaceae bacterium | reverse complement strand
TCGCTTGCCGCGATTCTTGAATCCCGCGGCCTGAAAGTCACCCTCCTCAAATTAGACCCCTACATCAATGTAGACCCTGGAACCATGAGTCCGTTTCAGCATGGCGAGGTCTTTGTAACCGAAGATGGCGCCGAGACCGATCTCGATCTAGGGCATTACGAACGCTTTGTGAGCACCAAGATGCGCAAGAGCAATAACTTCACCACCGGTCAGATCTATGAGTCGGTGATTCGGAAGGAGCGCCGCGGTGAGTACCTCGGCAAGACCGTGCAGGTCATTCCGCACATCACCAATGAGATTCAGGCCTTTGTAGAGCGGGGTGCTAAAGCCAGTCATGATGGTAAAGCGGATGTTGCAATCTGCGAGATCGGTGGCACCGTCGGTGACATTGAATCGCTCCCATTTTTAGAAGCTGCCCGCCAAATGAGTTTGCGTCTTCCAAAGGGCGATTGCGCCTTTGTGCATTTAACGCTCGTGCCATGGATACAAAGTGCGGGTGAGCTGAAAACAAAACCGACCCAACACTCAGTACAAAAGCTGCGTGAGATCGGTATCTTGCCCACCGTATTACTGTGCCGTGCGGATCGACGGATTCCAGCAGATGAGCGCGCCAAGATCTCACTGTTCTCGAATGTGCGTGAAGAAGCAGTGATCTCTGTGTGGGATGTTGATACGATTTATAAGATCCCCGAGATGTTGCAAGCACAGGGCATGGATGAGTTGATCTGCAAAGAACTCAACATCCAAGCCAGGCCTGCTGATCTTGCGATGTGGACCCACTTGGTCTACGAGATGGAGAACCCCCAGCACGAGGTCACCATTGGCATGGTGGGTAAGTATGTGGATCTTACTGAGTCCTATAAATCATTGATCGAAGCCTTGCGGCATGCGGGTATCCATAATCACACCAAAATTAATATTCGGTATATTGATTCAGAGCGCTTAGAGCAAGGTAATCTCGAGTGCTTGCATGATCTCAACGCGATCTTGGTACCAGGAGGCTTTGGTAAGCGTGGCACCGAGGGCAAGATCAAAGCGATTCAATACGCGCGTGAGAATGCTATTCCTTATCTCGGTATTTGCTTAGGCATGCAACTAGCAGTGATTGAGTTTGCTCGGCATGTGGCAAAGATTGAAGCTGCCAACAGCACCGAGTTTGATCCAGAGACTCCGAATCCCGTAGTCGCGCTCATTACAGAATGGCTTGATCGCGAAGGCAAAATTGAGAAGCGTGCAGAAGACTCCGATCTTGGTGGAACGATGCGCTTAGGATCGCAGCGTTGCCCCGTCAAACCTAATACACTTGCGCACCGCATTTATGGCAATGAAGTCAACGAGCGTCACCGCCATCGCTATGAGGTCAACAATATCTACGCGCCTAAATTAGAGAAGGTGGGTATGGTTATCTCAGCACGTACACCGACCGAAGATCTTCCTGAGATGATGGAGTTGCCGCAAAGCATGCATCCTTGGTTCTTTGGGGTGCAGTTCCACCCCGAGTTCACCTCGACCCCGCGTGATGGACATCCCCTGTTCTTGGCATTCATCCGCGCAGCACTCGCGCGTCAACAATCCAAAACTGCAGTTGCAGCCTAAGCAAGCCTACACGACTATGTTTAAAAAACTTTGCGGCTTTCCTATTGGTTTAGACCAACCTTTTTTTCTGATTGCCGGACCTTGTGTGATCGAGTCAGAGCAGTTCTCAATCGATACCGCAGGTCAGATCAAAGCGATCTGCGCCGAACTGAACATTCCATTCATCTATAAATCATCCTTTGATAAAGCCAATCGCTCGTCGGGTTCATCGTTTCGTGGTTTAGGCATGGATAAGGGTTTAGAGATCTTGGCGAAGGTTAAAAAACAAATTGGGGTACCGATTCTCACCGATGTGCATGAGAGTAGTGATGTTGCCTCGGTTGCAGCGGTGGTCGATGTTCTGCAAACTCCCGCATTTCTGTGTCGCCAAACTGATTTCATTACTGCAGTAGCGCAAAGTGGCAAGCCTGTGAACATCAAGAAGGGTCAGTTCTTATCTCCTTACGAGATGAACAATGTGATCGATAAAGCCAGAGCGGCGGCCCAAGAGAAAAATCTCCTCGATCAATTTATGGTCTGCGAGCGCGGCGCTAGTTTTGGGTATAACAATTTGGTGTCGGACATGAGAAGCCTCGCCATTATGCGCAGCACTCAGGCCCCAGTTGTCTTTGATGCCACCCACTCCGTACAACTTCCTGGTGGTCAGGGCAATAGCAGTGGTGGCCAACGTGAGTTTGTGCCAGTTCTCGCCAGAGCAGCGGTTGCTGTTGGAATTAGCGGTCTTTTTATGGAGACCCACCCCAATCCTGCGAAAGCATTATCCGATGGGCCGAACGCAGTCCCACTGGAGTATCTGAAAGAGCTTTTAGCAACTCTCAAAACGATTGATGCTAGCGTTAAACAAGCCAACACCTTTTTAGAAGATCGCTTTGCAAGCTATTAGTGCGCGCGATCAAGTTCTAAACCATTTACTGAGGAGATTTTATGAGTGCCATCGTTGACATTATTGGAAGAGAGATTCTGGATTCCAGAGGAAATCCCACGGTGGAGTGCGACGTCTTACTCGAATCGGGCGTGATGGGTAGAGCAGCCGTGCCGTCGGGTGCATCCACGGGATCACGCGAAGCAATTGAGCTACGCGATGGTGATCAAGAACGCTATTTAGGCAAGGGTGTACTCAAAGCGGTTGAGAACATCAATACCAAAATTGCAGAGACCGTGTTGGGTCTAGATGCAACCGAGCAAGCATTTCTGGATCGCACTCTCAATGATTTGGATGGCACGCACAACAAAGCCGGCCTAGGAGCGAATGCCACCTTGGCGGTATCTATGGCGGTTGCTCGTGCTTCAGCAGAAGAGGCTGGCTTACCTCTGTATCGTTATTTTGGCGGATCAGGTGCCATGCAACTCCCCGTACCAATGATGAACATTGTGAATGGTGGGGCGCATGCCAACAACAGTCTCGATATTCAGGAGTTCATGATCATGCCCGTGGGCGCCGAGAGCTTTCGGGAAGCATTACGTTGTGGCGCAGAGATATTTCATGCCCTCAAGAAAATCTTGCACGACAAGGATATGCCAACCTCGGTGGGTGACGAAGGTGGCTTTGCTCCGAACTTCAAGAGTAATCAAGAGTGTTTGCAAACCATTCTGAGTGCCATTGATAAAGCAGGGTACAAGGCTGGCGACGATGTTCTGCTGGCGCTTGATTGTGCTGCAAGCGAGTTCTACAAAGATGGTAAGTACCATTTTGCTGGAGAAGGTTTGGAACTGAGCTCAAGTGAGTTCACCGATTACCTTGCCAACCTAGCAGATCAGTTCCCCATTGTGTCGATTGAAGATGGCATGCACGAGGGAGATTGGGAGGGCTGGGCAACCCTCACCCAAAAGCTAGGACAGAAGATCCAGTTGGTTGGTGATGATCTCTTTGTGACCAACACCCGTATCCTCAAAGAAGGGATTGATAAAGGGATTGCTAATTCGATTCTGATCAAGATCAATCAGATTGGCACCCTGACCGAGACCTTTGCTGCGATTGAGATGGCCAAGCGTGCCAATTACACTGCCGTGATCTCGCATCGCTCCGGAGAGACCGAAGACAGCACCATTGCGGATATCGCTGTTGGTACCAATGCAGGCCAGATCAAAACGGGTTCACTCTCACGCTCTGATCGGATTGCGAAGTACAACCAACTCTTGCGCATTGAAGAAGACCTCGGAGATGTTGCGACCTATCCTGGTAAAGCTGTGTTTTACAACCTACGCAATCTGGGCAAATAAGCAAACTAAGTAGCATGCGCCTAATCATCTATTCCATGTTGGGCTTACTGATCATTATTCAGTACCCACTGTGGTTTGGTAAAGGCGGCTGGTTAAAAGTCTATGAGCTCGAGCGCCAGCTCGAGGCCCAGAAGGAGAAAAACGCAGCGCTTGAAATCCGCAACAACAAACTCGAAGGGGATGTTAAAGATCTCAAAGAAGGAAAGCTAGCGATTGAAGAACGCGCTCGCTCTGAGCACGGCATGATTAAAGAAGGCGAGTACTTTGTGCAAATTGTGCCCAAAGATACTATGGGACCCAGCGCTCCAGCGAAGCCAAAACAGTAAATCAAGCAGGTGGCTAGTGCCCCTTAGACGGAGGCCTGACCGCGTCCGCAAGGGTCGTACTTGCAAAAGCCTGTTTGCAATCCACGGGGTCAAAGCGATACTGCATCCCACAAAAATCACAGGTGGTTTCTACTGCACCTTGCTCGGCTAAGATGCCATCCACTTCCTCTTGGCCTAGCATGCGGATCACATCGGCTACGCGTTGGCGCGAACAACGGCAAGCAAAGCGCACTAAGCGGGTTGGGAAACTACGAATACCATACTGCGTGGACTCCTCTAAAAAGAGGCGCCGTAAGAGAGTTTCTGGAGAGACCGTGAGCAACTCTTCGCTGGTAATCGTGTTACCCAAAATTTGGATGCGCTCCCAACCCTCACGCATCATGGTGGGGTCATACTCTGAGGCACCGCCAGTATCCGGTAGGCGCTGTAATAAAAAACCACCCACCGAGTCAGGGCCACAAGCTAACCACACATGCGTATCTAATTGCTCCGAGTTTTGCATATAGAGCATGATGGCCTCGCTCACTGACTCCACCGGTTCTAGTAAACCAGGATGAGTGGCTGATGGGCGGTTCAGTGCCACGATGCCTTGATAGGGCGCTTGCGATGCTTTGCGATTCGAAGGATCTAAGGTAATGGCTAAGCGCCCAGTCCCTTCAGCATCCAGTAACTCCGCCAAGGTGGCGTTATCGGGTATCTCGGTTACATCAGGATTAAGTTTGACGGTCGCACGGATCTCCAGTTGCGAAGTGCATTCCACTACCAGTAACAGAATTGGGCCCTTGCTCTGCGCTTGGATGATCAAGGTGCCATCGAGCTTAATGCTAGCGGTGAGTAGAGTGGCAGCAGCCACAAACTCACCCATGAGTGTGCGTACGGCAGGAGGATCATTGCGACGCTCCACAATACTTTGCCATGTACTTCCTAAGGATACAAACTCACCGCGCACCGGAGCGCCATCGCAGACAAAGACCAAAAGCTCATTCATAACCTGAGATAATAATGCCCATGCGTATTCGAACTCGATTTGCCCCTAGCCCCACGGGCTTTATTCATTTAGGTAACCTCCGCAGTGCTCTTTATCCTTGGGCGTTTGCCAGAAGCAAGGGTGGGGATTTCATCTTGAGGATTGAAGACACCGATCAAGAACGCTCATCACTCGAAGCGGTTGAGGTGATCTTGGAGGGTATGCACTGGTTAGGCATGGACCTCGATGAGGGCCCGATCTATCAGATGCAACACATGGATCGCTATCGTGCAGTTCTCAAGCAAATGCTAGCCGATGGCAGTGCGTATTACTGCTATATGAGTGAGGATGAGCTCAACCGCTTGCGTGATGAACAAATGGCAAACAAACAGAAGCCGCGTTACAACGGATTTTGGAGGCCCGAAGCGGGTAAGACCTTACCGACACCTCCCAAGGATGTGAACCCCGTTATTCGGTTTAAGAACCCATTGGGTGGATCGGTGATCTGGAACGATGCTGTGAAGGGCAGTATTGAGATCAGTAATGATGAGTTAGATGACCTAATTATTGCTAGACCCGATGGCACACCGACTTATAACTTCTGTGTCGTGGTCGATGACCTCGATATGAAAATTACGCACGTAATCCGTGGCGATGATCATGTTAACAATACCCCCCGACAAATTAATATTATGAAAGCACTGGGTGGTACACCGCCGGTCTATGCGCATCTACCTACTGTACTCGATGAGAGCGGCGAGAAGATGAGTAAACGTAATGGGGCATTAAGTGTGCGCGATTATCAAAAGATGGGCTACTTGCCCGAAGCCATCCTCAATTACTTAGCTCGCCTTGGTTGGTCACATGGTGATGTGGAGATCTTTCATAAAGATCAGTTCATCCAATGGTTTAATCTAGAGCATTTAGGCAGATCACCCGCCCAACATAATCCCGAGAAACTCCTGTGGCTCAATCACCATTACATTCAAAATGGTGATCCCAAGCGCCTTGCCCAACTATGTAGGCCCTTCGCCGATCTACAAGGTATCAACACGACGCAAGGCCCCAGCTTTGAGGCCGTGGTAGCTTTACTCAAAGACCGGGCCAATACCTTATTGGAGATTGTGGAAGGGGCGAAGCTCTTTTATCAAGAGCGGCCGCAACTTGGCGCACAGCAAATCCAAGAGAACATCCCAGAACATGTTCGGCCCGTCATCACCGAGTTTAGAGAAGCATTAAAGAGCCAAGAGGCCCAAAGTAAGGAGCAGGTGGCTGCAGTTCTGAAGACGATATTAACAAAACATAATCTAAAAATGCCTGTATTAGCCATGCCAATTCGGTATGCGCTCTTTGCAACCACTCAGACCCCAGCTATAGATGCGGTGATTGCCATACTGGGTAAAGAAGAAGTAATCGAGCGTCTAGCAAAAATAGGCTAAAATCTTGGATTGTTTTGGAAGTGCGTAGACGCGAGGGGGTATAGCTCAGCTGGGAGAGCGCTTGCAGCAAGAGGTCAGCGGTTCGATCCCGCTTATCTCCACCACCAAACAAAGTTGAAGAAGGTAAGACAAGGTTTTAGTAGTCCAAAGTCCCCATCGTCTAGAGGCCTAGGACATCACCCTTTCACGGTGAGTACGGGGGTTCGAATCCCCCTGGGGACGCCAGTCATGCAATGACAAGCATGATGCTATATACGGAGCGGTAGTTCAGTTGGTTAGAATATCGGCCTGTCACGCCGAGGGTCGCGGGTTCGAGTCCCGTCCGCTCCGCCAAGATGTCAAGAGAAAAGAAGCTTTCGATTCTCTTTTTCTTTTTTCCCCACAGCTTTCCCCACACTCAATCTTCAAACCGCTCTCTGGTAAGTGGCAAGTTCTTTAACTTGTCTTATGGTGCTGTTGAAGCAGTCTTAAGGTGACGCTCCTCATCGATACAGGCCGCATCAAAGTCTAGCAGTAGCTTAGCGTTTCTCTTGGCAGTTTCTGCCAGCTTGGATGCTGGCATCACCTTTGCCTTAATGAGGTTCTCTTGTTGGGATTGCTTAAAGGTTTGGGTCTTAATCTTGCTAGCGATCTCTAAATCCCCAAGACCACGTTTATCTTTTCCCATGGGGTTA
>RFQL01000081.1 GCA_009924985.1 Burkholderiaceae bacterium | reverse complement strand
ACATATGCACTCGAAAAAGATCCGTAATTTTGTGAATCTTCTACTCGATAATAACATAACACTGGATTTCCAGAAATAGCTGGAACTGTATTTTGATTGGTTATATTCAAAATATTGTTAATTGTAAATGATATTTTTACATAATTTGATGTATAAGTTGCTACTCTCCATACAAATGTTGCAAATCTATATCCTGATGTAGAAATACTAGAATAATTTAATGTATTTTGACTTATAGCGGAGTAATAAAAACTAGTATAATTTAAATATCCTGTAGTATTTGTTCCTTTGGATTGATAGTTTCCATTAAAAATTTGTAATTCTTCTGTAGAAGTAATATCTGTGGAATGACTATATTGTGTATTTGCAGCTACACTTGAGGGAGGTAATGCAGTAACCTTATTTGAATTTGATGTTCCAGTTGCTATTCTATATCCAGAATAAGCTGTAGATATGCTAATCACTTGAATGCTACTAGGATTTAATGTTGTATTTACTATTAAATTATAACTAGGTTGGTCATAAATAACTAGTATTGTATTAGATGAACTTGATACTGTATTACTTAATACATTATATGCAGTGGCAGTTAGTGATATTCCTGAAGATGAAAATGCGGCATTGGTATATTGAATTGCAGGAGAACCTGTATTTGTAAATGTTACTGAATTACTTAATGAAGTAGATGTTTTACCCGACGTAATATTTGCAGTTCCAGTTTCACTTTGACCGGTAGAGTACGATAAAATTTGTGAATTATGATAAAAGTAGGTTCCTATATTGGTGACATTTGTTGTTGCATTTAATGTGGTTGTTCCATAAATTACCCATATTCCTGATATTCGATAAGATGTGATTGCATTAATACTTATAGTTGGAGAACTAACAGTTGGACTTCCAGTTAATGTATCGTAATAAAATGTATAGGTTGATGTATTTGGTGATCCAGTAGTTTGGGTTTGTGTCATTGTAATTGTTGTCTTATCATTTGATGCTGTAAATAAAGCGGGTTTAATATCTATTTTTGTACTTGCTTGTAGATAAAATCCTTGATAACCTGTCCGGCTTGCTGAATATGAATCTGTTACTGATACTGGTGTTATATTGAAATATGTACTTGTAATTTGTGAAGGTGATGTAGCTGGAAATCCATTATAATTAATTTGTTGTGTCGTTCCTAATGTAGATGATCCTTGTGTTAAACTAACACTAATATTGAGTAAATTATTTGCAGTGGATGCGCGATTTGCTATAACATGAATAGGACTTGCAAATGCCGCACTGGACCATGGATTACTTTGAGTTGCAAATATCACATTCGATACGGATGCATTTGCTGCGTTTCCTGAATTATTACTTCCTACTAATTTGGCAGTATACGATGCGGATGGGGTAAATGATAGAGAACCGAAGGATGCTGTGGGATTTATAAATGTTGTAGAAAGATTATTTGTTATAGAAAATGGTCCGTAATTTGTATTTGTTGAATTATTTTGTGCTGCTATCTGGAAAATATAACTACTATCGGGATATAAATTAACGATACTAATATTCGAATTTGTTGCGGAAATAATATTAGCAGATGGATCTGTAATAGCTCCTCCATATCTTAGAAGAGAACCTGTTGAATAATAGTTGACTTTATAATTTTGTATAATAGAGCTAGACTGTCCAATATTACTGGCATCTGCATATAGTGGTGCCGTACATGAAACTGATGTGCTTATTGGATTCGATGAATTACTTTGACTACCGAATGTAGGTTGTCCAGGAGCACTTGGAACACCTGCGGCTAAGAATATATTATATACTACAGAAGCTGGATTGGTTGATAAATTGTAATTTGAATAATAAGCTGTGATTAAATTATTACTGATATCTTCTCTAAGATTTGAGAAATTAGATGAATAAACGACAAAACAATATCTTAATGTTCCTGTGGTATCTTGTGGAAATTGTAAACGTTGATATCCAGTTCCAGAATTAATATTTGTGAGAACTATACCTGTTATAAACGTAGTACTTTTTACTAGATTTGTATATTGTAAATATTGTGATCCAGTTACATTGGAAAGAATCGTATTATTAGATGAAACCGTTCCATTTATATTTCCTGACCAAGAACAAGAAAAGGAATTAATTGCTGGAACATAGACGTTTAATAAACCAATATTGATTTGTTCTGGATATGACCATGGAATATAAATATTACTCGAAGATGATGCTGGTGTTCCAAATACGATGGATGGAGGAGGATCGATTATATTTGTATTGATCCAATCTGTTCCTGCAGATCCACCAGATCCACCAGATTCACCAGATCCACCACTTACATCAAAACGAATCGATTGCGGAGATGAATTTGGATCTACTGTAATAGTTACACCATTTCCTGAAATAAAATTAATAGTGTCAATGCCATTAGCAGTTAAGAAACTTCCTTGTGTTGTATTTCCATTTACTTCCCAATATTTGAATGTACTATTCATACCAATAAGAACGGAATTAGGAGCTATCATAGATACATCAAACCCGGAATTTGCGTCAAACATGATATTATTAATATCGGAAAATATGTATCCAGAAATATCCATACCGGTCAAACCAACACTCATATATGTTGATGGTCCTGTTGGACCAGTATATCCTGTTGGACCTGTTTCACCTGTTGAACCTGTTGGACCTGTTTCACCTGTATATCCAGTTCGACCGGTATATCCGGTTGGTCCTGTTGGTCCCGTTTCTCCTGTTGGACCTGTTTCACCTGTATATCCAGTTGGACCGGTATATCCTGTAGGACCGGTTTCTCCTGTAGTACCTGTAGGACCTGTTGTACCAGTTTGTCCTGTTGGACCGGTAGGACCGGTTTCGCCTGTATATCCAGTAGGACCTCTTGGACCGGTTTCTCCTGTGGCTCCTGTGGGACCGGTTTCTCCTGTAGTACCTGTAGGTCCTGTTTTACCAGTTTCTCCTGTTGGACCGGTAGGACCAGTTTCGCCTGTATATCCAGTAGGACCTGTTGTACCAGTTTCTCCTGTTGGACCTGTAGGACCAGTGCCAATGGGACCTGTAGGACCTGTAGGACCAGTTGTACCCGTTTCTCCTGTATAACCAGTAGATCCTGTGGGACCTGTAGCGCCGGTTGTACCTGTTTCTCCGGTATAACCAGTAGATCCTGTGGGACCTGTAGCGCCAGTTCTACCTGTTGTACCTGTTTCTCCTGTATAACCAGTTGATCCTGTAGTACCTGTAGGACCAGTTTCACCGGTTGCTCCTACAGCACCAGTTGCACCAGTTTCACCTGTGGTACCAGTTGGACCAGTACCAATAGGTCCAGTAGGACCTGTGGTTCCTGTTTCACCTGTGGATCCTGTAGGACCCGTTTCACCAGTTTTTCCAGTAGAACCTGTAGGACCAGTTTCACCTGTTTGTCCTGTAGGACCAGTCGCGCCTGTTGGACCGGTAGGTCCAGTAGGACCCGTTTCACCTGTTTGTCCGGTAGGACCTGTTTCACCAGTGGCTCCTGTGGGTCCTGTTTTACCTGTGGGACCTGTAGAACCGGTTTGTCCTGTAGGACCTGTGGGACCCGTTTCACCAGTACCCATAGGTCCAGTGGGGCCGGTAGGACCAGTTTCACCTGTTTGTCCTGTAGGACCTGTTTTACCTGTGGGTCCAGTAGTACCGGTTTCTCCTGTTTCACCTGTGTATCCTGTAGGACCCGTTTCACCAGTTTTTCCTGTAGAACCTGTAGGACCAGTTTCACCTGTTTGTCCTGTAGGACCAGTCGCGCCTGTTGGACCGGTAGGTCCAGTAGGACCGGTTTCACCTGTTTGTCCCGTTGGACCTGTTGGACCGGTTTCACCAGTACCCATCGGTCCTGTGTGACCAGTAGGACCTGTTTTACCAGTAGTACCTGTAGGACCTGTTGGTCCGGTTTCACCAGTTGATCCAGTAGGACCTGTTTTACCTGTAGTACCTGTAGACCCAGTTTCACCAGTTTGTCCTGTAGGACCAGTTGGACCTGTTTCACCTGTGGTTCCTGTAGGACCGGTTTCACCTGTGGTTCCTGTAGGTCCAGTTGGACCTGTTTCACCTGTGGTTCCTGTAGGTCCAGTTGGACCTGTTTCACCAGTACCCATAGGTCCAGTGTGACCAGTAGGACCGGTAGAACCAGTAAGTCCAGTAGGACCAGTGTGACCAGTAGGACCGGTTGATCCTGTAGGACCTGTGGTTCCAGTTTCACCCGTTTGTCCTGTGGGACCAGTTGGACCGGTTTGTCCTGTAGGCCCAGTTTCACCAGTGTCTCCTGTAGGTCCAGTTGGACCTGTTTCACCAGTACCCATGGGTCCAGTGTGACCAGTAGGACCGGTAGAACCAGTAAGCCCAGTAGGACCAGTTTCACCAGTACCCATGGGTCCAGTGTGACCAGTAGGACCTGTGGTTCCAGTCATACCTGTAGGACCTGTAAGACCGGTGGGACCGGTAGGACCTGTGGAACCGGTTTCACCAGTTTGTCCTGTAGGACCGGTTTCACCAGTTTGTCCTGTAGGACCTGTGGGTCCAGTTTCACCAGTTTGTCCTGTGGGACCAGTTGGACCGGTTTCACCAGTACCCATAGGTCCAGTGTGACCGGTAGGACCTGTGGTTCCAGTCATGCCTGTGGGACCGGTAGGACCGGTGGGTCCGGTAGGACCTGTGGAACCGGTTTCACCAGTTTGTCCTGTAGGTCCAGTTTCACCTGTTTGTCCTGTGGGACCTGTGGGTCCAGTTTCACCTGTTTGTCCTGTAGGTCCAGTTGGACCGGTTTCACCAGTACCCATAGGTCCAGTGTGACCGGTAGGACCTGTGGTTCCAGTCATGCCTGTGGGACCTGTTGGACCAGTGCGACCGGTAGGACCTGTGGAACCGGTTTCACCTGTTTGTCCTGTAGGACCAGTTTCACCTGTTTGTCCTGTAGGTCCAGTTGGACCGGTTTCACCTGTTTGTCCCGTAGGACCAGTTGGACCGGTTTCACCAGTACCCATAGGTCCAGTGTGACCAGTAGGACCTGTGGTTCCAGTCATGCCTGTGGGACCGGTGGGACCGGTTTGTCCAGTAGGACCTGTGGAACCGGTTTCACCAGTTTGTCCTGTAGGACCAGTTTCACCAGTTTTTCCTGTAGGTCCTGTTGGACCTGTAGGACCTGTTATTCCAGTAGGACCAGTTGGACCGGTTTCACCAGTACCCATAGGTCCAGTGTGACCAGTAGGACCTGTGGTTCCAGTCATGCCTGTTGGACCTGTTGGACCTGTTTGTCCAGTAGGACCTGTATTACCAGTTTCACCAGTTTGTCCTGTAGGACCTGTATGACCAGTTCCCATAGGACCAGTGGGTCCAGTAGGACCGGTAGAACCAGTGAGACCTGTAGGACCTGTATGACCAGTTCCCATAGGACCTGTGGGTCCAGTAGGACCAGTTTCACCTGTTTGTCCTGTAGGACCAGTAGGACCGGTTTCACCAGTATGCCCTGTTGGACCTGTAGAACCTGTTGGACCGGTAGGACCTGTCGCACCTGTGGGGCCAGTTTCACCTGTGGATCCAGTTGGTCCAGTCGCGCCTGTTCTACCTGTAGATCCAGTGTGTCCAGTAGGACCTGTTACGCCAGTGTTTCCAGTAGGACCTGTTTCTCCTGCTATGCCAGTGTGTCCAGTAGGACCTGTAGGACCAGTTCCAATAGGTCCAATTGGACCAGTAGAACCAGTATGACCTGTTGATCCCATATTACCCGTTGGTCCTGTTACAATAGGTCCAGTAGGACCCGTATGCCCAGTATATCCAGTAGGTCCTGTTTTACCGGTTGCGCCTGTGTCTCCGGTTGTGCCGGTATCTCCAGTTTGTCCTGTAGGACCAGTATGACCGGTAGGGCCGGTAGGACCAGTCGCGCCGGTAGGACCAGTCGCGCCTGTGGGGCCAGTCTTTCCTGTATTACCGGTGGGACCAGTCGCGCCTGTAGGGCCTGTATGACCAGTTTCACCAGTTGCGCCAGTTGCTCCTACGGCGCCAGTAGGACCAGTAAACCCAGTAGAACCTTTAATACCTTGTGGACCTTGGATAGCTCCGGCATCTATCCAATAAGATAGATCAGGAGGATTATTTTGAGATGCTACCCATAAATGTCCTATATTTTCATTATTGAGAATAATATAACCAGTATATTTTAACACATTTGTTGGTAATAATGATGTACTTGTAAGAGAACCTGCAATCATAATAGTTCCGGGATTTATCCCACCTATAGTAGTTCCTATGGGTAAATTTAATATTCCATCTACTGAAGAAATCGTATTATTTCCAGATATATCTGTAAAAGTAATAGAATTACCACTAACGAAAATATCTTTAATCCATAAATCACCAAATCGATGATCAACAGAACCTAAATTTATGATATCGTATCCATCAGGAATAATATCTTGATATACAATTCCACCAAAAGAACCAGTAGGACCTGTTGTACCAGTTGCGCCTCTGGCACCAATCAATCCATCATTACCTGTGGGACCAATGGGACCTGTACTACCAGTATATCCTGTGGCGCCTGTTGTACCTGTGGCGCCTGTTGTACCTGTGGCGCCTATTTCGCCTTTGGCACCTGTTATACCTGCAATTCCAATGGGACCTGTTCTACCTACGCTACCAGTAGGACCTGTTAGAGAATTAATAAATTGGGAATTAGCAAAATTTACCCAAGTTGTTCCATTATAAATCATTACACTATTTACAGACATATCAAAATATAGAGAACCAATAGTTGGAATTTCTGGTATAGATGTTGGAATATCTAACCCATTATTTGCGCTAATGGGATTAGAAAATATAAATTTTTGTCCACTATTGATTATATCTATTTTCTTCATGTATTATATATAAATATATATATTTAAATATATAAATGCCGTATACTTTAAGAAAAATTCGCGGGAAATCATGTTATCGAGTAACGAATCGTAAAACAAGACGTGTCTTTGCTAAATGCACTACACTATCAAAAGCAAAAAAACAACTAAATTTATTACGTGCTATTGAGAATAATAAGGATTTTGTTCTTCGTAAAAAATAAATGGTAGAGAACCAATTTCTATAAATTACTTATTGTAATTTATATAAAAATAATGGTAGTTATTTTGATAGTCAATGAATAAATTATCAGAAGAACAACAAAAAATTATTGATATTATACCTTCCAATAA
>RFQL01000009.1 GCA_009924985.1 Burkholderiaceae bacterium | reverse complement strand
AGTAAAGCGGTGGGATTAATACAAACGAAATAGGTGCCTGAAATTGAAGGTGCCCCAATAGCGGAATAGCGAGTGGAGTTTGAGCAACGCAGAATGGGCAATCAAGCATCACTGCTGATTTGTCATCGGTTTTTAAATCAATTACCAATTTACTACCATCAGCAATACAAATCTCCATGCTCAGGCCCTGCCCAACACTTGCTACTGAAACAACCTGTGCAATTGATGGGATTACGGCACTCATCGCAAAAGAGAGCGCCGTAATCCAGTGAATAAGCCTACGAGAAAACATAACAGAATCTTACTGGTTATCTAGACAAAGAAAAAGGGACTTGCGCCCCTTCATCTCTTATTTACCGGTATTTCAGGCCTTTTTAGCCATCAACTTCGAGAGCATGGGCCAAAATAATAGAATAATTGCCAGAGCCGTAATACTGCCCACAAGGTAGTTCGAGAAGAAGATATTGAGACTACCTTGCGATAACAACATCGCTTGGCGGAAAGAATCTTCAGCGCGATCTCCCAGTACCAGCGCCAAGACCATCGGCGCCATTGGGTAATCAAGTTTCTTGAAAAGGTAGCCCAAAACTCCAAAGCCTAACATTAGCCAGACATCAAACATCGCGTTATGAACCGTGAATGCTCCCACCGCACAGACCACAATAATGACCGGTGCAATGATGGAGAACGGAATCCGCAAAATCGATGCAAAGATCGGCACGCAAGTCAGTACCACGAAGAGGCCGGCAATATTACCGAGGTACATACTCGCGATCAATCCCCAAACAAAATCTGGTTTTTCCACGAAGAGTAATGGGCCAGGTTGTAAGCCCCAGATCAAGAGTCCGCCTAACAATACGGCAGCTGTTGGTGAACCTGGAATGCCTAAAGAGAGCATGGGCAACAAAGCCGCCGTGCCGGCAGCATGCGCTGCGGTCTCGGGAGCAATAATACCTTCCATCTCCCCTTTACCAAACCTGTCTTTGTTCTTCGACATTTGTTTGGCAACGCCGTAACTCATAAATGATGCGGGCGTAGCACCACCGGGGGTGATCCCCATCCAACACCCAATTAAACAGCTGCGCAATGAGGTAGCCCAATACTTGGGTAGTTTGGCCCAGGTCTCAAACACGACCTTGGCACGAATCTTGGCGCTCTTGCCGGAGAAGGACAAGCCCTCTTCCATCGATTGCAAGATCTCACCAATACCAAAAAGACCAATCACCGCGATTAAGAAGTCAAAACCGCGCATGAGTTCAGTAGACCCAAAGGTCATCCGTAATTGACCGGTCACGGTATCCATACCGACAGCAGCCAAGGCAAAGCCCAACATCATGGCCGAGATTACCTTAAAGGGTGAACCCTTGTTCATGCCCACAAAGCTACAGAAGGTTAATAGATAGACCGCAAAGAACTCCGGCGGACCAAATTGCAAGGCAAACTTAGCAACCAAGGGCGCCAAGAAGGTGATCATCACAACGGCAAAGAATGCACCAATAAAAGAAGAGGTAAATGCGCCGGTGAGCGCCTCGCCAGCTTTACCCTCTTGGGCCATTGGATAGCCATCAAAAGTTGTCGCCACAGACCAAGGCTCACCCGGAATATTAAAGAGGATCGAGGTAATTGCTCCACCAAATAGAGCGCCCCAATAAATACAGGAGAGCATGATGATCGCAGAGGTGGGGGGCATCGTAAAGGTGAGGGGCAATAAGATAGCAATTCCGTTTGCACCACCTAAACCTGGAAGTACTCCAATAATCACACCAAGAATGATGCCAATTAGCATCAACATAATGTTGAAAGGCGACATTGCAACAGCGAAGCCACCAAATAGGGCGTTAATTTCTTCCAACGTGAGCTCCTTTTTTTCTAATCTTTATCGTGATCGGTAGTCAGGCTTACTGCAAGCCAATAAATGCCAATGGGTTAATGAGTGACCCGTGAGGTAATGGGATTTGGAACCAGTACTCAAACATCATGAAGAGCGTAATGCTGACACCAAGTCCTACAGCTGCGGCCTTCCAGATGACATACTTGCCAAGCCAAACCATAAAGATGGCGATATAAATTGCCGAAGCAACATAAATACCGATGAGCTGAACGCCTAATACATACACTGCAGCAGGAATCAAAACTGCCATCACTTGGCGAAATGGTTCCTTTTCGACAAAACCCTCTTTCGCTTGCTCTTTATTTTTGAAGGCCTGAAACAGCGTAATGGAACTCGAAACTAAAATAATCAAGCTGATATAGAAAGGGAAATAGCCAGACTCGGGACCGTCACTCCCCCACTTTGCTCCTAACTTAATACTACTGATCATTACAATCAAGCCAACCGTAAGGAACAAAAGAGCAACGATAATCTCCATCGTTCTGACGCTGATGACTGAGTTGTGATTTGAGTTCTCTGACATAAATTACTCTTCTTCTATATTAATAATGAACTAAAAAAATAAGACCCCGTCATGAGGTCTTATTTCTATTACAACAAATTACTTGGCAAGAAATCCCGCTTCTTTCATGAGTTGGCCATGAAGTGCATCATTCTTCTCAATCCAAGCCACATACTCTTTGCCAGTCAAGAAGGTTTGGTTAAATGCGCCATCTGCCATGAACTTCTTCCAGTCAGCGGTCTCACGAACCTTTTTGAATAAATCAACGTAGAAGTCAACTTGCGCCTGAGTGACACCAGGTGGCATAAAAATACCACGCAACATAAGGTAATCAGTATTTACGCCGACTTCTTTGCAGGTTGGGATGTCATTCCAAGAAAGTGTTGGGGTTACTTTCTCTTTGTAAGGCATGCGTTGCGTATCAAATACGCATTGCGCCACTAACTTACCCGCACGCCATTGCGCTACAGCCTCAATCGGATTGTTCACAGTGGAGTCCACATGATTGCCGACTAATTGAGTCGCAACCGCTCCACCGCCCGCATATGGAATGTAGGTGAACTTCGTGCCAGTCGCTTTTTCAAGAGCCACGGTAATGATTTGATCTTCTTGCTTAGAGCCTGTTCCAGCCATTCTGAACTTACCAGAGCCAGCTGCTTTAGCGGCATCGATATATTCTTTAGCTGATTTATAAGGCTTCTCAGCATTGGTCCATAGCACAAACTGGTCCAAAGCTAACATGGCGACCGGGGTCATCTCTTTCCAATTAAATGGCACACCCGTTGCACGGGGAGTTGTAAACAAATTAGATAAGGTAATGATGATTTTATGGGGATCACCCTTTGCTTCCTTGATTGCCAGGAAACCTTCAGCGCCTGCACCTGCACCCTTGTTAACAGGAATAATCGACTGTTTCATTAGATTATTTTTGGTAACAATGCCCTGAATCATGCGTGCCATCTGGTCAGCGCCGCCGCCAGGACCCGCAGGAATCACAAACTCAACGGGCTTAGTGGGCTCCCATTTTGCTTGAGCGTGAGCGATTGATGTTGCAGCAAAACCAGCTACAAGCGCAACACCTAATACGGTGGATTTCAATTTAAAACGCATGGATGCTCCTCCAAAAATAAAATGACAAAGTTTTTTAATTTGTTTATGTGTCTGTTTTATAAAATTCATTCTTCAACAAAATACCTTGATAGAAATTGACAGGCATCAACAAA
Organism: Burkholderiaceae bacterium; assembly: GCA_009924985.1. GTDB lineage: Bacteria > Pseudomonadota > Gammaproteobacteria > Burkholderiales > Burkholderiaceae > Polynucleobacter. The sequence continues at coordinate 30,074 of RFQL01000009.1, read as the reverse complement.
CGAAAATTTTTACATAAGTAATGTACTTACTTACTAGTGAAAACCCGTATTTCGGGTAAGAATCCTGAAATAAATGATGGTGCCGGAAATAGGAATCGAACCTACGACCTTCGCATTACGAATGCGCTGCTCTACCAACTGAGCTATTCCGGCAATCATCTCCCCACAATAAAGGTAAGGAGCACAGTGGAACGCTATTTTAGCCCAGCAAAATCAAGGGCTTTCTTCCCATTTCCCAAAAATCACCGGTTTGCAGTGATTGCCTTGGTAATTACTTCACTGACATCGGGTGATAAACGACTCACTACAGCAACTTGGCGCAGAGCAGCAAGCATCTGCTTTGAATAGGGCTTAGCAAATTTAGGCCAGCGATCAAGTCCCCGTGCTAAACGCGCTGCCACTTGAGGATTAATTTCATCCAATGCGAGGACGCACTCTGCCCAGAATCGATAAGCACTTCCATCTGCCTGATGGAATCCCCCGGGATTATTGAGGCAAAACGCATGAATCACGCTACGCACACGATTGGGATTGTTGAGCTTGAAGGCACTGTGCTTCATTAATGCTCTAATTTCCGCCAAAATCCCTGTGCCATCAACATGAACTGGTCTGGTCGCTTGTAGTGCAAACCATTTATCAATCACTAGAGCATCTTCGGCAAAGCGCTGATAGAAGTCAGCTAAGGCATTTTTAGATTGTGGCGCATTGACAGACACTAAGGCGTGCAAGGCGGCAAACCGGTCACTCATATTATTAGCAAGCTCATACTGTTCTTCGGCTTTCTCCAGCCAGCGCCCATCACCGCCTTCTAGGAGCATCATCAAGGAAAAATTTTTGAGCGCTCGCTTCCCCATACTTTTTGCATCTGGCCGATATGATCCAGGAGTCTGATGCTCTTTATAAAAAATTACCCACTCGTCTTTCAGTGCATGCGCTAGTGCCGTTTTAAAACGGCGCCTATTCCAATGAATCTTTTGTGGGTCAACCCGCTCACATTGCTCATACAAGTAGGTCTCTGCAGGCAGGGTAACAATGAGCTCTTTAAAGGCGGGGTCTAAATTAGGATCTTGCAAAATCACTCGGTAGGCATCGATTAATTTCGTATTGGGTAAGCGCCCAGCCAAAATGATTTGCTGAGCTAGTTTTTGAGCCGATTCCCAACGACTGAAGGGGTCAGTATCTTCGGCCAATAAGGTTAAAAGCTCATCCTCACTTTGCTTGTGCTCCAAAATGATCGGGGCTGAGAAATCTCGATTAATTGACAATACCGGCTTCGCTGGAATATTTTTTACGACCCAGCTTTGCTCCGCTTGCCTGAGCTCTAATAAGACCTCTGTTGCAAAATAGGCGCGCTCATTTTGAGAGACTTTACTGCCCTTATCTAGTAGAAGGCTTGCTTTTAAGGGGATATGAAAGGGCATCTTCTTAGTTTGCCCTGGCGTATTTGGACAGTGTTGTTTGAGTGTCAGTCGATACTCTTTCTTATGAACGTTGTAGTTTTCGGATACGGTCACGCGCGGAGTTCCTGCTTGGCTGTACCAGTTCTTAAACTGGCTTAGGTCGCGTCCATTCGCATCCGCCATCGCCGCCACAAACTCATCACAGGTGACCGCTTGACCATCATGGCGCTTGAAATAAAGATCCATTCCTTTACGAAAGCCATCGCGACCTAATAAGGTTTGATACATGCGCACAACCTCCGCACCCTTCTCGTAAACGGTAACCGTGTAGAAATTATTGATCTCTTGGTACTCATCTGGACGAATGGAATGTGCCATGGGACCAGCATCTTCTGGAAATTGCACTTGGCGCAATAAACGCACATCTTCAATGCGCTTGACTGCTCGTCCAGATTCAGTGCCCATTTGATCGGCTGAGAACTCTTGATCTCTAAAAACTGTTAAGCCTTCCTTGAGCGATAACTGAAACCAATCACGGCAGGTCACACGGTTACCGGTCCAGTTATGGAAATACTCGTGCGCAACCACACTTTCAATATTGGCGTAATCCCCATCGGTGGCTGTTTGCGCATCCGCCAAGACGAACTTGGTATTAAAAATATTGAGGCCCTTGTTCTCCATCGCGCCCATATTGAAGTCTCCTACGGCCACGATCATGAAGCGCTCTAGATCTAACTCCAAACCAAAACGCTTCTCATCCCAAACCATTGAACTCTTTAAAGAATCCATGGCGTGCTGGGTCTTCTGTAGATCACGCGGCTCTACCCAAATTTGCAGGAGTTTTTGGGCTCCGCTCTGGGATCTCACCGTCTCTTCTAAACAAGTTAATTTACCCGCTACAAGCGCAAATAGATAAGACGGTTTTGGGAAAGGATCTTCCCAAACCGCTTGATGCCAGCCATCACCTAAATCATCGCTCGCGATTAAATTTCCATTCGATAAGAGAACCGGATGATCTTCCTTGCGGGCCCGCAGAGTGATCCGATAACGTGCCATCACATCGGGGCGATCTAAAAAATAGGTAATCTTACGAAAGCCTTCAGCCTCACATTGGGTAAAGAAATTTCCGCGCGATACATAAAGCCCCATCAGTGAGGTATTGTTTTCAGGGGCGCATGCTGTTTTTATTTCTACCTGAAATTGCTCCTTCCCTTTTTTGGGCAATCCATGAATCACCATACGCTCCGGAGTAATTTCGAGATGGCGATGCGCTTGCCCATTGATTCGTAAGCTAATGAACTCCAAATCCTGACCATCGAGGACGAGAGGAATTTCTCCTGCGCTTGCTTTGGTGTGAGGACTTGGCATGACCTCAATCACACTCTGAACCACAGTGCGATGGGCTTGTAACTCAAACTCGAGTTCTACTTGGCCAAATTGATAATCGGGCGCCTTGTAATGCAGACGCAAAAAACTTTTGCTGGTTTCTGTTCTCATGCCGTAATTTTATTGTGTATCTGTGATGGTTGGATCGATCGTACTAAGACCACACGAGGGTAATAAGACCAAGAGCGATAAAAATGAAGGCTGCCACTAGGTGCACAATGCGAATCGGTAAGCGCTTGGTAAATTGTTTACCCAACCAGACTGCGGGCGCATTAGCCAGCATCATCCCCAAAGTGGTTCCAAGCGTCACCGAGAGAACACTCTCATACTTGGCGCCAAGGGCAATTGTGGCGATTTGGGTTTTGTCTCCCATCTCCGCCAAGAAAAACAAGGTGCTTATTAGTATAAAAATCTGCCAAATGCCTTTTGCTTGCTTGGCATTCTCATCCTCGTCGAGTTTGTCTGGGATCAATAACCATAAGCCAATTGCCAAAAACCCAATACCCAAAATCCAACGCAGTAAGTCTGCACTTAGAAAACTAGCTGCCCAATGACCCACATAGGCAGCGCAGGCATGGTTGATGAGGGTTGCCACAAGAATTCCCCACACAATCGGCCAGGCGTGTTTGGGGTAGCGCGCTGCCAGCATGAGAGATAAAAGCTGAGTTTTATCCCCAATTTCAGCGAGTGCAACCACCCCAGTAGAAATAAATAACCCGTAAAAATCCATATAAATCAGTTATTTAAATAAAAACTATCAATATTTTTAATTAATACAATTTGGCTATCATAGGAAAAAACCCTAAACTCCCACCATCTTAATTTTCAGTTGAAAGCAAAGCCATGACTTTACGCGAAGGTAATCTGGAAGCGCCAACCCGGCATCCCTTAGATTGGACGAATCCTGACTTTTATAACACCGAGAAACTCGAAGCGGAGATGGAACGGGTCTTTGATCTGTGTCATGGTTGCCGTCGTTGCGTAAATTTATGCGGTTCATTTCCAGCTCTCTTTGACTTGGTGGATGCCACCGAAGATGGTGAAGTGGCGGGCGTAGCAAAATCTGACTACAAGCAGGTTGTCGATCAATGCTACCTCTGTGATGTGTGCTACATGACCAAGTGCCCGTACACACCGCCTCATCCCTGGAATATTGATTTCCCTCACTTGATGCTTCGTGCCAAAGCCGTTCAATTTAAGGAGGGTAAATCAAGCCTACGGGATAAATTTTTATCTTCCACGGATACACTTGGACACTTTGCGGGCATCCCAATTGTGACCCAAGCTGTCAATGCTGTGAACAACACAGGAGTTGCCCGCTTGATGATGGAGGGTGCTTTAGGTGTTGATAAAAAAGCTTGGATCCCAGAATACGCAGCAAAGACCTTCCCACAATTGGCAAAGGCCTCTGTTGCCCACCCAGTCAAAGACGGTAAGCGCACTCCGGGCAAAGTTGCGATTTATGCAACCTGCTACATCAACTACAACGAACCCGGTATTGGTCAAGATCTTATTAAGATCCTCAACCACAATCAGATTCCGTACGCACTCGTTGATAAAGAGGCTTGCTGTGGCATGCCTAAACTCGAATTAGGCGATTTGGAATCCGTTAAAGAGAATAAAGAAAAAAATATTCCCAAGTTGGCAAAATTAGCCCGCGAGGGTTATGCCATTGTGACGCCCATTCCTTCGTGCACTCTCATGTTCAAGCAAGAGTTGCCCCTCATGTTCCCAGATGATGCTGATGTGCAAGCAGTGAAAGAGGCCATGTGGGACCCCTTTGAATACTTAATCGCCCGCAGTAAGGATGGCTTACTCAATCAGGACTTTAAAGAGGAGTTAGGGCATGTTAGTTATCACGTAGCCTGCCACTCGCGCGTTCAAAACGTTGGCCAAAAAACAGCCGAGGCTCTCAAGCTCATTCCTGGTACCGAAGTGAATGTTGTAGAACGTTGCTCTGGCCACTCGGGTACTTGGGGTGTCAAGAAGGAATTTCATACGATGGCGATGAAAATTGGTCGACCCGTTTTTAGGAGTATGGCAGAAGAATCTCCCAATTACATTAGCTCAGACTGTCAACTCGCCGGCCACCATATTGCTCAAGGCATGGATGAGCTTGGTCTACCAAAAGTAAGCATGGCACATCCTTTAACCCTAATGGCAAAAGCCTATGGCCTATAAGCGCCATACTGTGAGAATATGATGAATACAACAGGATCAATGAATATGGGAAAAATTACGATCGATAGCTTATTAAGCCTTGAGGCCTATCACAAGGCTCGCCCAGAAATGCGTCAGCGCGCGATTACTGAGCGTAAATTACGCACCGTACATTTAGGCGAACATATCACCCTTATTTTTGAGAATGAGTTCTTGATGCGTTACCAAATCCAAGAGATGTTACGCGTCGAGAAAACCTTCGAAGAGGATGGTATTCAGGATGAGCTAGATGCCTATAACCCAATGGTACCTGGTGGCTCTGATTTCAAAGTGACGATGATGATTGAGTATCCCAATGAGGCCGACCGCAGAGTTGCTCTAAGCAAACTGGTCGGAGTCGAAGATCGTATTTTTATTGAGGTCGAAGGCCAAGCTCGGGTATACGCCCTAGCCGATGAAGATTTGGAAAGAACCACTTCCGAAAAAACTTCAGCAGTTCACTTCTTACGAATCCCCGTTACAGCTTCGATGAAACAGGCTTTAAAAGCAGGTGCGCAAATGATGGTGGGTTGCGACCACAAGGGTTACCCCATGCATGTCGAAACCCTCCCTCACGAAACACTGGCTTCTCTAGTTAAAGACCTCGACTGAAGAGATGCCTCGGATTGCCTCATCGGCCGCGATGTAATTTAATTGCTGCGCCTTTGCCACCGGCGCAGATGTCAGGTACCCCTTAAAGATACTCAATCCATTTTTAAGATGTGGATTGAGTTTCATGGCTTGCGGGGCTCCTTGCTTCGCAATCTACTCGATCATTAGATGGGTTGCATTGATTTTGATCCAAATAAAACCTCACCAAGATAAGGTTTTTGTGATCTGTGTCTTATGAGCTCTTTTTAAACAAACGGAGTAAGTTGATATAGTCATCCGTAAACATCGGGAAACCTTTACGTTTTGGAATTTCAGCTGCTCCCGACTTGATTTTTTCTGAATTAAGCAATGCCGTATCGCGCGTCATGATGACCTGATCGGTATGGGCCAACCAATACTCAGGTCCCGTTTCAAATTCAGGCGAATCAGTTACCAACACAATTGAAAGTCCGTGCGCATCTGCCAGATTTCGAGCAACTGGCAAAAGATCAACAAAGCGATTGGTGGCTTGGAACACAATCACACCATTAGGCTTGAGGTGTTTCATGTAAATTTCCATGGCCTCTTTGGTAATCAAATGGGTTGGAATTGAATCACCCGAAAACGCATCCATTGCCAAAATATCAAATTGCCTTGGGGACTCACGATCTAGAGATAGTCGACCATCGCCAATCACAATCTCGTGCGTTCCCTTCATTTTTTTGAGAAAGGTAAAATCTTTTTTTGCTGCTCGCACTACGGATGGCGAAATCTCATAAAAAACCCAGTGATCCCCAGGGTTGGCGTACGCAGCCAGAGCGCCTGCCCCCAAACCAATCACCCCAACTTGTTTAGGAATATCAGACAGACTATTAAAAACTCTCCCGTAGCCACTTGTTGGCCCGTAGTAACTGCTAGGAACCATTTGTAATTCTTCGGCCAATAACTGGCCGCCGTGTGCTATTGCCCCATGAATCAAACTTCGATAATCTGAACCCGTAGAAACATCTCTAGTGCGTACTACTCCATAAAAATCACGCTCCATAAAACGTACCCCTTGGGTATAGTCCCGAATTCCTTGCCAGGAAAGAACGCTGACCGCCATAATTACGATGCCTGAAATTCCTTTAGCTAACCAGCGCTCGCGTGGTTTTTGTCCAATCGGTATAAAAAAAGCAACTATGGTTGCCGCAATTAGTGCAGCGTATAACTCAAAGTAGCCAGCAAACAGTAAGGGGGCAATCACAGCCATTGCGAGTGAACCAAGCGCGCCCCCAATGGAAAGTGATAAATAGAAGGTTGTTAGTTTTGAGGGATGCGGCTTTAGGCGTGCTAACTCACCATGACACACCATACAAACCACAAATAGGCCACATGCATAGATGGGCGTAACGAGTTTTAAATTTAGTGAATCCGATAACCACGCCATCAGTGGCACCAAGATGATGGCAAGAGGTAGATAAATTACACGCAGATACCAACGCGGGTGATCAAAACTAATAATAAAAGTAATTAAATATAGCGACAGTGGTACTACCCACAGTAGTGGCGCCGATGAGATGTTCTGGGTTAGGTGACTACTAACACCCAATAACAATGCTGACCCGATTGCAGATAAAGCCACCCACCGCAACCATTGTGCTGGCTGAACGCGGTGTTGGACGTCCGATATCGGTTTTACTTGGGTTGCGTTTGGATTGGCTTCATCCGCCAAATTTGAGTCTGACTGGTCAACAGTAAATCGCCCAAGCGCAAAACATAGAATAGCAAAAACAACAAATAGAACGGACCACGTCCATGCTGTTTCTCGATTTCCTAACCAGGGCTCAATTAAAAAAGGATAGCCCAGTAATGCAAGTAAGGAAGCAAAGTTAGATAAAGCAAATAAACGGTATGGTGCAGAGGTCTGAAAACGTTTCCAATACCAAGCTCCAATTAACGGTGTGGTGCTTGCAAGAAGGAAATAAGGCAATCCAATTGTCACGAGTAAAAGACCGAGAATTCTTAGAATGGGTTCCTCATTACCAAGTGGTCGCCAAGAATCATTCGCAATGATTGGCATTGTCAAAGCCGCCACCAGCAAGAGTGTCCCATGCAAGAGAACCTGACGCTTCAGGCTTAAATATCTTGTTAATACGTCAGCATAGGCGTAACCAGCAAGCAATGCGGATTGGAAAAAAAGTAAGCATGTCCCCCAAACTGCTGCCGACCCTCCGAACCAAGGCAAAATTTGTTTTGCAATCAATGGCTGTACTAAAAAAATAAGAAATGCTGAAATAAAGATAACAATGGCGTAGAACATTTTTTAGACAGTTTTCAGAGAAATTTGAATACGGATGAGGTGATCTGGCTCGTAATGGACTAAGCGTCTGAAGCGGGGCTTCGATTTAAGAGAGTGATTTCTAGATTGGTGCAAAGAACTTCAGTGCGCCAAGACTAAATAGTTAACGGAAGCTAAATCGTTTTTTGGAAATATGAATGGTATAAAAAAAACCCCAGCAAGCTGGGGTTTTCTCAGACAAACAAGAATTACTTCTTGTCTTTAGCAGCAGGAGCAGAAGCAGCTGGCTTAGCAGCATCTTTCTTTGGCTCTTCTTTCTTAGCTTGAGCGAAAGCACCGGTTGTGAACAAACCAGCAACTAAAATAGCGACGATCTTTTTCATATAAAACTCCAAAATAAAATTAATAAACGTAGTCTCCTACGGATTTTTACCACCACCTTAGTCCGAACCAGTGTAGCTACAAATGGCTCTTACTAACGCGTATTCCCTCAACGCCCCTCGTACGAGAAGCGTTGACAAATTTATTACTTGAAACAGATTTCCAAATAAAGTAGGAGTTTAGCAAAATCTTCCTTAAGAGCCATTGACCATAAGGGCGAGGAGTTCAGCAGCCGCAACAAAGCCAAATGTCGCCGTTACACTCACGGCAGAGCCATAACCAGAGCAGGCCAAGCCACCATGACTGCTCCCCAGCCGAGGTTCTTGGGAGTAAACCGCCCGAATACCCATCGGCTGCTTTAAGTCCCTACTATATGCATGGTTTTTACGAAGATCTGCCCTAATTTTTGCCAGAAATGGGTCTTGAACCGTTTTGGCTAAGTCAGCGGCACTCACCAAGCTTGGGTTGACCTTTCCGCCAGCACCGCCACACATTACTAAGCCAATGTTGGATTGCTTGCAATGCGCAGCCAAGGCTACCTTTGCAGGAACATCATCGCAAGCATCAATAACATAAGCGCCACTCGGAATGAGCTCTATTAAATTACTCGCGGAGAGGAAGGCGTCATGCGTTGTTAAGTGGATAGCTGGATTAATTTTGCGGATACGCTCAGCCATGGCATCTACTTTTGCCTTACCGAACTCTCCTTCCATCGCATGTAGCTGTCGATTGATATTGCTAATGGCGATATGATCCAGATCAATCAAAACCAAATGCCCCACTGCAGAACGCGCTAAGGCCTCTGCTGCCCACGACCCCACTCCTCCAAGACCCACCACCACAGCGGTAGCTTGGGTAAATTTTTGGTAGGCATCTTCGCCATAAAGTCTAGCAACGCCCGCAAAGCGGCGCTCAGGCGTCTCTGTCGCGTTGTGCTGATTTACTCTTTCGTTCAACATAATCTCTTCTTTATACTCAATCTATGAATGAAACCAGCAAATCCCTTGCCGCTTTGCGCAAAAACTATACCCTAGGGCAGTTATCTGAGGATGATGTGCCCAAAGATCCCATTGCCTTGTTTGAGACTTGGTTTGCTCAAGCAAGTCGTGCAGAGTGCCCCGAACCCAATGCTATGGTTCTTGCAACTGCCAATGCAGCAGGCACTCCCTCCGCTCGAGTGGTCCTTTTAAAAGGCTTAAGCCAAGGTGATTTTTGTTTCTTTACCAATTATGAGAGTCAAAAAGGAAAAGAGTTGGCCGAACGGCCGCAGGCATCCTTGCTCTTTCATTGGCATGAACTAGAACGTCAAGTTCGGATTAGTGGTGTAGTTTCAAAACTTAGTACTGCTGAGAGTGATGAGTATTACTTACAAAGACCTGCCGCCTCTCGCATTGGAGCGTGGGCATCTCCTCAAAGCAAGGTAATTGAGAGTCGTACTTTTTTAGAACAGGAAGAACTACGATTCCAGAAACAGTTTGGTGATAACCCAATTCGCCCACCACAATGGGGCGGGTATCGTCTTAAGCCCAATAGCATTGAGTTTTGGCAAGGCCGTCCATCGCGCTTACATGACCGCATTCTGTATACCCGCGATGACTCCAGTTGGCAAATTGTACGATTAGCGCCTTAAAGAATCGCGGCTAATTTATCGAAGCAACGCCTGAAAGGTCTTCTTAAACTTACTGACCTTCGGTCCCACCACTGCCATGCAATACCCTTGAAACGGATGGGACTGAAAATAGTTTTGGTGATAATCCTCGGCGGGATAAAAAATCGGGGCAGCTTGAATCTCGGTCACAATCGGACGATTAAAGTGCTTACCATTACTTAGTTCAGAGACAAGCTCTTTTGCAATATACATTTGCGTATCATCCAACGTAAAAATCACGGAACGATAGCGTTCGCCAACATCATTCCCCTGGTAGTTCAAAGTTGTTGGATCATGGATTACAAAAAAGATTTCTAAGATCTGCCGATAACTCACGATGCGAGGATCAAAGTGTAGCTGCACGACTTCGGCATGACCCGTAGTTTCTGCGCAAACAGTTTCATAATCAGGATTAGGCACATGTCCTCCCGCGTATCCCGAAATCACTTTCTCCACGCCCTTAACCTGCTGATAAACAGCCTCAAGACACCAAAAGCAGCCGCCGCCCAATATTGCTGTTTGAACTGAATCTGTCATGCTCATCATCTTTCATTAAAAAGTTACGTGGTCACTCAAAACTAAACGTGCTGCAAATGCGATAAACAATAATCCAACCAATAGCCATAAGCCCGCTGCCCATCGAGGGTGACGCCTAAAGATCCCCACCAATCCTTGCCCCGCCCAAATCAGAATCATTAAATAGCTGACGCTAATGATTTGCAAAATAACTGCTAAGTACAAAAAACTAAGTGCAGGGTTGGGAAATTCTGGGTCTACAAATTGGGTGAAGAAAGAAAGAAAGAAGAAAATAGCCTTTGGATTGGTCAGAGATAAACCTAAAGCAGCCATCAATGGATGCAATTGCAGGAGTCGTCCTGTCACCGATTGCCCTACAAAGCCCTGCTTTCCTTGGTAACATTTCCAAGCAATTTGGATTAAACCCCATCCAATCCACAGTAAATAGATCGCACCCGCTAGGCGCAGAGTCATGAACAAGAGTGGTGAGCTTTGCAAGAGAGTTGCTGCCCCCAGCACCACCGCCAAGATCAAGACAGTATCGCCCAACACGATACCCAAAGAGGCCCAAACGCCAAAGCGCCAGCCCCCTTGCGACGACACTGTTAGTACATATAGAGAGTTCGGTCCAGGGAGTAAAACGATGGCGATTGTGCCCAATATGAAGGTGGGCAAATCGGTAACCCCGATCTGCGCCCAGTTCAACCAATCATCCATGACTAGATCATAAACAGGAAACGTGTCATAATGGAGGGCTTTTTGAAACATCGCCCCCAGCAATTTACATTTTTCAGCGATTGGTTTTTACCCCGCTGCCGCTTGTCTGATGGTCGATGCCCTAGACCATCGCGCCCCTTTTAACTTGGCGCACAACCGGAGACATCCCCGACGGGGATGTGTAATTGCATGTCGAATTCTGTTGTAGTACATAACTCATCTTTTGAGTCTTTTAACCTAGCAAGCCCGATTCTTAAAAATATCGAAGCCCTAGGCTATACCCAAGCAACCCCTGTTCAAGCTCAGGTCATTCCTGCGGCGATGGCAGGTGGCGATTGGCTTGTTAGTAGTCAAACGGGAAGCGGTAAAACCGCTGCCTTTCTTTTACCTTTGTTAAATCAATTATTTATTGCTAACCCCCATGGCAGTCCTGTTCCTGGTCGTGCGCAGCCAAAAGTTTTAGTCCTGTGCCCTACCCGCGAACTTGCTCAACAAGTAACAGCCGATGCCATTAATCTGGCTCGCGGCATTAAAGGTTTACGCATTGCGACCATCATGGGTGGCATGCCTTATGGCAAGCAAATTCAGGCTATCAAAGGTGCTGGTTTGGTTGTTGCTACGCCAGGCCGCTTATTAGACCTCTTTAATACTCGCGCTATTCGTTTAGACCAAGTGGAGTGCCTCGTAGTGGACGAAGCTGATCGCATGTTAGACCTTGGCTTTGCGGAGGATCTTGAAGCAATTGATGAGCGCTGTAAACAACGGTCACAAACATTGATGTTCTCAGCAACTTTTGCGCCTCGCATTATGAGTTTGGCTTCCAGCCTAACTAAAGATGCTGGTCGCATTGAACTCGCGCATGCTGGCGAAGCGCATGCCAATATCTCTCAGAAACTTCATTGGGCTGACAACATGGCGCATAAACATCGTTTGTTAGAGCATCTCTTATCGGACCCCGATCTTGATCAAGCGGTTGTATTTGCAAGTACCCAAATTGAGAGTGAGAAAATTGCTGATACTTTACGTGCCAATGGCTATCAAGCAAGTGCCTTGCATGGTGCGATGCCTCAAGCCGTACGCAATCGTCGCCTGGATGCCTTGCGTAAGGGTCAAACTCGGATCTTGGTAGCTACCGACGTGGCAGCGCGAGGCATTGACGTACCGCGTATTAGTCATGTGATTAATTTTGGCTTACCGATGAAACCCGAAGACTATACCCATCGTATTGGTCGTACCGGCCGTGCTGGACGTAATGGCATCGCCATCACACTCGCAGAGCATCGTGATCGGGTCAAAATCAAGGCAATCGAGCGCTTTACACAGCAAACTATGACTGCTGCGGAGATTGTTGGTTTAGAGCCCCAAAACAAGCCTAGCTTCAATAAACCAAATCATCGCCCTGGTGCTGGTGCAAAACGCGGTAAGCCTAAGTTTGCTGGTCAAGCACGTCCTGGTTCAAACACACGCTTTAGCCCACGTTCGGGTTCGCGTTCGGGTTCGTTTCAGAACGCTAATAGCAAGCACTAACCACTAGCTTTTTATGTTGCAGCGGAAGTCTCGCTCTCCATCGTGGTGGCAGGTCATTAAAAATGGTGCGCCCAAGGGCGCACCATTGTCATTACAGGAGTGGCTCAGTGATACCGGCTCGCTTACTCGCAAATTAGAATCCGCACTGCACTATTCCCCAAGTCGCCACTTAGAACTTCGGATTCTGGCAGACTGTCGACAAAACTTATTGCCTTCCGAACGCTCATGCTTTAGGCGCCCACTATCGCGCTCGCGTATTCGGGAGGTTGCTTTATGCGATCAGGGCGAGCCGATTATTGTGGCCAGAAGTGTTTTACCCATTACCAGCTCCATTGGAACTAACCATGGAATTCTGAAGCTCGGGCATAAGCCTCTTGGCGCGGTCTTATTTGCAAAGGATTTACGCGGGCGCTTTCGTCCTACTCGAGAAATTATTCGTCTCGATCATCATCACCCAGAATGGAAAGCATGCCAGAGACGTTTTAAAGCTTTACCTAAACGGGTATGGGCTCGCCGCACGCTCTACCAACTCAACGGTCATCCGCTGTTGGTAATGGAGATTTTCTTGCCTGCTCTACAAGCCAAGCTAAAGCTGCTTGGGCAATAGACTCATCGCCGGGATTACACTCTAGAAGTTGAGTAAACCCTATCTCCTGAGCGACCTTGGCAATATTAGGATGGGAACAAAGAGCATGGCAGTTTATCGCTGACCGAAAAGAACTACCCAGATGACGGACCGCCTCCGATGAGGTCAATACCCAAAGACTTGTGTTTGCATGCAGTCCCCGAACTAGTTCCCATTGACCACTTGAAGCATCCAATGGGATGCGTGTATAGATTGATAAAGCCTCCACATTTGCATCAACTGCTTGCAAGTGATCCATTAAAGACTCGCGCCCACCGTCGCCCTTCAGAATCAGAACAGGGTATCTCTGCCAATCCTGTATATGGTCTTGCAGGCTGTGCCATAAACCTTCTGAATCCGATTGATGCTCGAGTGCTGGCATGATGATTGTCTGGGGATCAAGCCCATGACGCAATAGGGCATCTCGACTACTGCTACCAACCACCCCCACAAGCGCTTGTGGACTGATGAGTTCATTCCAGACCATTCCTGCATCGGCAATGGCGCGCATGGTGCACTCTATGGCATTGGGGCTTACGAAAATAATCAGCCTGGCATTTGTGATCGCTTTGCTTATTGCAGCTAAAGTTTCGGAATCATTTTTTGGAACGATGGTGAGTAGTGGCAATCCAAGCACATCCACTGAAATTGCTTGGGCCTGAGCATCTCCCCGAATTAACTCAATTAATCGTCTTGCCTGACCACTCGGCCGAGTCACAATAATGGCTGGATCGCTAGCCATCACCAATCCTATTGGGGCAGTAAAGCGGCCGCACCTTTGGCCAAAAGATCGTCAGCAATTGCAAGACCAAAAGCCTCAGCCTCTTCATACGAGGCAATCGTTCGTATCCCGTTTGCCAAACAGATCTGCTGGCCATCCGTACTTGCTACATAGGAGTGTATGCTCATTTCGTTAGGGGATAGCCACTGGGCATGGGCGGCTAAGGGTACCTCACAAGATCCCCCAAGTTTGCGAGAGACCGCGCGTTCGGCTGTCACTGCCAAAGCCGTTGGCAAATCATTTAAGGGGGCCAACCAAGCCTTCACCTCGGGGTGAGCACTTAAAGTTTCGATACCTAAAGCACCCTGTCCTGCCGCTGGAGTGTGAGGGTCATAAGGAAGCAATGCCTTAATCCGTGAGTTCATACCTAAACGTTTTAGGCCAGCAGCTGCCAAAATAATAGCCTGATACTCACCTCGATCCAGCTTTGCCATGCGCGTATCTAAATTACCGCGTAAGGGCTCGACTTTGAGCTGGGGGTAATTACTCCGAATAATTGCTTCGCGACGCAAACTGGATGTGCCAACTACCGATCCTGGTGGCAACTCGGCCAGGCTGGCATAGTTATTCGATACCAAGGCATCCCGAGCATCCTCGCGCACCATGACGCACGATAAATCAAAACCAGCCGGCATCACCATGGGAACATCTTTTAAAGAATGCACCGCTAGGTGAGCTCTACCATCCTCAAGGGCGGTCTCAAGCTCTTTAACAAACAAGCCCTTGCCCCCCACTTTGGATAGGGCCCGATCGAGGATTTGATCCCCTTTCGTGGTCATTCCTAGGATTTGAACATCACAGTCTGGATATAGCTTGCGCAGGCAATCTTGAACATGTTCGGCTTGCCACATTGCAAGCCGGCTCTCTCGGGAGGCAATTATTAAACGCTTTGGGCTCATAAGGACGACTTAAGAATTAAAATAAATCATTACTGCACACAATATACTGTGTTTATGAGCACACCTAAAAATTCTTTAGCCAATAAGTCCAAAGCATGGTCTGGCCGCTTTGCTGAACCGGTCAATGCCCTCGTGCAAGCCTATACCTCCTCTCTACTGTTCGACCAACGTCTTGCGCTAGTTGATATTGCTGGCTCGTTAGCCCACGCCGAGATGCTGGCTGCCCAAAAAATCATTTCAAAGGCTGATTTTCTGGCGATTCAAAAAGGGATGGCGCAGATTGAGAAGGAAATTATTGCGGGTAAGTTTGAATGGCAGTTAGCCCTTGAGGATGTCCATCTCAATATTGAAGCGCGCCTAACCAAATTAATTGGCGATGCAGGAAAGCGCTTGCATACTGGGCGCTCACGCAATGATCAAGTGGCAACTGATATTCGTTTATGGCTCAGAACAGAAATTGATCACATTTTGGCTGACCTCAAACGCTTACGAACTGCGCTGATTGATCAAGCAGAGAATCATGCGGCCACCATCATGCCGGGCCACACACACTTACAGGTGGCCCAGCCGGTTACTTTTGGTCATCATTTGATGGCCTACTACGAAATGTTTACCCGCGATGCACAGCGTCTGAGTGATTGTCGCAAGCGGGTTAATCAACTGCCTTTGGGTGCGGCTGCCTTAGCCGGTACCAGCTACCCAGCTGATCGGGAGCGGGTTGCTAAGACCTTGGGTTTTGAGGGGGTGTGTCAAAACTCTCTCGATGCGGTCTCGGATCGTGATTTTGCAATTGAGTTTTGTGCAGCGGCCTCGATATGCATGATGCACGTCTCGCGCCTATCTGAAGAATTAATCCTGTGGTTGAGCCCACGCTTTGGCTTTATTGATTTACCCGATCGGTTCTGTACCGGTAGCTCGATCATGCCGCAGAAGAAGAATCCCGATGTACCCGAACTCGCGCGTGGCAAAACTGGTCGAGTCAATGGTGATTTGATTGCCCTGCTAACCCTAATGAAGGGTCAACCATTAGCTTACAACAAAGATAACCAAGAAGATAAAGAACCATTATTTGATGCTGTAGACACTGTAGCGCAGACCATACAAATCTTTGCAGATATGGTGCCTCAGATCGTGGTAAAGCCTCAGGCGATGCTTCAGGCTGCCCAAGAGGGTTTTGCAACCGCAACCGATCTTGCTGACTACTTAGTCAAAAAAGGAATGCCCTTTCGGGATGCCCACGAAGCGGTAGCACACGCGGTCAAGCTCTGCATCAAAAAGAACTGTGCCTTGAACGATCTAAGCCTGGCTGAATTAATCAAAGCATGTGGACTCAATCCAAAATCGAATCCAATAAACAATGACATCTTTACCCTGCTAACTCCCAAGGGATCGGTCGACTCACGCAATCATGTCGGCGGCACTGCACCAAAGCAAGTCATTGCTGCGATTAAGCGTGCCCGCAATTCCCTAAAAAAATAATTGGCTTAGGTTCTAACGCAGTCGACGTAGTAGCCGTTATTGCCTTCTGCATTCTTCACCAGACCATGAATATCGGTCTCAAAGCCGGGGAACTGCTGATTAAAGTCGCGGGCAAACCGCAAGTAATCAACGATTGATTTATTAAAACGCTCGCCTGGGATTAAGAGCGGGATACCGGGTGGATAGGGGGTAACTAACATTGCAGTAACGCGGCCCTCTAGTTCATCAATGGGTACTCGATCAATATCTTTATGGGCCATCTTGCTCCATGCATCCGCTGGAATCATGGCGGGCTCCATATTGGAGAGATACATCTCCGTGGTCATCCGTGCCACATCACGACTCTTATAAAAGGAATGAATCTGTGCAGAGATCTCTTGTAGGCCAACGCGCTCGTAGCGAGGATGTTTTGCCACAAACTCAGGCAAGACCTTCCAAAGCGGTTGGTTCTTATCAAAATGATCCTTGAACTGTTGCAACTCGGTAACTAGGGTATTCCAACGACCTTTCGTAATCCCAATGGTGAACATAATGAAAAAGGAATACAGCCCAGTCTTTTCGACAATCACACCGTGCTCCGCAAGATACTTGGTGACGATACTTGCTGGGATGCCGATGTCCGCAAAATTTCCTTCAACATCAAGGCCTGGGGTCACGACCGTTGCTTTGATCGGATCAAGCATATTAAAGTCCTTGGCCAAATTACCAAAGTCATGCCAGTAAGCCTTGGGCTCTAAGACCCAATCATCTCGTGTGCCAATACCCTCATCCGCCAAATGATCTGGGCCCCAAACCTTAAACCACCAATCCGCCCCAAACTCATCATCGACCTTGCGCATAGCTCTGCGGAAATCCAATGCTTCCGCAATTGATTCTTCTACTAAGGTGGTTCCGCCAGGAGACTCCATCATGGCAGCCGAGACATCGCATGAGGCAATAATGGCGTACTGTGGGCTAGTTGAGGTATGCATCAAATAAGCCTCATTGAAGCAATCGCGATCGAGCTTACGCTCCTCAGCATCCTGCACTAAAACTTGAGAGGCTTGTGAAAGACCTGCCAACAATTTATGGGTTGATTGAGTTGAGAACATCAAACTTTTCTTGGTCCGTTTACGGTTTTGCCCAAAGGCATGCATATCTTGGTAGAAGGGATGAAAGGCGGCGTGCGGGAGCCACGCTTCATCGAAGTGCAAGCTATCGACTTTGCCATCGAGCATCGACTTGATCATTTCAACGTTATACAAAATACCGTCATAGGTGCTCTGTGTAATCGTTAAGACGCGTGGAATAACGTTTTTATCTTTGATGAAGGGATTGGCATCAATCTTCTTCTTAATATTGGCCCACTCAAACTCTTCTTTAGGAATCGGACCAATAATGCCCAAGTGATTGCGCGTGGGCATTAGAAACACAGGGATTGCACCCATCATCATGATTGAATGAATGACTGACTTATGGCAATTGCGGTCGACTAGAACTACATCACCTGGGGCAACCGTAGAGTGCCAAACAATTTTGTTAGAGGTAGAGGTGCCGTTGGTCACAAAGAACAGGTGGTCAGCACTAAAGATACGAGCCGCATTGCGTTCGCTCGCCACTACGGGACCTGTATGGTCAAGAAGTTGTCCAAGTTCTTCGACTGCATTACAAACGTCAGCGCGCAACATATTCTCACCAAAGAACTGATGGAACATCCGACCGACAGGGCTCTTTAGAAAGGCGACGCCACCGGAGTGGCCAGGGCAATGCCAGGAATACGAACCTTCTGAGGCATAGTGAGTGAGCGCCCGAAAGAATGGCGGCGCCAAGGAGTCTAAATAGACTTTGGCTTCACGAATAATATGACGCGCCACAAACTCGGGGGTGTCTTCGTTCATGTGAATGAAGCCATGTAACTCACGCAGAATGTCATTGGGAATATGGCGGGAGGTACGGGTCTCACCATACAAGAAGATTGGAATATCTTCATTGCGCTTTCGTACTTCAACCACAAAGGAGCGAAGATTATTAATCGCGGGAAGATCGTTTTCATCCGCATCAATCGTTGCGTCAAACTCTTCATCATCGATCGAAAGAATGAAGCAAGATGCTCGCGAGGCCTGTTGCGCAAAGGACGTGAGATCACCATAGCTGGTTAACCCAATCACCTCGATGCCCTCCCCCTCAATCGCAAGGGCTAGATCACGAATACCCGAACCTGAAATATTTTCAGAGCGGAAGTCTTCATCAATGATGATGATCGGAAACCGAAATTTCATAATGGTTAAGTCTTTGGTAAGGTAACGCCGTGCTGACCTTGGTACTTGCCGCCGCGGTCTTTATAAGAGGTGCCACATACTTCATCGCTCTCGAAGAAAAGGACCTGAGCACACCCTTCACCAGCATAAATTTTTGCAGGCAACGGTGTTGTGTTCGAGAACTCGAGGGTGACATAACCCTCCCACTCCGGCTCAAAGGGTGTAACGTTCACAATAATGCCGCAACGTGCATAGGTGCTTTTGCCCACACAGATGGTCAAAACACTGCGCGGGATCTTGAAATACTCGACGGTTCTGGCTAAAGCGAATGAATTGGGTGGAATGATGCAAACATCACCCTTAAAATCCACAAAGGACTTCTCATCAAACTGCTTAGGATCAACAATGGTGCTATTAATATTGGTAAAGATTTTGAACTCATCGGCACAGCGAATGTCATAACCATAGCTCGAAGTGCCATAACTCACAATTTTTTGACCAGCGTCATTCGTGCGGATCTGACCAGGCTCAAAGGGGCTAATCATGCCCTGCTCTGCCATGCGCCGTATCCAGTGATCAGATTTAATAGTCATGGCGGGATTGTAAGACTTTCATGCCCGGCTGGACATAAAGCGGGGTTTTAGGGGTTTAACTTGACTGAAAAACCACACGCTCGGGGGCATTGTAGATCTCAAAATGCTTACCCGAGCAGCGGGACAATAAGGTGAGATGGGTCTTGCGAGCCAGCTCTAAGCCCATTTGCGTGACCCCAGAGCGGGTTAGGAGGAATGGAATACCCATTTGGGCACCCTTAATGACCATTTCGGAGGTCAAGCGACCAGTCGTAAAGAAAATAAGGTTCTCGCCTGGGCGATTTACCAACCACATCAAGCCTGAGATCGAATCCACCGCATTGTGGCGACCAACATCCTCAATCAAGTAGATTAGGCGTGCTTTGTTATCTCCCTCGCGCTCAAATACTGCACAGGCATGTACCGAGCCCGCCTTTTTATAAATCGTCTCGTGTGCCCGGATCTGCTCTAACAAATCCACAATCGCAGCTTGATGCAATTTAGGGCCCTCTGGTAAGCGTATTTGCGCCATATCCTCCATGAGCCCCCCAAACATCGTGCCCTGACCACAGCCGGTGGTCACCACGCGTTTGCTGGTGATTGCATCAATATCAACCGTACTACGTCGTGTTTTAACAGCGGCAGAATCAGTCTCCCAGTCCACCTGGATACTTTCGATATCCGCCGGGGACTCTACTAAACGCTGATTACGCAAATAACCCAAGACGAGCGCCTCAGGAGCCGACCCCAAGGTCATTAAGGTCACAACCTCGCGTTTATCGAGATAAATGGTTAGAGAGCGCTCACCGGGGATAAACGTAGGCTTGCGACGCCCCAACTCGTCGATAATCTCTACCTCATGCACCACCGGTACAGAGGCATTACTCATTGTAATTAGGTGTTTACCGCTTGCAGCCATTCTGTCTCCACGACGCCAAACTAATACTATTTTGAGCTTATTTTGACCATTTAACCATTGTTATCGACCATCACTTTAACCGCAGACTAAAATCATTGCTGAATCGATAAAAATAAAATGCGTCAACTTTTAGTCACCTCCGCCCTGCCCTATGCCAATGGCCAAATCCATATTGGCCATTTGGTGGAATACGTACAAACCGATATTTGGGTGCGCTTTCAGAGAATGTGTGGCCATGAGGTCCATTATGTGGGCGCCGATGATACCCATGGCACACCCATCATGTTGCGCGCGGAGAAAGAAGGCATCAGCCCTAAAGAGCTCATTGATAAAGTCTGGCATGAGCACAAACGAGATTTCGATCACTTTTTAATCTCTTTTGATCACTACTACACCACCGATAGCCCTGAGAATGAAATGCTCGCGCGCGAGATTTATCTCAAATTACGCGACGCCGGTTTAATTGAGAAGCGAGCGATTGAGCAAGCCTACGACCCTGTTAAAGAAATGTTCCTGCCAGATCGTTTCATTAAAGGTAACTGTCCAAAATGCGGTGCCGCCGATCAGTATGGTGACTCGTGCGAAAAATGTGGTGCCACTTATGCGCCAACCGATCTCAAAAATCCGTATTCCGTCGTGAGCGGTGCCACCCCCGTTCGTAAAGTATCTGATCATTATTTTTTCAAGCTCTCCGATCCCCGTTGCGAATCATTCTTACGCGAGTGGACACAGGTCAAGACACCACTTCAGACTGAAGCAAAAAATAAGATGAAAGAATGGGTTGGTATTAAGGGGGATAGCAAGTTAGGTGATTGGGATATCTCGCGCGATGCGCCCTACTTCGGTTTTGAAATCCCCGATGCACCAGGTAAATATTTTTATGTCTGGCTTGATGCCCCGATTGGCTATTACGCTAGCTTTTTGAATTACTGCAAGGCTAAGGGGCTGGTCTTTGATGACTGGGTTAAGCCTGATAGCAAGACTGAGCAATACCACTTTATCGGTAAAGATATTCTCTATTTTCATACTTTGTTTTGGCCAGCAACTTTGCATTTTTCTGGATACCGCACCCCCACCAATATCTTTGCACACGGTTTTCTGACGGTCGATGGTGAAAAGATGAGTAAATCTCGGGGCACTTTAATCTCCGCATATAGTGTGATTGAAGCAGGCCTTAATCCTGAATGGTTTCGCTACTACTTTGCGACCAAGTTAAACGCCAGCATGGAAGATCTTGATCTTAACTTGCAAGACTTCGTGGCTCGTGTGAATAGTGACCTTTTAGGCAAATACATCAATATCGCCAGCCGCAGCGCCGGATTTTTAGTGAAGCGCTTTGAGGGTCGCGTTCTTGACAGCGCAATGGCTCATCCACTTCTTGCCACGATTGCTAATTCAAGTAACGGTATTTCTGAGCTCTATGAATCAAGGGAGTACGCCAAAGCAATTCGGCAAATTATGGAATTGGCGGATCTTGTAAATGGCTTTGTGAATGAGAACAAGCCCTGGGATCTTGCCAAAGACCTTACTCGCAGCGCTCAATTGCATGAAGTTTGCAGCGTCATCTTGGAGTCCTTCCGTTGTTTAAGTCTTTACCTCAAACCTGTTCTGCCTAAGCTAGTTACAAACGTCGAGACTTTCTTGGGAGTTCCAGCAATGCAATGGCAAGATATCAAAACCTCTCTAAAGAGTAGCTCGCCCATTCAACCCTACAAACATTTGATGACACGGGTCGAGCAAACCCAGCTTGACGAACTGCTGAAACTCAATCTTTGAGGCCTCACCCAAAAATCGTTAATAATGGGTGGTAGTAATTCCTGTTTTATTCTATAACTTATTGAGTTTATGAAGAAATATAAATCCCAAGCCACCCAATTTTTAGAACAACTCAAGGCTCAAAAACCGCATCTTGAGCAAGCACAACGGGAAGGTCGCGCACTCTTGTGGGATAAGCCACAAAATCCCGAGGAGACACGTCGTACTCAGTTAGCACGCATCAAACAGCATTCTTACGTGTATCACAATGAGTGAGGAGCTCGAATCACTTGCAACTGGGCCATCAGAAGAAAAGATTGATGGTTTAAGTGCTGCGTTTGCCAAACTTTATGGCGAGCCTTTGTTTAAATTACCCACTGATTTATATATCCCGCCCGATGCTCTCGAAATCTTTCTGGAGGCATTTGAAGGCCCGCTAGATCTATTGCTATACCTAATTCGTAAGCAAAACTTCAATGTTCTTGATATTCCGATGGCTGAGGTGACTCAGCAATATCTAAGCTATATCGATCAAATTCGGCACCATAATTTAGAACTTGCCGCTGAGTACTTATTAATGGCTGCGATGTTGATTGAAATCAAATCGCGCATGTTACTGCCCATGAAAAAAGCAGATAGTGATGAAGAGGTTGATGACCCACGCGCTGAGTTAGTTCGTCGCTTACTCGAATACGAAAAGATGAAATTAGCCGCGCAAGAACTTGATCGCATGCCCCAGCTAGGTCGAGATTTTCAGGTGGCACACAGCTATGTCGATACCACGGTAGCCATCACTTGGCCTGAGGTCAATTTAGAAGACTTACAAATGGCGTGGCGCGATGTTCTCCACCGTGCAAAACTGAATCAGCATCACACGATCACCCGCGAGCAATTATCCGTTCGGGATTTTATGACGCGCATCTTGCGGCGTTTACAGAACACGCGCTTTGTAGAGTTCAGCGAACTCTTTGAGGATGCCATTAAAACTGGTAATGGAATCCCCGTCATTGTAGTGAACTTTATTGCCATGCTAGAACTCTCCCGCGAGGCGCTCATCGAGATTACACAAGCAGAGCCCTTTGCACCGATTTATGTGCGTTTAGCATATACCCCTAGCGCATGAAGATTGTTACCGACATACAAGAACTGCGCGATCACCTTCGCGGTCAAAACAGAGCCTCCTTTGTGCCCACTATGGGAAATCTGCATGAAGGACATCTCTCCCTAATGCGCATTGCGCGCCAACATGGTGATCCAGTGATCGCAAGCATTTTTGTAAATCGTTTGCAATTTGGACCTCATGAAGATTTTGATAAATACCCACGGACCCTCGAAGAGGATGCCAGCAAACTCGAGAAAGAGGGGGTGTACGTTCTGTTCGCACCCACTGAGAGTGTTTTGTACCCAGAACCACAAGAATATCGTATTGATCCACCAAAGCAATTGGGGAATATTTTAGAGGGTGAGTTCCGTCCTGGATTCTTTAAAGGGGTTTGCACTGTTGTATTAAAACTTTTTTCCTGCGTTCAGCCAAAAGTAGCCGTCTTTGGCAAAAAAGACTACCAGCAGCTCATGATCATTCGACAAATGGCCCAACAGTTTGCACTGCCTGTTGATATTGTTGCGGGAGAAACTATCCGTGCAGAAGATGGTTTGGCTCTTTCCTCTCGCAATGGGTTTTTATCTACCGAGGAGCGTGTAGAGGCCCCTCAATTACAAATTACCCTCCAAAATCTTCGTCATGAGATCCACGCACTTCACTCTTCATCACTAGTTGCAAGCCCCAGTCAATTGCTGACATTGGAACAAAAGACAATTGAGACACTAAAACATCGAGGTTGGGCTCCTGACTATATTGCAATCCGTAAACGTTCGAATCTCTTGGCGCCCAATGCGGAGGATCTCGCATCCAAGCGAGATTTAGTTATTTTGACTGCTGCTAAATTAGGCAAAACACGCCTGATTGATAATCTTGAGGTCTAGACTAAGCGTCGAAGAACTGTCCTAATTGCAAGCTTAGCGAAGTACTGAGTTCTGCTCCTGATACCTTACTACCTTTTCCTGCTTTCGCTTTTAGGACCTCAATCTGCCCACCATGGCACGCGACTTTGAACGAATCCTTACTAATCTCAATAATCTCACCAGGCTTACCTTTGACTGATCCAAAGCTTGGCGTGATGTGTTTGCGCACATCATAGATTTGCACCTTCTCGCCATGCAAAGTAGTCCAAGCACCTGGGGCGGGATTGCAAGCACGAATTAGGTTATAAATCTGATTGATGTGATTTGACCAATGAATCCGTGCGGCTGCCTGATCAAACCACCCTTCGTAATTAGCTTGTGACTCGTCTTGGATAATCTCTTGGTGCTTACCCGCTGCAACTAGATCAGCAGCTTCAAGCAAAGCCTGAATACCTAGTGGAAAAAGGTAATTGAAATAAACCTGTCCTAGAGTGTCATCAGGCCCAATGGGAGCCTCTTTTTGTAAAATGACTTCGCCCTCATCCAAGCCATCAGAAGGACGAAAAATGGTTAGGCCCGTCTTGGTCTCACCCAATGCAATCGACCATCCAATCGCGCTAGGGCCACGATACTTAGGTAACAGGGATGGGTGATACTGAATCGTGCCAAAGCGCGGGATCTTCACTAAGTCTTGCGGTACAGATTGCAACACATAGGCCATTACACAAATATCAGCCTGACTATCACGCATCGCTTGGGCAGCCTCAGGGAGTTTAAGACTCGAAAATTGCAGCAAATTAAGGCCGCGGGCTAATGCGGTCTCCTTTAGGATCTCGGGCTTGGTCGCCTTGGGATTATCAGGAGGACAAAATACAGCAACGACTTCGTCACCCCGCTCTAAAAATGCCTCTAGGGCAGCCTTACCAAAGTCCTGACTGCCAATCAGGGCAATGCGCATATTAGATTACTTTCTTATGACGTAAATCAATCAATTGATCAGTATTAAATCCTAATTCTTGCAAGATCTGATCGGTATGCTCACCCAATAATGGTGAACGAGTTACCTCGGTTGGGCTATCGGATAGCTTAATTGGGTTACCGACGGTCAGATACTTGCCACGAATAGGATGGTCTACCTCAACCACGGTACCCGTTGCTCGCAGTGCGGGCTCCTCCGCAATTTCTTTCATGGATAAGATTGGGCCACATGGCACATCGTATTTATTGAGAATATTCATTACCTCAAACTTAGTTAGCGACATGGTCCATTTCTCAATTTCAGCGAAGACACCCATTAAACGGGGTAGTCGTGCCATTGGTGAGGCATAGTCTTTATCGGTAATCCAATCCTCGCGACCAATTACCTTACAGATTGCCTCCCAAACAGCTGCTTGCACCACCACATAGATATAAGAATTTGGATCGGTTTCCCAACCTTTGCATTTAAGAATCCAGCCAGGCTGACCGCCACCGGAAGCATTACCAGAGCGGGGCACTGCATCACCAAATTTACCATTCGGGAATTGTGGATACTCTTGCATTGTGCCAATACGATCGCGTAATTTGACACGGCAGAGATTTAATACTGCATCTTGCATTGCGGCATCCACCTTCTGACCTTTACCAGAATGTGTGCGGTGATATAGCGCGGTTACTATGCCTAAAGCAAGGTGTAGGCCTGTGCCACTATCCCCAATCTGAGCACCAGTTACCAATGGAGGGCCGTCATCAAAGCCAGTGGTAGAGGCTGACCCACCCGCACATTGCGCCACGTTCTCGTACACCTTACAGTCCTCATAAGGACCAGGTCCAAAGCCTTTAATCGAAGCCATAATCATCTGGGGGTTCAGGGACTGAATATGCTCCCACGTAAATCCCATCCGATCCAAAGCGCCTGGGGCAAAGTTCTCTACTAAAACATCGCACTGCTTAATTAAGCGCTCCAAAATATCTTTACCTTCAGGAGTTTTGGTGTTTACCGTAATCGAACGCTTATTATGGTTCAGCATGGTGAAGTACAAACTATCTGCATCTGGAATATCTTGTAACTGTTTGCGAGTG
The DNA here is from genome assembly GCA_009924985.1 of Burkholderiaceae bacterium. GTDB lineage: Bacteria > Pseudomonadota > Gammaproteobacteria > Burkholderiales > Burkholderiaceae > Polynucleobacter. The sequence goes on along the minus strand of RFQL01000009.1, from coordinate 4,138 downwards.
GCATCTCCCTCGCCGGATCGCTCGACTTTAATGACGTCTGCGCCAAACCAAGCTAATAACTGTGTGCAGGTGGGTCCTGATTGAACGTGGGTGAAATCGAGGATCTTGATCCCTTCAAGTGCTTTTGCCATAAGAAAAATCCAAAAAAGTAAATAATCGTAAACAAAAGTATTTTACCAGCGCTGGTATTAACCGAATTGGGCTGCAGAGCCAAATTTGATCATCGGGCTAGAAACGAGATGGGCTATAAAATTCTGCCAGTTTGCCCCTTATCCATCTGAATGATAGTCGAAAAAAAGGCGCCTGATGAGGGCGCCATTCTTAAACAGCTTAAATAAGGCTGATTGGATTACACAGCCTTAGCAGTATGCAAATTGGCAATTTGCTCCTTGGAGTATCCCAAATCGGCCAAGACCTCATCGGTGTGCTCACCCAATACTGGGGAAGGCTTCACTTCCACTTTCAAGTCGGAGAACTTGATTGGGCTACCAATGGTTAGGTACTTACCACGCACCTTGTGATCAACTTCCACAATCGAACCACTCTCACGTAGATCAGGAGACTCCGCAAGTTCTTTCATCGACAGCACTGGTGCACACGGAATATCAAACTTACGCAAAATATCCACTGCTTCATATTTAGTTTTATCTTTTAACCAGTCTTCAATGGTTGCAAAAATATCAAAAATCTTATCCTGACGAGCCTGTGCAGTCATATAAGCTGGATCGGTTGCCCACTCAGGTTTGCCAAGCGCTTTAGTGATTGGCTCCCATGCATGGCCTTGAATGGTGAAATAAATATAAGCGTTGGGATCCGTTTCCCAGCCTTTGCACTTTAAAACCCAGCCTGGCTGTCCACCACCACCGGCATTGCCACCGCGAGGTACAACATCACTGAACTTACCATGGGGATATTGTGGATACTCTTCAAGGTAACCAATCCGATCTAGGCGTTGTTGATCGCGCAACTTCACGCGGCAGAGATTCAATACAGCATCTTGCATCGAGCAAGCAACCTTTTGACCTTTACCGGTCTTCTGACGATGCATTAATGCGGTCAAAATACCAATTGCTAAGTGCATACCAGTATTGCTATCACCCAAAGCAGCAGCGGAAACGGTTGGAGGACCATCCCAGAAACCAGTGGTTGAGGCAGCACCACCGGCGCATTGAGCTACGTTCTCATAAACCTTGAGGTCTTCATAGGAGTGACCGTCGGAGAAACCTTTAACAGAGGCCAAAATCATTTTGGGGTTCAGTTCCATAATGCGGTCCCATGAGAATCCCATGCGATCTAAGGCGCCTGGACCAAAGTTTTCGACCATCACATCAGATACCTTAATTAACTTTTCAAGCACCTCTTTACCCTCAGCCGTTTTGGTATCCAGCGTTAAAGAACGCTTATTGCCATTAAGCATGGTGAAGTAGAGAGCATCCGCATCTGGAATATCGCGTAATTGACTACGAGTCACGTCGCCAGATCCTGGGCGCTCTACTTTAATAACATCCGCACCATAAAAACCGAGTAATTGCGTGCAAGCAGGTCCAGCTTGTACATGGGTGAAATCGATAATCCGAATTCCGTCTAGTGGTTTGGTCATCTTGAATCTCCTTTGAACTCTATATCAATTAATTAGATTACTTCTTTGTTGCTGTCGATGCTGGATTGAGATTAGTCAAACGGCCACTCTCGGTTCCAGCAGTTTCATCAATCACTGCATTGATTACCGTTGGCTTGCCAAAAGTTAACGATTGATTCAATGCATCCATCAGCTCTTGTGGAGTGGTCGCATTAAAGCCGACGCCACCAAAAGCTTCCATCATTTTGTCGTAACGAGCGTTCTTCACAAATACCGTGGGCGCCACATCAGGGCCGCCAGTAGGGTTCACATCGGTACCGCGGTATACGCCATTGTTGTTGAAGACCACGGTGATGATTGGGAGGTTGTAACGGCAAATAGTTTCAAGCTCCATGCCACTGAAACCAAATGCGCTATCGCCCTCAATCGCAATAACGGGTTGCTTACTAACAACTGCAGCACCAATGGCATAACCCATGCCAATCCCCATAATGCCCCAAGTACCTGAGTCAAAACGCTTGCGAGGCTTATACATGTTAACGATGCTACGAGCATAGTCCAAAGTATTTGCACCCTCGTTAACAATGTTCACTTCAGGATTCGCTTTCACGACATCCCGAATAACGCGCAAAGCGCTATGAAAGTTCATGGGGGATGGGTTCTTAGAAAGAGTCTCCTCCATCTTCGCAATATTCTTGTCGGTCTTTTCTTTAATTGCGCTGAGCCATTCTGGGCTTGGCTTAGGAACGCTCGCAATTTGCTTCAAAAGCTCATTTACACAAGAACCAACATCTCCAATCACGGGTGCAGCAATTGGCACGTTGCTATCGATCTCGGTCGGTGCAATATCAATTTGGATAAATTTCTTTAAATGGTTGCCCCATGTCTTGCCCTTACCATGGGCCAAGAGCCAGTTCAAGCGAGCGCCGATCAGCATGACGGTATCTGCTTCTGATAATACAAATGAGCGGGCAGCAGATGCGCATTGCGGATGTGTGTCGGGTAATAATCCTTTGGCCATCGACATCGGCAGATAGGGAATACCAGACTTCTCAACTAGATCTTTAATCTCCTGATCAGCTTGAGCATATGCTGCACCCTTACCCAGAAGAATTAATGGACGCTTGGCTGATTTCAATACATCAATAGCGCGCTTTACCGCATCAGGCGCTGGGATTTGTTTTGGTGCCGCATCAATGACACGGAACAACGACTCTTTCCCTTTTTGGGCTGGGATACTTTGTCCCAGGAGTTGCGCGGGGAGATCTAAATAAACACCACCTGGCCGACCCGATACTGCTGCACGAATGGCGCGTGCCACACCAATGGCAATGTCTTCCGCTTTATTGATTCGGTAGGACGCCTTCGCATAAGGCTTCGCTGCATTCAGCTGATCCATCTCTTCGTAATCACCCTGCTGCAAATCAACGATCTCGCGTTCACTGGAGCCTGAGATCAAAATCATAGGGAAGCAATTAGTAGTGGCATTGGCCAGTGCTGTTAAACCATTCAAAAATCCTGGGGCAGAAACCGTCAAGCAAATACCAGGCTTTTGCGTCATGTAACCCGCAATTGCTGCGGCATTACCTGCGTGCTGCTCGTGACGAAATCCAATAAACCGTATTCCTTCTGCTTGCGCTAGGCGCGCAAGGTCGGTAATCGGAATACCAACCAAACCGAAGATGGTGTCAATATCATTTGCTTTCAAAGCATCGATAACCAGATGAAAGCCATCGGTTAATGGGGTCTCTCCTGCGGTTGTGTTTGCAGAATGCTCTATGGTCGCTGTCAGCATAGCCTTATCTCTCTCAGTGGGATTGGTTTTATTCAACATTAGCTCCTTAAAAAAAGGGGGGGTGTCGGTTGAACTGTGACGAATCTTAGGGCCGCGGGGTTGGATCAGCATTGACTTTCGTCAATTTCCCCTAAAATCCAATAAATACTGAGGGTTGGCCCTCATTCTAAATCCCTAAAATCCTAATAACTTATATAAATAGCTCTTAATGCTTACTTTTAAGCCTACTTAGGGTTTCTGGGGAGAGATTGAGATATGCTGCCAGCTCTTTCTTAGGTAAGACCTCAAACAGATTTTCGTACTTACGTAAAAATCGTTCTACTCGTCCTGGGGCATCCAGCATATGCAAGGTGATGGTGTGTGCCATGATTTCGCTCATTAAGCGCATTACCTCAAACTCAAAACTTTCTTTTAATTTGGGATGGGCCTCCAAAAACTCAGCCCATTTTTTTAAGGGCATCCGTGCAACCCGAGCTTTGGTCACCAAGGCAATGCTATAGGGTGCTGCACGTTGCAAGCGCCATGCTGCATAACTTGTTTCAATGTCTTTCTCAAGCGCAAAACGGAGAATCATCTCCTTGGCATCGGCGCTAGATACAATCCGCTTCAGAATTCCATCCAGCACAAAGTATTGCTCCATCTGATAACTGCCTTGACGTAGTAAAATCTCGGACTTCTTCAGATCGGAAATCTCTAAAGAACTTTCTAATTCGGCCATACTGTTTTGATCTAAGCTTTGCAAAACAATATTTTGGCTTAGCTGT
>RFQL01000080.1 GCA_009924985.1 Burkholderiaceae bacterium | reverse complement strand
TAAGAAAGAAGCTGATAATGATGGGGCTTTTTTTCAAGTACCTATGTTAGGCGGAGAATAATGGAAGATCTAAAGAAAGTCCTTGGCACTTACTCACGCGCATTTCTTGCATCTGTGCTGACTCTGGCAATCTCTGGAGTTACAGATCCAAAGGCTTTACTAGCTGCGGGTCTTGCTAGCGTGTTGCCGCCTATCCTGCGCTGGATAGATCCAAAGGATACGGAGTACGGAAAGAAGTGACACAACAAGACTTCTTCACTTTCTACATAGCAACCATCGGCATCATTGGTGGCTTGGCAGGCTATGTCATTACACATCTGCTATCTGAGATCAAACGACTCAATCAGCGTGTCGATGAGATCTATAACATCTTACTAGAGCGATAATTTTCTCATGGCAAGAAAAGCGACTAAGTCTTTAGAGGAGCAAGGTTACTCCAAATTAGATGCTTACTGCATTGGACTTTATGAATACTTTTGCAGCTTAAAGCGAGCAGGTTTTGCAGAGGACATTGCGATGTTCATGATTACTGAGCCCCAAGCCTATCCTCACTGGATCTTGCCAGATGCCATTCCGCCAGAGAAGTTTGGCGATTATGAAGATGAGGATGATGACTACTAAAAAGCGATACTTGGTGATCTCGGATCTACAGATCCCCTATCATCATGAGCAAGCTGTTAGAAATCTGATCAAGTTAGTAAAGCGTGAGAAGTTTGATCTCGTCTTAAACACAGGCGATGAGCTGGACATGCAGAGCCAGTCCAAGTGGGCTAAAGGCACACACTTAGAGTATGAAGGGCAATTAGATGCCGATAGAAGTCTCGCTCAGAACATCCTCTGGGATCTCGGCACTACCGACATTACTAGATCCAACCACACCGATCGTCTATACCACACTCTCGTTAGAGGAGCTCCTTCTCTCATCGGACTTCCAGAACTCGAATACGCCCGCTTTATGGGTTTCAGCGACTTGGGGATACGTTTTCACAAAAAGCCATTTGAGTTCCACAGAGGCTGGGTCTTAGTCCACGGAGACGAGGGCTCGATGAACTCCAATGCAGGACTTACAGCTCTGGGCTTGGCTAAGAAGTTCGGCAAGTCAGTAGTCTGCGGACACACCCACAGGGCAGGCATTAGTGCCTTCACAGAGGGCATAGGAGCCTCATACAGGACTTTATGGGGCTTAGAGGCAGGAAATGTCATGGATAAGAAGAAAGCCTCTTATCTGAAGGCTGGGAGTGCTAATTGGCAGATGTCAGTAGCAGTCATTGAGACTCATGGAGATCGAGTCAGTCCATTCCTAGTGCCTATCAACAAGGATGGATCTTTCACATTGTACGGGAAATTGTACCAGTAAAAGGGTACAAAGCAACTGCAATTGCGACCACAAATGTACCTTTAGAGTCATTAGGGTACATTTAAATCGTTATCATTTAGTTACCTAAATGTGCTTGATCTGTCATGGATCTATGCGACACTAATCCTGTAAGCAATCAAGGGCATTGCTACAGATAGGTACAAAATGTCATTTCAAATGCCAATGGTAATTATTTTACTTGCAGCTAATGTCTTATGGTTTATAGTCGGCTGGGCAATGGGCTACAAAGAAGCAGAAGCAGATCGAGAGTTTCATGCTCGCTAATGAAATCCTACAGTCAGCCACCGACACAATCGGTCAGCGTGGTCTCTCGTACGGTCACCCAGCGGATAATATGCGCAGAACAGCAATGCTTCTTAGTGCATACCTTGAAACTCCAATTCATGATTATCAGGTCGCAGGAATCATGGTTTTGGTCAAGTTGGCTAGAAGTCTCGAATCAGCACAGCAGATCGACACTTGGATCGACATGGCCGCTTACACAGCAATTGCTGGACAATTAGCAACAGAAGAGGATGAGCTTTATGTCTGATCAGTTTAGTTCAGGTTTAGCTTTGGGAATTGCAATAGCGAACTTAGTTTGGGTTTTAGCAACCTACTTGAAAGGGAAATAATGTTTAATTTAGCCGATTACGAGCCAGTAGAGGTGAGACTTGAAAAGTTTATTAAGGACTATCCAGCGTTTCGCATTGCAACTGAGTTGGAAGTTGTCGAGGCTACTCGATACATTGTTAAAGCGTATTTATTTAAGGATGCTCAAGATAGCGTTGCGTGGGCGACAGGATACGCTGAGGAAAAGGTTACTGATCGAGGCGTTAATCAGACTTCAGCATTGGAGAATTGTGAGACTTCGGCAATCGGCAGAGCACTTGCAAATGCAGGTTATGCTCCTAAAGGAAAGAGACCAAGCCGTGAGGAAATGAGCAAAGTAGTAGCTAAGAAGCCTGAAAAGCCTGCTGTTGCAGATGAGCAGGACTATTGGAGTACTCCAGTTGGACAATACAACAAGGTTGTCGATGCTCCAGTAACGCTTGATAAGGCTATTGATTATGTTACTGAGATCTTGGGAACAGCAGAAGCCATTGAAGCTCCATCATGCGAACATGGCCACATGCAATGGCGTGAAGGTGAAAAGAATGGCAAGGCATGGGGTGGTTATTTCTGTGGATTTAGCGGATCCACAGCTCATCGATGCCCAACGAAGTGGTACACACTTGGATCAGATGGAAGGTTTCAACCTCAGAAAGCGTGGGCATAATGGGTCACTTAGAGTTCTATAACGAGACAACAGGCGAGTGGACTAACATCGAGGATGTGCCATTGTTTGACACAATCAACTGTCAACTATGTAATGAGCCAACAGAAGCTCGTGACATTGTCGCAGAGATCGCTTTTAAGGATGGTCATCCAGTAGTGGGCGCGTGGCAATGCCGTAAATGCAAGGCAGTCAATGGCTGAATTAGTAGAATACGAATCTTGTCCTTGTTTTTATTTTGGGTCATGCACTAACGATGAAAAACATTTAGATGACACAGCATAGGAAATACAGAGGTTTCGCGACCGAGCGACTAGTAGCTGACTACCTTTCGTCAGTCTGGGAGTTCGCATCCGTTGGTCGTGGAAAAGGCAAGGACATTCAGAATGTGCCGTTTGACTGTGAAGTCAAAGCTCGTGCTGGGTTTCAGCCTAAAGCAGTTCTCGCTCAGATTAAAGCTCGCACAGTCATTTCGGGGGAATTAGGCTTTGCAGTTCTGAGACTTAACGGACAAGGAGAAGATGTGCGTGAGTATGCCGCCATCATCCGTTTCGAGGACTTGCTTGAACTATTGAAAATCAAATACGCTCACATCGACATTCAACCCACAGAGGCAGACATTGAGCGTTGCTCTGGATGTGGGTCTTACATGATCAGGAGATGCTTAACATGCCAGCCTACGACTACCGATGTGCAACCTGCAATCTCAGTCAAGAAGTCAATCATGGATTCAACGATAGACCAATGATTCCATGTCCTTATTGCAATGCACCGATGGTCAAAGGATTCAGCTCTTTTGCGATCCACTTCAAGGGCAAGGGCTTCTACTCAACGGATAAATAGTTATCCACAGAAGTTATCCACAGGAGGTAACTATGAAACGAAACACCGCTTTGACCAGCACTTTTACAAATGGATTTGACAGCGATGGTACGCTAACGGCGCAGAGCCTCTCAAAGGCTCACCGCGAGCCCCTTAGGGGCGTAGCTCGCGGGGTGCTAGTAGCTATTGGGATAGCTCTATGCATCGTGCCGAATGCAGGTAGCTCTGAATCAGTGCAACAAAAGAACTATGTTGATTACAAGACTTATTCCCTCTATCTATTAGATTTCAATTACAAGCAATACAACTGCTTAGATGCTCTTTATACTCATGAATCTAATTGGAATCCTGAAGCTTCTAATGGATCTCATTATGGTATTCCTCAAGGTAATAGTGAGTGGCTTAAAAACCAAGATGGTTGGACTCAGTTAGTATGGGGACTTAACTACATTGGCAATCGTTATGGTGAACCATGCGTTGCCCTCGATCACTGGAGTAAGTACGGATGGCATTAGACAAGCTCAATAGCAGACGCTATAAAGCGCAGCGTGAGCGAGTGTTCAATCGTGATGGTCGCATCTGTGCCAAGTGTGGAACAGATGAAGGTGAGATGCACATCGACCACATCATCCCACGCAAGGTAGGTGGTGATCACTCAATGGATAACCTTCAGGTGTTGTGCAAGAGCTGCAACCTACGCAAAGGTGCTAAGTCAGATGCCGTTTTTTTAGCACGGACGGCTACCCCCCCTGTCTTTTCTGACCTTCTCTCCCTAAGTCAGTCCGAGCCGATGCTGGACAGTCCGTTTAAGATCCGACCTAATCCGAGTCAATGACAGATAAACCCAAACGATCCCAGAAGCTCCGAGGGGCAACAAAACCACGAGTTCACAGCCCACTTCTTAAAGGCACAAACAAGCTGCAAGATGTCAAGGATCTCTGTGAGATTGTAAAGATGCCTTTATTGCCGTGGCAGGAGTTCGTGCTCAAGGACATGCTCACTATTGATAAAAAAGGCAACTGGATTCGCAAGACTAATCTCATTCTGGTCGCAAGACAGAATGGAAAGACTCACTTAGCAAGAATGCTGATATTGGCTCACCTGCTTAAGTGGAATACCAATGTCCTTATCATGTCTTCTAACCGGAGCATGGCTCTGGACACCTTTCGACAAGTCACTAGCCTATTGGAGACCAATGACCACCTTAAAGGATTTGTTAAGCAGATCAGACACGCTAACGGAACTGAATCTATTGAAATGCTATCTGGCGCAAGGCTCGATGTTGTCGCAGCAACTAGAGACGGCTCTCGTGGCCGATCAGTCAATGGACTCCTCTACATTGATGAAATTAGAGAAATCTCTGAAGAAGGATACAGAGCTGCTACTCCTACGACTAGAGCTCATCCAAACTCTCAGACGCTTCTTACCTCTAATGCAGGAGACGCTTTCAGCACTGTACTCAACGATCTACGAGAACGAGCCCAAGATTACCCACCCAAGTCATTCGGCTACTACGAATACTCAGCCCCTCAGTATTGCAAGATAGATGATCGCAATGCATGGACTATGGCTAACCCCTCTCTCGGATACACCATTACGGAGGAAGCTATTGAAGAAGCGATTGCTACTTCTCCGATTGAGAATACAAGAACTGAAACGCTCTGCCAATGGATCGACTCCCTAAGTAGTCCGTGGCCGCATGGAGTGCTTGAAGATACCTCAGATGCAACCCTTGAAATGTCGGTGGGTGCTTATACAGTTTTCGGGTTCGATGTAAGCCCCACAAGGCGTAATGGTTCACTCGTTGCTGGTCAATTGTTGCCAGATGGCAGAATCGGCATTGGAATATTAGAGACTTACAGCTCTCAAGTTGCTATTGACGAGTTAAAGATGGCGGCTTCGATTAAATCGTGGTGCGACATCTATAAGCCGCGCCTAGTTTGCTTCGACAAGTACGCCACTCAAACTATTGCAGATCGTCTCACTAATTCTGGCGTTGTCTGCGAAGATGTATCAGGGCAACAGTTCTACAAAGCCTGCGGAGACCTTTTAGAAGGCTTGGTCAATGCCCGCGTAGTCCACAATGGACAGGCAGAGTTGATCCAGCAGATGAACAATTGCGCAGCTAAAGTCAATGACTCTGCTTGGCGCATTATCAAACGAAAGTCAGCGGGAGACATCTCAGCCCCTATTGGTTTGGCGATGGTAGTTTCTAAGTTGATGATCCCTCAACCAAAGCCTCAGATTTATACTTAGACACGCCCATAGCACATTGTCTAATTGCTTGACAAATGCTACACTTTCTGTCTATGGGTCTATTTACGCGTAAAGAATCAAACACCTCTAAAAGTGATCTATTGGCGCAATACGCCCCTCAAGTTTTAAGCAATAACTACACATACATCCTCAGTCCTACTATCGATCGAGCTTCTGCTCTCGAAGTACCTTCGGTCGTTCGTGCCCGCAATTTAATCTGTGGCACTATTGCGGCAATGCCATTAGAGCTTTACCGCAAATCAACTGGCGAAGAATTGGGCAAGCCAGTTTGGATGGATCAACCATCAGCAAATCAACCTCGCGCCATTACTATCAGTTACACTGTTGATTCATTACTATTTTATGGATGGGCTCTTTGGAAAATTACATCTCGCTATGCAGAAGATGGACGTCCTGCATCTTTTGAATGGATCCCAAACTCTAGAGTTACACCACAATACGAAGGCTATAACAATAACTATATCTCTGGCTACGATATTGATGGTGTATTTCATTCAAACGATGATGTAGTCACATTCCAATCACTCAATGATGGAATATTAACAACAGGTGCTCGCGTATTGCGTGGCGCACTTGACTTAGAGATTGCTTCTACTTTGGCCGCATCTACTCCAATGCCTTCTGGATACATTAAAAACACAGGAGCAGATCTAGATCCTAAAGAAGTTCAAGGACTTCTAGCAGCTTGGAAATCTGCTCGCCAAAATCGTTCAACTGCTTATTTAACTTCTACTTTGGAATACTCTCCAACATCATTTACACCTAAAGACATGATGTACAATGAAGCAAAACAAGATTATGCAACACAGATTGCGCGTCTATGCAATGTCGATGCTTTTTATCTTTCAGCAGATGCTAATAACTCTTCTCGTAAGCAGTTCGTTTCACTCACTTTGCAGCCTTTCATTACTGCTATTGAAGATCGTCTTTCAATGAACGATGTAACAGCCAATGGCAATGAAGTCCGCTTTGATCTAGATAAATCATTCTTGAGAGCAAACCCAATGGATGAACTTCTAGTAATCGAAAAGATGCTTTCACTTGGTCTCATTACAGTAGAACAAGCGATGGAAATGACAGATGTAACACCTAACGGAAGCAATGGTATGGCATGACAAATCAGATCCTTACCTTCTCAGCTGATCTAACAGCCAATGTTGAAGATCGAACAATCTCAGGCAAGATTGTGCCAACAGGCACCGGCGAAATTGGTTCAACTTCAGCAGGACGCGTTGTGTTCGAGGCTAACTCGATTCAGTTGCCAGAAGATCCAAAGACAATCAAGTTACTCAATCAACATGACATGAAGCAGCCATTAGGCAAAGCATCATCTTTCACAATGGATGAAAATGGTATCTATGCATCATTCAAGATTTCACGATCTAATCGTGGAACTGAAGCATTGATCCTTGCTGAAGAAGGTCTGCAATCAGGTCTTTCAGTAGGCGTTGAAGTAATCAAGGCAAAAACAAAGGCTGGCGTGATGCATGTATCCGCAGCCAAATTGTATGAAGTTTCATTGGTAACCGAGCCGGCTTTTAAGTCTGCACAGGTTCTCGATGTTGCGGCTGAGGAAACTCCTGAAGTCGTAGAAGAAATCCAACAAACAGAAAGCGAG
>RFQL01000079.1 GCA_009924985.1 Burkholderiaceae bacterium | reverse complement strand
CGACTCACCATTACAGAAAGCAAAGCATCATGGCTACCATGGGAAACGATCGCTATAGGGTCTTTATTCCGCACGAGGTGCAGTAGCTGCCGAAAACTAGGAATATGAAAGGCATTACGAAAGCGTATTGGGGTCGCCGCCAATCCCAATACACTTGCCCGCTGCAGTATTGCGCTATTTGGCTTACACAGTAGCAAGGTTTTAAATCCAGCCGCTTGCAAGGCGGACATTTGCTGCAAAGCCTGCAGCTCTTGACCACCGATGTTCATCGATGAGTCTGTAAAAAAAATTGTCTTGGGGCTAGCCATGCATCGGCGCTTTATTTGCTTTAGTGCTGTAATGGGCGAAAGGCTGGCTCGATCCGTCTGCGGAGGCTTGCAGCACTTGTGCAAGCAAAGTCACCGTCATTAAGCCATAAAAAGTACAGAGGTACTTTAACGAGAGCTGCTCGTTGGAAAGGCCCGCAATAAAGACGCCCGTAATGTAATACATGCCCATGCGTGCTGCGCGCTTCTTGTCCGTGAGCAATGAATTACGTTGGCTATAGAAAAAATAGAAAGGGACAAAAAGTAAGCAGAGGTAGGCCAAAAGACCAAACAATCCCGAAGAAAGTAATTTACTCAAAGTATCGCTGTGCGGGCCAGTCAAAGCCATGGTATTAATTGCGATTTCATTAGCAGGTATGTTGAGTGGGCTATTACTCATGAGCTGCATCATATTTTTTTCTTCTCCATAGCCAAACAGAAGGTTTTCTCCCGCGAACTGAAATGAAAATTTCCAAATGCTTAAGCGGGTTCCTGCAGAGCTATCTAAATTTTCTCCAGTAAACCAATTACGAATCTCATGGTAGCCGCTGATGACTCGGCTCGATACCGCATCCGAAAAATATAAGGCAAGGAAAAAAATAATAATCGAAGCAATCACAATTGCACTGGTTTGTAAGGTAATGCGGAATCGCTCGGCTCCTTGCGCTCGGCAAAAGTCACCAAACCGAATCAATAAGAATAGTAAAAAAATAAATGGGCCGGCCAACCAAGCGCCACGCGATCCAGAATAGATTGACACATAAATACCTGCCGCGCCGCCGATTAGCTTGAGCAGTAGAAGCCAGCGAGATTCACCTTGCCCAGAAGTAATCGACAAAAACACAATCAAAGCCAAGATAAAGGTTTGACTTCCTAAGGTATTGGGATCAACAAAATAGGTGGCAAAGCGATCGCCCCAATAAGCTCCAGGATTAAGCGTTACCGCAGTCAGCACACAGAGTAGGCCAACTGGGATCGCTACATCCAAAATCTTGATGTAGGCTATTTGGCGGCTCTTGAGTAATAAATAGACAAAGCCGGCAAACAAAATTCGGGAAGGGCCATCAAATGCCGCCATGTGTATTTTTGAGCGAAACAGCTGCCCCAATAAGACGGCAAGGATTAGCCCGCAAAAAGACAGAACAACAATGAGATCTGTTTTATCTTCAAAACGAAAATGCGTATGTTTATTTTGAAAAAATACAATAAGCGCAATCAGCAATAGTGCGAATAGAGATACATGCACACCATGCCGAACCGTCATAAAGGTAATGGGAAACATAAAAACCGCAAGCAGAATGTAATTTGATATCGAAAAAATACTACTAGTGCGTTTAGATTGCGTCATGGGCGGTTTATTGCAGATTGAAATGGCTTAATTTAGCCTACTTTTGTAGAATGGCATATTCATATGCAATTTATATAATGAGTGATAACAGAATACCATCCACCATCTGCCCAGCTTTGAACTTCCTAGATTAATCGATGAAGACTATTTTAGTCACTGGCGGGGCTGGTTACATCGGCTCCCATACAGTCGTAAAGCTTCTAGAACAGGGGTATGGCGCGGTTATTGTTGATAATTTATGCAATAGCAAGGTCAATGCCATTCACCAAATCGAATCGATTACAGGGCGTAAGCCCGTTTTTTATGAGGGTGATGTGCGAGATCGCACCCTCTTGGCTGGTATTTTTAAAGCCCATCCTATTCAAGGCGTGATTCATTTTGCTGGACTCAAGGCCGTTGCAGAATCACAAACCAAACCCTTGCTGTATTACGACAACAACGTGGCTGGAAGTATTACCCTACTAGAAGAAGCACTTAAGGCAAATGTGCATACCGTTGTTTTCTCCTCATCGGCAACGGTTTACGGCGAACCAGGCATAACCCAATACGACGAGACGCTGCCAACCAAACCAATTAATGTGTACGGCAGAAGTAAGTTGATGGTAGAAAACATACTGACTGATTTGGTGCACGCAAACCCTGCATTGAGGGTTGCTTGTCTGCGCTACTTTAATCCCGTTGGAGCCCATAGCTCAGGGCTGATTGGCGAGGACCCTTTGGGCATTCCAAATAATCTGATGCCCTACCTCGGGCAAGTAGCTTTAGGTAAATTACCCAGCCTGAATGTGTACGGCAATGACTATCCGACACCCGATGGCACCGGTTTGCGAGACTATATCCATGTCGAGGATTTGGCTGAGGGGCATTGCTTAGCCCTGCACTACCTTGATACACATGCAGGTGTTCTCACAGTAAACCTAGGTACTGAAAGGCCTCAAAGCGTACTTGAAGTCATCGCTGCATTTGAGCGTGCCAGCGGCATTACCGTACCCTATGAATTTGTAGGGCGTCGCGCTGGCGATCTGGCGGAGTATTTTGCCAACGCCCAATTGGCAAAACGCAGATTAGGTTGGGTTGCCCAATATGACCTAGACCGGATGTGCCAGGATACTTGGCGTTTTTACCAGCGCTCGCGTGACAGCGTCTTGTAATCAATCGATGTACTAATTTTTTGGAATGAGCTGAATGCAACACTATAAAAAAATTCTGGTGGTATGCCCTGCTGGAGCAGTGACTGGTGGGCCTGAGGCATTACACCAGCTCACGGCACACATGAACACACAGCTCACGGCACACATGAACACACTAGGCCTATCGGCTTACATGTGCTATCTACCCTTTTCAGAGTCCGCCATCGCACCTGCCGCCTATGCGCGCTACAAGACTCAATCGGTACCTTACGAAGATGCCCCAGGCAATCTGATTATTTTCCCTGAGGTATATCCCATGCTAGCTCTCAAGGTTAAACAGGCACAGGCGGGATTGTGGTGGCTTTCTCTCGAGAATTTTTTAGAGCGCCGTCATATTTGGGGTTTGCACGATAAAGTGCGCTACCTTAAGCGCGTGATACAAAGGCGCAGGCCATGGGGCGGCGCCAAGAGTCTCAAGCAAATTCTGCACTTTTCCCAAACGGAGCACTCCTCTGGCTATTTACGATCCTGCGGTATTGAGCCCATTCCCCTGATTGATTCCATCAATGAGGATTTTTTAACCGATCGCTTTCTTGATCAGATCGGCCATAAACAAAACACCATTCTGTACAACCCCACCAAAGGCTGGAAGGTGACGGAGAGACTGATCAAAGCGTATCCCGAGTGGCACTTTGAACCCTTGAAGGGATTAAACCGCGAGCAACTTTCTGAAAAGCTCTATCAAGCCAAGCTATACATTGACTTTGGTCATCATCCCGGCAGAGATCGGATGCCGCGCGAAGCCGCCATGCATGGCTGCTGCCTGATTACTGGCAAATTGGGTTCTGCTGGAAACCCGGTTGATTTACCAATACCACCTCAATACAAATTGGATAGCAATGCAAATGGCTTTGTTGAACAATTTGGACTCTTGGCAGCCAACATCATGGGTGGTTTTCCAAAGCACTTTGCTGTCTTCGAGCCCTATCGAAAGTGGCTTCAAGATGAACCCAGAATCTTTAAAGAGCAAATTGCTGCTTATTTTTTGCGATCCAATTAGGATGCTGATACCTAATCTTAGGAATTAAAAAAACTCCAGAACGATTTTTTCTTTACTGCGGAACTTGTCGCATTTAATGCAATTAATTCACAGCGCCGCCTATAGCCCTCGATCGCTGCAGTACAACTTAAATCTGCATTGAGCGGGAATTGAAATGACATTGAGTATGCCAACTGACTCAAGTATGTATCACTAGAAGTATTACGACTTGTTTTTACAAACATAGCCTCATAAGGGTGAACAGTTCGGCCAAAGTAAGAGTACTCAAACCCACTATCGCCCTCCCGAGCAGATGGATTAATTTCATGGCTTAGGGAGCGGTAGTCAGGCTTGTTGTATTCGGGGAGCAGACACTTTAAATTTAAACCTTGAGCCAAGAGAATTTGCGAGAGGCGCATTTCATAATCGCGAACGGTTTCATCTTTTGATAGCGACTCATGCACATCATAGAATCCGTCCTTAATTAAAGAGCACAAAACCGACTGTGACAATACATAACAGGTGGATTGAACATGCGCTAGGATATTTTTATTTCGCTCAGCATAGCCATACTTTTCATGATACATCTTGCAAATCGCATGATGGGATGGGGTAAGGCTAATTGCCGTTCCTACAATACCTATGTTATCTGAGTAGAGGTCGAATAAATGATTGGCCCAGTTTTTTTTGGAATGAACTGGCAAAAATGGGCCGCGCACTGAGGAATTAACAAAAATGAAATTTGCGTAATTTGTTTCAAATTTGAGATCTTTAATTACCTGAGCATAGCCGCCGTAATCATAGTTTTGATTTTTTGCATAGAAGTAAGTAATGTTGCTTGCCTGAGGAAGCTCAATTGAAGCAATTCCTGCAATAACAATTAAATAATTCAACTCAGGGCGATAGGCAAACTGAATAAAGTGTAAAAAATTATCGATGTAACTTTGGTCTTTTTCGTAGTAGTGATAAATCACTAAAACGGTATCATTCACTTGAATCAATGGGATTACTCCTTCGCCTGCTCTGCTTTATGTCTTTTGTAACACCGTCAAGAGGTGGGTAGCAAATAAAACTTGCTGCCGAACACGAAAAGAGCCTTTAAAGCCATATATCGCGCCCCATTTTCGCTGATCATCAAAATATAATGAGAAAGTTTCGCTGGTCACCGGATTGACGTGGGTTGGATCAGTAAAGCATGCTGAAAATGGATAAACAGGAGTCTGTGCCAAAAAAATACCCCCTGGTTTTAGTACGCGATGAATTTCATTCATCAATTCTATAAATGAGAATCGGATACTGGGTAAATAAATGACGCGTGGCACATGCTCGATAAAATCGAATGCGGTGATGTAATCCATAGAGCCATTTTCAAACGGAATCGGAGACTGACTAAGATCTGATTGCACTATATTGGAAATACCAACATCGTTAATGTCAACGCCGAATACCGTATGGGCAGAAAAAGGATTGCGTGGCTTTGTACCACAACCCAAATCCAAGGTCTTGGATCCCAAAGCCGATGGATATCGTACCCGCTGTTCCTGATAAAAAGCATCGATATCTTTAATTTCCTCCATATCAACCAAATGACTGATCGATCGATATAGGATTTTGACTGCCTTAAAGTATTTAATTAGTCGCATGTTTAAGTTACGCAATGAGATATTGGCATTGTAAACTCCATTAAATATTGATTTCTGACTAATTCATCCTATGCGTCGCGTTCTTATCGTCTATCAATCCAAGCCGACAATCGTTTCAGGGCTTAAGAAAGGTTTTGAAAGCCATGGCATTGAGGTTCTAACATTCTTAGCAGACGAGTATCAGCTGTGGATTGATAGATACGTATTTCGCGTAATTAATAAACTTGCTCATAATCTTCGGATTTTAAAAAAAGAGTCGTTTTTATTTACCAAAAATAAATTAAGCCACTGGAATTACCTCAACACTAAATTAGTTGACTTTTGTAATCAAAATAAGCCCGATGGAGTTTTTTTTATTCATGGCATTCACTATTCTGACGAAACCATGAGTCAAATTACATGCTCAAAAGTAGGGTGGTTAGTAGATCCTGTTTTGAATCCCGCGCGCTTACAGACATTTACTTCAAAAATGGATTGGTACTTTTCTTATAGTCAGAAGGCTATAAAAATAGTAAATCAATTTGGTTTTTCTAACACCAGTTTCCTGCCACATGCTGTTGATCATCGGCAGTTTTATATTATCCCTAATCAGCCCAAATCCATTGATCTATGCTTTGTGGGTAAGCATAGCGTTCATCGTGAAAAGTACATCTTAGCGGCCCTGGAGCTTACTAAGTGCGTACATATTTATGGCTCTCGATGGCGTACTCCGGCTTTATCAAAGCCTGCACTTTTGCGCTCCATTAAAGGAACAGAGTGTTTTGGGGAAAAATTAAACACGCTTTACAACTCAGCCAAAATCGTACTTAGCATCATTGCAAAACCGCAAGGCTCAAATAATCTTCAAAGCGGTATCAATATGAGGCCCTATGAAATATTGGCCTCTGGCTCATTACTTCTCTCTGATAAGTATGAAGAGCTTAATTCGGGGCTGGTAGATAAAAAGAATATTGTTCTTTTTGATACCCTTGATCAATTTAAAGCTACTCTTGCTAGGTTACTAAAGAATGATTCTTTGATAGAGTCCATCTCATCGTCCGGAAATCAATTCATTCAAGGTCGTTTTTCCTATGATCAAATGGCTCAAAAAATCATAGAGAAATTTCAGGAGCTCCAACGCACCCATACTTAACATTTGTAAATACTGGGGCTTGTTTTAATTCAAAGCATCAGTTATGAATTGCCAGCATTGCTTTTTTAATTACCCGCCACAATTGACATTACTGCCATACGCACTGCAATCCCAAAGGTAACTTGCTTAAGGATTACCGATTGTGCGCCATCGGCGACTGCCGAATCAATTTCCACACCGCGGTTCATTGGGCCTGGGTGCATCACAATAGCATCGGATTTAGCAAGGGCTAAACGCTCGGGCGTTAAACCAAATTGTGTAAAAAACGCTGCGCCTTCGGGAACCTTGCCAGCCTCCATACGTTCTTTCTGAATGCGCAAGGTCATCACCACATCTACACCACCCAAACCCTCCTCCATGCTGTGAAAGACCGTTACGCCAAGCATATCTAAATCGGTTGGCAATAAGCTCTCTGGGCCAATCACTCGAATATCGGTACAGCCGAGCGCTGTGAGCGCATGAATATTGGATTTTGCGACGCGACTATGAACAATATCGCCCACAATCGCTACCTTCAAATTTGTGAAGTCTTGCTTAAAGTGACGCATGGTGAACATATCGAGCAAGCCTTGTGTCGGATGCTGGTGACTACCGTCACCCGCATTAATCACATGCACATAGGGCGGTACATGATTAGCAATCTCAATGGGTGCACGCGAGACGCTGTGTCTCACCACAAAAATATCAGCCTGCATCGCAATCAGGTTATCAATGGTATCGATAAGGCTCTCACCCTTGGTAGTCGACGAGGTGGAAATATCTAAATTAATGACATCAGCCGATAAACGTTTGGCGGCGATTTCAAAGGTGGTGCGCGT
>RFQL01000078.1 GCA_009924985.1 Burkholderiaceae bacterium | reverse complement strand
TGCAATCGAACCTGATTGAGCGCCTATCAAAATACCTTCTTTACCCAAATAGACCTCTTCTACATCTTTGGGATAACCAATAATGGTGATAATGATGTCTGAATGTGCCGCCACCTCCCGCGGAGAAGAATGCCAAACTGCGCCTTGCTCGATGAGAGGAATCGTTTTCTCTTTAGAACGATTGAACACGTTCAGGGGATATCCTGCTTTCAGAATATGAAGAGCCATGCTCTTACCCATAATGCCGGTACCGATAAAGCCAATGGTAGGAAGTGTTTTTGTATTCATCATTCTATTTTAGAGGGGCTTAGAAACCGCCTGTTTACGTTGCATACCAAGCCAAATTAAGGCCAGCACAATAATGCTCATGGGAATAATGGAACCTAAATTGAGTAAGGTCCAGCCTTGCGTGGTCACCAAGACGCCGGAGCTTAAAGCAGAGAGGGCGGTGGCTAAAAATACAAAGAAATTAATGGCCCCTTGTGCTTTGTCACGTTCAGCAGGTCGATAAGACTCGAGGGCTAACGCAGTACTGCTAGTAAACAAAAAGTTCCAGCCTACTCCAAGCAGAAAAAGAGCCACTAAAAAGTGAGCAAAGCTTACACCAGAGAGTGCAATTATTACGCAAATCAGATTAAGAGCAGCGCCAAGTCGTAAGACCCACATGACCCCAATCCGTTTAATCAAGTTGCCAGTAAAAAAACCGGGTGCAAACATACCGATCACATGCCATTCCAAGACCCAGGCGGTTTTATCAAAACTAAATCCACACACCTCCATGGCTAGTGGTGTGGCTGCCATTAGCAAGTTCATCACGCCGTAGGCTAATGCGGCCGTGAGGGTGCAGACAATAAAAAGCGGTTGGCGCATGATCTCGGACAGAGGACGGCCTGGTTCCTGATGTTGCTCGGGAGTTTTTTCTTGAAACTGTATTTGAGAGATAACCCACAGAGCAATCACAGAAACTACTGCCAGGGTGATGTATGCGCCAGCAAATGGCTGCATAAACCAATCGCGCGTCCAGTTCGCCATATTAGGCCCTAAGACCGCTCCTAAGAGACCGCCTGCAAGCACCCAGGAGATGGCCTTTTCCTTTGCGGTTTTATCAGCAAGCTCTGCAGCGGCAAAACGATAGAGTTGGGCATTGGCGTTATAAAACCCTGCGATGACCGTTCCTAAATTAAGCAACCAAAAGTATTTCTCGAGAGTGGCATAAGTGCAGAGTAAGGATGCAAAGAAGGCAACAATGAGTGCAATTTGAAAGGAGCGTTTACGACCCAGCTGCTTTTGAATTCTGGCCACGATGGTGGTTGCCATAGCGCTACCGACCACATAGCCCATGACGGGCAGGGTCGCCATCCATGGGGCTGGGGCCAGCGCAAAACCCACTAAGCCATTAATGGCAATAAAGGTGACATTATTGGTTAAATACAGACCTTGGGCTAAGGTCAAAAACCACAAGTTTTTATTCATATGCAAGACTAACAAAGCTCTACGATAATGCATTAGCTTATGCGCCGATATTTCAATCTCATTCTGATGGGGGCTGTAATTACAGGTTTTGTGGCCTGCGCTAGCTATTCCGAGCATGAGGATCATGCAGAGGTCAAAAGGCTTGATCCACTTGTTCCGCGCGAAGAGCCACAAAAGTTCTCAGTGCAAGAAGATGGCGCTTTACCTAAGGGGTGGAGTTTTTATCGGGTTGCGCCCTATAAAAAGAATACTGCATATCGACTCCAGAACTATCAAGGTCGAACCGTTCTGAAAGCAGAATCCAATCAATCTGCCTCCGGCTTGGCAGTCAAACTCAAGCCACGCCCATCTCAGCACCTATGGCTGAAATGGGAATGGAAGGCACTATCACATCTTGATCGAGCGGATAACCTTGACAAATATGCTGACGATGCGCCACTCCGCGTCATGGTAGCGTTTGATGGTGATCGCTCAAAACTATCAATGAAAGACAGAATGGTTGCTGAGATGGCGCAACTTCTGAGTGGCCAAGAAATGCCCTATGCCACCTTAATGTATGTTTGGTCGCCCAAAGGGCAGTTGGAGCAAATCAAGAACAATCCTTACACTGAGAGGGTCAAACTGATTGCTGTTGACATTGGTAAAGAGAACCTAGGCCAATGGCGCATGCATCAACGCGACCTCACCGCGGATTACATTAAGGCCTATGGCTACGCACCTGGCAACTTAATCGGGATTGCTTTAATGACTGACACCGACAATACGAAATCACAGACCAAGGCGTATTACGGCGATATTGAACTCGTATACAGAAAATACCGCTAATTAGCTCATCCAAAAAAGATCTTTCTGGAGGACTTTGGGAAAAATTAGGCCAATCCAGTTATGATAGTTGGCTAACCCCTATACATCGTAAGGCTTATTGAGGAGACAGAAGTGTCGGTCAGTATTGAATCAGTGCAACAGGCACTTAAGTCTGTAAAAGATCCTAACACCCAGATTGACTTTGTCAGCGCTAAGTCAGCACGCAATATCAAAGTGCATGAAGGGGATGTATCGCTGGATATCCTATTAGGCTACCCTGCTAAGAGCCAAATTGATCTCATTCGTAAATTAGTGGTTACCGCAATCCGTGAGTTACCCGGTGTTAAGAACGTGAGCGTCGCGATTACAACTGACATCGTTGCCCACTCGGTCCAGCGTGGCGTCAAACTGTTACCGGGTGTCAAAAATATCATTGCAGTTGCCAGCGGCAAGGGTGGCGTGGGTAAATCAACCACCGCAGTTAATTTGGCATTAGCGTTGGCTGCAGAAGGTGCACAAGTTGGTATTTTGGATGCCGATATTTATGGCCCCAGCCAACCGATGATGCTGGGTATTACAGGTCGTCCAGAGTCTTTGGCCGAGAACACCATTGAGCCGATGGAGGGACATGGGATTCAGGCGAGCTCGATTGGATTTTTAATCGAGGCTGATAATCCTATGGTGTGGCGTGGCCCCATGGTTACTTCTGCCTTAGAACAATTACTGCGGCAAACTCGTTGGCGCGATTTGGATTATTTGATTGTGGATATGCCGCCTGGAACGGGGGATATTCAGCTAACCCTGTCGCAAAAAGTGCCAGTGACTGGATCTGTGATTGTGACCACTCCGCAAGATATTGCTCTGCTAGATGCCCGTAAGGGTTTGAAGATGTTTGAGAAGGTCGGTATCCCCATCATCGGCATTATTGAAAACATGAGCACCTATGTTTGTCCGAAGTGTAATCATGAAGAGCATATTTTTGGTGAGGGTGGTGGACAAAAGATGTGCCAAGATTATGGTGTTGACTTCTTGGGTGCCTTGCCATTGAACTTATCGATTCGGGAGCAGGCCGACTCAGGCAGACCAACGGTTGTAGCAGATCCCGATGGTGCGATTAGCGCCATCTACAAAGGGATTGCCCGGCAAGTAGCGATTCGGGTTGCCAACCTGGCCAAAGATATGAGTAGCAAGTTCCCCAGTATCGTTGTGCAAAAAACTTAGGAATAAGCTCATCATGCGTTTTGCCATCGTTATCCGCAAACAAAAGATTGATAACCCATGGCAAAACTATCGCTGGAAACCCATTGAGGTGATTCCTGATATCGGTCAGTTTGGTAAAAGCCTAGAACTTGCTGGTACCGAGCAAAATCGTAAAGTCGTAGGCCGCTTTCTGGAGAGGGACGATGAAGGCGAGTCTTGGTTGTTTGCGGGCTTTGATTTTAAGTTCTTTGCCGATGAGGCAGAGGGCTATTTTCTAAATATCACTGCACCCGAGCCTTGTTGGTTTGTGATGTGGCGTCTTGAAGTGGATTATCAAGACTACTTGGAACCAAATTCAATGGCATCTGTGATGAATGAAGATGGTGCGGGCATTGCAGTACCACATCGTTTGATGCTGAGTTATAACGAAGCATCTCGTTTAATTGATGGTGGCGAGTCGGTCGATACGGCACCATTACAAGCAGAGATGAAGTCTTACTTAGCGCAATATGTGTCTACAAATTACAAACCGGAACCTAAGAAGCGCGCTAAGCCAGCATCATTTAAAGGCGCAAACCGTCCTGCAGAGCCCCAATGACCCAATCTAATTTTTTAAATCGGTGGGCTCGCAAGAAAGCAGGAACTATAGTAGAGCCTGTAAAGGACGAGCCTCTTCAGACCGTCCCCAATCGTGTAGATAAAACTGCCCAGTCAGATTCTCAGTCTGTCACGTCCCAAGCTTCACCCCAAGAGACACCCGATGGTTTTACAGCTCCGCCAGAAGTGCCACCACTCACTATGGAGGATGTTGAGAAGATTGATATTAAAGCAGCCGATTTTTCAGCATTCATGCGAGCCGATGTTGACCCAGCAGTCCAACAGGCTGCCATGAAAAAAATGTTTCGTGATCCTCACTTCAATGTGATGGACGGACTGGATATTTATATTGATGATTATTCCAAGCCTGATCCTATTCCAATGGAGATGCTCAAACGGATGGCGCAATCGGATATGTTGGGTATTTTTAAGACCACTGATGAGCTCTACCCAGAGTTTAAGGATGCCAAAAAAGATTTGGCTGCAGATGCGAATCCGCAACTCGAGGCAGATAGCAAAGAGGCCTTGGCAGCGCTCTCGCCCAATGACAACGTGACCGTTAATCCAAACCCTCGTCACGCTTATCGGCGGATCGATATAGAATCTAGCGATTCTGACTCAATTGAAAATCAAAACCAGCAAACTGGAGAGAAACAAATTAAGCCTGATGCCAGTACCTAGTATTGCAATCCTTAATTTTCTGATTGAATGACAAAAAAACTTGTTTGCGACTGCAATCGAAGCATGCCCTTAGATGCTAAGGAGCTAGGTCTTCCTATTCATACCGCTCTGTGCCGGCAAGAGGTGGGTCAATTTCTCAATGCGCTTAATGAGCCCGAAGCCATTGTGGTTGCTTGCACACAGGAGCGGGCCTTGTTCTCTGAGCTGGCGACCCAGGCCGAGAAACCGTTGATGGCCCCCTTAAAGTTTGTCAATATTCGTGAGCTAGCTGGTTGGACTCAAGAGGCAGATAAATCGACCCCCAAGATTAAAGCCTTGCTGGCCCTATCCGATTTATCAGAGCCCGATGCCGTGCCGGTCATTGAATACAAGAGCGAGGGTCGCGTACTTGTAATCGGCCCTGGAAAGAGCGCCTTTCAATGGGCAAATAAATTAGGTGATAGCTTGCAGGTTAGCGTTTTATGTACTGAGCTAGGAGTATTGCCTACCGGACGAGATTATCCAAGCTTTACGGGAGAGGTGACTCAGTTAGACGGATACCTAGGACAATTCAAAGCAAAATGGGATTTAAAAAACCCAATTGATCCGGAGATGTGTACACGATGTGGCGCTTGCGTCTCCGTGTGTCCTGAAAATGCCATCGACGCATCCTTTCAAATCGATTTGGATAAATGTAAGTCTCATCGCGCCTGTGTCACAGCATGTGCCAGTATTGGCGCAATCAATTTTGAGCGTAAGGATCAGGCACGCGAAGGTGAGTTCGATCTGATCTTAGATCTGCAAGAAATCCCCAGCATTCAGATTAGTCAAAAACCGCAAGGTTACTTTGCTCCTGGCCCTGATCCTTTTGAGCAATCCATGGCTGCCAGTCAATTGATGGGTATGGTTGGGGAGTTTGAGAAACCAAAATACTTTTCGTATAACGAGAAAATTTGTGCGCACGGACGTAATGGGCAGGTCGGTTGTTCCGCTTGTATCGATGTGTGTTCGACCAAAGCGATTGCGTCCTCATTCAAAAATGGCCAAGGTAAGGTCGAAGTTAATCCTAATTTATGTATGGGTTGTGGGGCATGTGCGACCGTTTGCCCATCGGGCGCGATGCGTTATAACTACCCCAGCGTCGCTTACCAAGGTAAACAAGTAAAGACCTTGGCGCAAACGTATTTCGGCGCTCTAAAAAGTACTAAAGCCGGCGATGCCGCGCCAAGTTTATTGATACATAGTCAAAAAGCAGGTACCGCTCTCTTAGATCATCTGGGTCGCGCAGCCCGCCTACACGCTAAAGAAACCACCGGCCTGCCCGCATTTGTCATCCCATTAGCGGTTGAGCATATTGCTTCCACCGGAATTGATTTATGGCTCGGATCTCTGGCGCATGGCTTTGGGGAAGTGTTACTTCTACTAAGCGGTGATGAGGACCCTGGCTATCGATTTGCGCTTACTGAACAGGTCGATCTTGCCAACTCAATTTTAGTAGCGATGGGTTACAGCAAACGTATTCAGTGCATCACTGCAAACTCCAGTGAGGATATTGCACCGGTTAGCAAAGTGATGGCTGAATTGCGCCAGCGTAAGGTCCACAAATTACTTGCGAGCCCTGCAAGTTTTGCGCTTTCTTTACAAAAGCGTGAGACTCTGGAAACTAGTTTGGAGCACCTTTTGCAATTTGCGCCACAGGCCTTGCCTGCAGAAGGGGTGCCATTACCGGCTCATTCACCACTGGGCGGTTTGATCGTCAATAAAGATGCTTGTACATTGTGCATGTCCTGTGTCGGCGCTTGCCCCGAGGGTGCATTACTCGACAATCCTGATGAGCCACAGCTGTCCTTTATTGAGAAACAGTGCGTGCAGTGCGGATTGTGTGAGCAAACCTGCCCGGAGAGTGCCATTACGCTGAGCCCACGCTTGCGTTCGATTGAGCACCGTAAAGAAAAAGTAACCCTCAATAAAACCGAACCCTTCCATTGCATTAGTTGCGGCAAAGCCTTTGGCACGTTAAAGATGGTGGAGTTGATGTTAGGGCGCATTGGTTCGCACCAAGCATTTTCTGGAGAGGCACTAGAGCGCTTAAAAATGTGTAGCGATTGCCGTGTCGTTGATATGATGAAAAAAGAACTCTAATTAAAATCATGACTAATAACGACGCAGATCAAAAACCTGAACTCAGCAAAGAGGGCCTTGCCGAGGATTTAGCCCGTGCTGACTTATATGGCCTGTTAGCCACTTTGTTTTTTGAGCCACCCAATCAAATTTTGTTGGATCAGATCGTTGCCTCCGGTAAACAAGAGGGCGGTCAAGCAGGTGATGCTCCCCTCGAGGGCGTATGGATGAGCTTGGTAGAGGCCGCTAAAAACAGCAAAGCAGCAGATTGGAAGGCAGAGTATGACAACAGTTTTTTAGGAGTTGGTAAGCCCAATGTATTTTTATATGGCTCCTTTTATATGTCCGGCCATCTTCATGAAAAACCTCTCTTAGAAATTAGACGCTCCCTCCAGCAATTTGGACTGGAGACCTCTGACACAATTAGCGAGACCGAGGACCATATCGCCGCCTTGTTTGAGGTGATGCGTTATCTTATTGCCGGAGAAGATGTCGAGGTTTCAAACCTTACAAATCAAAGGGTCTTTTTCAATGACCATATTCGTCCCTGGTTCGATGATCTGTGCGATGCAATTGACGCAGATCAAGAAATTCATCTGTACAAATCAGTTTCTGCCCTGACGCGCGTGTTTTTAGCGGTCGAGGGTCAGAGTTTTGACATGATTTAGGCAATTCCTATCAGCGTGATTACCTGATTCTTTAAGGGTAAGTCCTATCCTACAAATACATGCAAAACCTTACACAAATACTGTAATTCCAATACACTCATTCTATTGCAACGTAGTAACTATATTCGTATAAAGGAATATTTATGGATAGCAAAAACCCTCTAAACGCTGAACAAAGCGCTAAACCTTCCCGCCGCAAATTTTTCATTGGTGCGGG
>RFQL01000077.1 GCA_009924985.1 Burkholderiaceae bacterium | reverse complement strand
AATCCTTTGGTCCCAGGTTCAAGTCCTGGTGGGCCCACCAGAAAAGCAAACCCTCACTAGGGATGGTGGGGGTTTTGTCTTTTGAGGGTTACTTACTTGGTCTGGTGAAACAAAGTAAATCAAGACTAGCAATCTTAGAGTAATTAAAATATTTGAATTAGATTTCAAATAAAGCCATCAAAGTGATAAACGAAAAACTCAAAAAAAAGCCCTTTACGGAAAATACCTAGCTATTTTTAATGCTCATAAGAGTGACCCGGTATTTTTCACGCTGCCACAATCAAATACTGAGTTAACAACAGTAATGGGCGGTAGGCCTTGGTCTTGGCATGTAATTGGTATTACTAAAGCAGCTCTTGAGATTTATAAGGAATGTGGATTTAGATATAAATCCAAGCAGGGATTAACAAGAGCCCATATTAAGCCTCGAATTGAAACTAGTAAAAAACTACTTAGTCCAGATAGCCCTATATCTCTAGAAGATTTCTTTGAAATATGGCTTGTGGCTGATAAGACCATAATTTGTGGTCCTGGTGAAAATAAAGACGGATTCGTGCCGGAATACATAGCACTGTTAAATGATGATTACAGCCTATTTAAGAGTCACACAATTGGGTGGAAAGAGTCAATTAATCTAGAAGGTAAGCTTTTGAAGAATTTATATGAAAAGCATTGCGTATCTAATTAGTGTTTATCAAGAAAGTAAAGGCCTTAAAAATAGATAGAATTACTCTTGGGCCCACCAGAAAAGCAAACCCTCGCTGTGAGGGTTTTGTCTTTTGAGGGTTACTTAAAGTAACGGTTGGGGGTCGCTTGACCTAGTGAGGGTGAAAATCGCGATAGGATTATGACATTAATGTTTAATTTGAATAATTATGCCGAGAAAACAGCTTTATCAAAGAGAAATGCCTTCATGGCTCGAGAAAATTGAAAATTTAGATCGTTTGCCAATCGATGACCTACTTACAGATTCAATTTATTATCCCGCATCTGCTTATGATTACTCTGTAATAGAAGCATTCAGTGGGTATGGGCATAGCTTTATATATGTAGATCCAGGCATTAGCAAAGAAACATTATTAGAGATGGTGCCAATAAATTTTCATGGCTATTATGTTTATGCATCAAGAGAAGTTAAAAGAGAGGAGTTATGCTTTAGGGAATACAAAAGTATGTATCCAGATTTGACCATAGATGAAGATCCATCTTCTTACTCAAGGATGCGTGCAGTTTCAGAAAATCCATATGCAGTTTGGATGATATTTCAAAGGCAAGATACAGCAAATCCCGGTATAGGTCCGAAAAGATTAAGTTTTTTGTTCATAGCGGGCGAGGGAGTTGCTACCTATCAAGCTTTATATTTTTCTAACAAAAAGAAACCTTCAGTTATAGTTATGCAGGCATTTGTATGGGGTAATTGGACAAGGTTCGATAAGCATGGAGGCTTCTTTAATAGAGTTGTAATTTCAAATCCAGCAGGGCGCCCAGACTATTTAAGTTGCCAGGATTTAAATGGTGAGGAGATAAAGTGGGATGGTTACAAAAGAAGAGTTGAATCTAAGAAATTCTTACCACTTTGGATTTCAGATGATTTGCCATTAGGTGATCACTATATTCATAAACCCGGAAAAGATGAAGGCTATTAAATTGACTTTTAAGCTTCACTTTAGATAGCGCTCACCCTTCGACAAACCTCCATTAATTCCCACTCTTAGCCACCTGTAATTTAGCCAGTTTGGTTGCTCTAGTCTGTTCTCTGAAGCTAAATTATGTGTATGGCAACTAAGAAAGAAAATACACATCAACTCATACACCGTAATCTAACTCTCTACCAGCGTGAGCATAGTCAAGTCTGGCAATGCCGCTATAAGGTGGATCGCAAGTGGATACGAGCCACTACTAAAGAAACCAAATTAGATCTGGCTGTGGTCAAAGCTAAAGAGCTACTCATTGAGGCAGAGATTCGTAAGCGCTCTGGCATCCCAGTCGTAACCAAACGCTTTAAAGATATTGCTCAATTGGCCATTGATCGCATGGAGCGGGATTCGCAGGGTGGCTTAGGTAAGGTGATCTATAAAGACTATATTCGCATCATCAAGGAGCATTTCATACCCAGTCTTGGTCAAAGGCTAATTACCAATATTGATTACGATGCCCTACAAGACTATTACAACGATCGCGAAGCCAAGTATGGCTCGGACCTTTCTAATAGCCACCGTAAAACCCAAAATGCTGCTTTTAATCGTGTATTTGATGAGGCCATCGTTCGGGGTTATTTAACTGAGAGTAATCGTCCTAAGTTAGATGGCAAGACTAAGGAGAGTGTGCGTCGTCCTGCATTTGAATTACATGAACTAAGAGCTTTGTTAAAACTACTAGGTCCATCAGGTCGAACCAAAGATGTGCGTGAGCGCCGTGAAATCCTCAGGGATTATGTGGAGATGCTGGTGGATACAGGAGCAAGGCCTGGAACTGAGCTACTCGATATGAAATGGAAGCAAATCCGTTTCATGATGAACCCCATTAGCACGGTAACCGATCAAATCGATGAGGATGGAGAAACGATTGAAGTACATAGCCTAAACCGTAGTTGCGAGATGACGGTAAAAGGCAAAACAGGGCAAAGGCAGATTATTGGGCGATTACCTAGCGTCAGAGTTTTAGAGCGTATTGCTCTTAGAAATTATGGTGTAGCTAGCTCAATTAAAGATCCATTGGCTGAGTTAATTAAACCCACCAATGATGACTACATCTTTAGAACCAAAGAAGGTAGGGATTTGAGTGATGTGCTTAATCATATGTTTGATGGCTTCTTAGCGGACCATGGTTTATTGATTGACCCTAAGACTAATCAAAAGCGGGTTTTCTATAGCTTGCGCCATACCTATGCCACTTTATCTTTAACTCATGATATGGTCCCTATTCATACATTAGCCAAGCAAATGGGTACAAGTGTCTTAATGATTGAACGGCACTACAGCCACCTACAGGTGATTCAAGCGATTGAGCAATTACGGGGAACTAATACGAGAAAACTGATTGAGGCGGATACCAAGGCTGCAGATAACTATCCAAGTAAGAAGCGAGCTGAACAAGTGCTTCGGGTGTGCGATTAAGTGTGCGATTGCATATTGGCGCATAGTTTGATTCTGTAGGCCGAATATCAAACTTTTGGAAGTACGTTGCAGCTCAAATTATGAGCTTTTCAAGTGTAATGATAAGCTGATAAAACCTGCCAAATTAGTAATCAAAAGTCAGCAAACAATAAAGAAAGTTTCAGCTAACCAATGGCCAATTCATGTTATCCGGTCTTTCCGTTCGTTGATCTTGAGATTATTCATAAAGACGGTGTATGCGGAATCATTATTCGTCCGGACAGGAAGAGGGTAAGACATTTTATTGTTCGATTTAAGGATGGTGTTGAGTCATCACAAAATGCATCTTCGCTGCTCTTGGAAAACAAAAACTCTCTTAATGATTATTTGCCTGAAGAGACAATTTCTGCTGAGCTATGGCTTGATATTGTCAATGGTAGTGTGGTTCTTGATTCTCCAATGGATAAACAGAGTAAGTGGCAGTACGTTGTTAGTCGTCTTTCAAATGAAAAAATAAATATTCCTTTGGCTAATAAAATTCTTAAATACCAGAATGGAGATACGTATGAAGGCACTTTAAAGGATAACAAATATCACGGTAAGGGAATATATAAATTTTCTACCGGCAGTGTTTACGAAGGTGATTTTCGTAATGGAAAATTTCATGGAGATGCTACCTACAAATTTTCCGATGGACGAATCTATATTGGAAAATTTCTTAAGGGTAAAAAATCGGGAATTGGAAAATTTACATGGCGCAATGGCGATGTATACGAAGGGGAATGGTGGGATGATCAGATTAACGGTATCGGCACATATGTTTATGCTGATGGTATACGATATGTCGGGAATTTTGTGAATGGTACTAAAAATGGTAATGGTAAATGTACTTGGCAGTCAGGAGCGGCCTATGATGGGGAATGGTTCGATGATAAATTTAATGGCCAGGGCACATATATATACGGAGATGGGCGCAAATATAGTGGAGAGTGGAAGAGCGGAGTCTGCAATGGGTTAGGTCGATTCACGACAACTTCTGGCGATATATATCAAGGTTTTTTGAAGGATGGAAAGTTTGATGGGCTAGGTTTATATACATTTGTTGACGGAAGAAGTTATGAGGGCTCATGGGCTGCTGGCAAGTATTGTGGCCAAGGAATATTTAGGGATGCGTCAGGGAAGATAGTGTATGAAGGCAAATGGGAAGATGGGAAACTTATAGAGTCTTCAAATAAGCATACACAAGCTAAAGAACCTATCAAAAAAGAATTTCCAAAAGGTGCAATGACCTTTAGCCGTGTTAATTTCGATCAAGGTAGTAAAGAATGGTTGGGTTGGAGAAGGATGGGTATTGGAGCTTCGGATGCCCCAGTGATCATGGGTGAAAATCCTTGGAAATCATCTAACTATCTACTAGAAGAGAAATTGGGAAGAAAAAAAGAGTGGAGCGGTAATGAGGCTACACGAAGTGGACAGTTGAATGAGCCGGCAATACGTCAATACTTAGCGAAAAAATTTGTTTTTGAAATTAATCCGTGTTGTATTGAATGTAACGAAATAAGTTGGATGAAGGCAAGCTTAGATGGCATATCTAATGCTGGGAATAGGGTATTTGAGATTAAATTTGGGAAAAAAGTCTATGCAGAAGTTGCAAAGACAAAAACAGTTCCAAAATATCATTATGGTCAGCTACAGCATATCTTAGCAATTACCGGACTTAGTTTTATTGACTATTGTTGCGGATGGGAGGGAGAGCAGCCAATTCATCTTCAGATTCCTAGGGATGACTCTTATATTAATAAGCTAATTGAGATGGAGCACTTATTTTGGAAAAGAGTAATCGAAGGCAGGCAAACCTAGTTTTTAAAACCGAAAGTAAGACTTTGGATCCAAAGCCGAGTAATTAATCGCTTTATCTGGATGCCACACCCATTTGCGAGCTTTCATGCAAAGCAGTACTAAATTCTCTTCAATTTCCTCGTCATACTCGCCAAGACCCAAAGCTCGAAAATCCCGCTTGAGGTCGACCAACAACACCGTCTTTTTGCTGTCATACCGGCAGGCATGAAAATCCGTGGTGGGATTAGAGCAAGCCACCAATAAAAGCGCTAGAAGGGGGATCAGGTATTGGTAGGGCATGGCTCTATCTTGATCCCTCACAGGCTCACTATGTGAGCCAAAGACTCATTAATCTATCAAAAATACCAACTTTTTTGATAGGAGACGCCCCATGACCACGATGGCCCATTACTCACGGCATGCCCAAGCCAGACAACAACAACGCGGTATCCCCGGTTTTGTCATTGAATCCCTTATCCGTTTCGGTAAGCCCAATTACGACCATCGGGGAGCGGAAGTGATTACCTTTCCTAAGCCCGTGCGAAATCGCTTAAAGACCGTTTTACCAAAGCAGCAATACGTGCAATTGGAGTCCCATTTTGACTGCTATGCTGTCATGAGAGACGGCTATTTAATTACCGTCGGACACCGCACCAAACGCATCAAGGATTAAAGCAACCCCCGTATGATCGTCAAACAAGAACTGCAATACCTCTTTGGGGTACCGCTACTTGATGTTATTTCTTATAAGGCACATCTCTGGGCCTACGCCTGGGGAATCAGCCCTGAAAAAGCGGTCATCGAGTACATCCGAGCTGAATTTCATCGGATTATGGCAAGCCATCCAAATGACTCTTATTTTGATCAAGCCTTTAGTAAATACCTCAAGCGTCCCGTGGTGGCACCACGGGTAAAGTTTTCCTCGCTGACCTATGAGTTTGATGATCTAGGTACTCAGTTTCATAAGCCCATGGAAGAGCGTGATACCGAATTGCTGGAGTTGGTCAACTATTACTACCGAGGGGAAATGTGTCAACAACTCGAGCTGGCTGCTCTCATCTTTGATCGGGATTATCTGATTGATCGAGAAACAGAAGAAAAGATCCCCATGGGTCAAGAAGACATCGTGCGAGTAGGAATTGACTTTGCCAATGAGCTAGAAATTGAAGCCATCGACTGCATCCACTTTGAGCGCTTACTCAATGGTTCGACAGCATTTAAGCGTATTGCCATCTACTTTAGTTACCCCAACCAAGAGAAGACCCTTGAAGAGATCGATGAGTGGGCCAGGCACCACGAGTGCACCATGGATCAAGCCTTACTCGATACCTTCCACCAACTGGTGCAAAAGTTACTGACTCCAACAAATGGCATGAACTTCTTTGATCAAGTGTTCTCCGAAGAAGTGAACCAAAAGGTGAGTGCGCCTCCCATCGTTGTAGAAACTTATGAGAAGAAGGGAAAGACCTTACCGCTTCTGATGATCCAAGGCTACGAACTTACTCCAGAGACCTCCAATAAGAAGATACTCATCAGAGACGCCATGGTGAAGCTAATTGGCCAAAAGATGGCTGAGTATGGCTTTCGGTATGAGGACTATAGGAGGAGGGAGTAAAAAGCCAATTTACTAATTGGCTAAACAACCTTATGAGAACTATTTCATCTGAATTAATTCGTGCTTATCGTGAAGCGCATTACATCGTATTGGATGAAGGTACAGAGATACGCTTAAAAGTCGGTACCGTTAATCTTGAATTGGCAAGACTAATGAGCAATAAGAATGCGAGCACGGCTAGCGTGCTGACCGCATACAACCCCTACAGTGAAGTAAAAACTAAGCAAGATAATAAACTGGCTCAAACACAACTTCGCAAAAGACTTAAGGAGATGGGTATAGCGACACTAGACGCTATAGGAAGGGATGCTATGGAGCAGTGGGAGCCAGAACCTAGTGTTCTAGCCCTAGACCTCACACTTAAGGAAGCAGAAACCATTGCAGATGAGTTTGGACAAAATGCATTTATCTGGATCCCAAAGCAAGATGCGGTAATTGAGTTATGCCTTAGGTATCCATTGGCATAGTAATTGCATGCCGAACTAACTCCCTTCAATCACAAACTCCTCCATGACCTTGCCATCAACAACCTTGGCATAGCCACTGATAGGACCATCAAACATATCGTATTCACCGGTCGATGATCCTTTGGGAACTTCAAAGAACCAAAGTTCGTTTTCTTCCTCTAGACCAAACTCTGCTAAAAACTTTCCCCAAGCTGCATTGAGATGCCCAAAGGGAAGGTTGGGAGTTAGTCCCAAGGGATCTGCAATCCTGTTCTCCTCTTCAGCCTCAATGAGAGTCACTTTACGAACAAGATACTCAGGCTTACAGAGATAGTCTGGCTCTTCTACTTCAAGTTCACGCATACGATCCTCTCTTTTTTTAAGAGCAGCCCACACTAGAAACCCAGGCCAACCCACACAAATCGCCACCATGGCGATGGAGTACACCAAAATATCTTGCAAATGATCTTTTAGAGTCTTTCCTAGACCCAAGGCGGAGCGCATGTCTCTAACAAACTTAGTAGGGCGGTCTTTGAGGCTAAAGCCATAGAAGGTGAGAGCGGTGATTAGACCGACACCTAAATAGGCATAAAGCCACGTGATCCAATCATTCCAATGAACGCTCATGACCTAGCCTTGTTATGAACAGCTCGTTGACTAACAACTAAACCCTTCTTGATCTCCAAAAAGAGGTCGTACTCATACTGACTGGCATAGCCCCCATGAACGTATTCCAATAGATCACCTTGGGGTAGACGGATCTCACCGGAGAACCAATGGGCAAAGACACCATCT
>RFQL01000076.1 GCA_009924985.1 Burkholderiaceae bacterium | reverse complement strand
CCATCTCTTGCAGAACCAGCGGCCACTAAATTGCCGTTAGTTGTATCAATATAAATGTCTAAACTTTGAGCCATAATCTTTTATTGAGTATTAATATATGGTTACGGCCCATAAACAGTTATACTTACTGGCACGCCACCAGAACATACATTTAATTTGTAAGTTATAGCAGTAAATTCTATTAGATAACCATCGTCATTTGGGGTAACTTTGATATTCTCGCTTTTTATTGGTTTTGTGCATTCAATTCTTCGGATTAGCCTATTAAAAAATCCTTTAGTTATGATTGACACTCCTTCCAATTCAGTAATTCGATTTTCTCTCATTATTTAAGTGTTCCCGCAGAATATGAGGCAAGTTGCTGGCTTTCGTGATATACATCTCTTGCAACAAGAAATAGCCCTCGCTTTTCACACGCCTTAGATAAAAGACAATAACCGTCATATTGTATTAAAAGTCCTGCTGACTGTCTGAAGAATGGCTCTTGAGGGTCTACTGGAGTTTTAACTCCATTTCTTTATTTTGCTTGTAAAACCACCCGCCAGCGGAAGTGCGCCATTATTTTCCCCAGTTAAACCTGCCATATATTGTGTTTCACTACGATCAGTTATATATTCTATTTCGATTATCGCCGGAGGGCCGTATACGCCTTCATTAGGTGTCGGAATTAGCCTTACTATTGCCGGAGGCAATCCAGATTCGCTAGTTAGGCCAACATAGGTAACAAGCATTTGCGTTATCCCGCCATCCATTTCTTCGGTTGTAACAGATTCAACCACCATTCTTTCGTATGTTTTTACAGAAGATGAGAATGCAGAATGCACGGTATCTTTATTTGGAACAATCAAATCTCTATTTTCAGTCTTAATAGCATAAGCCTCAATAATTGTTTCTAATCCATTCGGCTCTTTATTAAAGTTCTGTCTTTGCAGAACCTTTGCTGTTGTGGAGGAACTAATAGATGAGCCAATAATTGAAAATGCCATATTATTTTACCAATGTTCCAGATTTCATAAGGTCAACCAATGCCTTAATCGCTTGTAGAGTCTCTGTCCCTAAACTACTTTGTTCTTTGCCTAGCTGGCCTATTTCTTTGCTACGAAGAACTCCTTTGCCAACTAATCGATCTTTTTCAAATTTGCTTGCGGCGTTTTCCCTTGCAAGTTGTGATGGGTCAACTCCAGCTAACCCTCCTTGAATCTTCTCAGCTAATGACGGCATCTCCCCTGCGGCTTGTTGGGCGGCTAGCTTTTCTCTGTCCCTCTGGGTGGGAGCAATCTTCTCGGAAACCTTAAAATTTTCTGTTTTTAATTGTCGTTCTCTTAGTTTTCTTGCTACATCAAGGGCTTGCCTTCCACCCTTGCTTGCACCCAAAACCCCGCCAGCAGTTTCAGCAGAAATTTGCGTGGCCTTTTTCTGTTCTTCCCTAGCTCTATAAGCATCACGAACTAAACGCTTAAACTTTGTATCGTCAGCACTTGTTTCTAGCTTAATCTTTTCGTCTAGGTTATAGCGTTCCTCACGATAAATGCGGTTGTTGTTGTCTATCTTTCGTTGCACTCTCTCTTGCTCTGTCTGTTTCTCTCTTGCCTCTGCTTGGTCTGCCAGTTTTTGTTCCGCATCAAAAACCATCTTGTCGAATTTGATTTGAGATTCTGCTCTGTCTTTAGCTTGCTTATCTAAAATGGCGTTGCGTTGCCTTGCCATTATCTCGCCAGCATCTTTCTTAAATGAGGCAGACGCTTGTGCATCTGGTATGGATTGTGCCAGCTTCTGTCTTTTTCTGTACTCATTATCAATATCACGCAATTTCTTTTCCTCTGCGTCTAGGCCAGACATCAATTCATCATTAGCATTTTCACTTGCCATTCCTTCGGCAAGCTTTACATCCCTTAATGTTTGATTGGTTTTAACCAATGCCTCAAGCTCAGACCTTGCCCCAGTTGCTCCCGCTATAAAGTTTTGAAATGGGCTTCTATTAAGTTCTGATAGCTTGTTGTTGATAGAGGTAATGTTTGCATCAATAGCAGATGTTTGGGCAATGGCTTCGGATAGGCTCATTGCTTGTCCAGCTTTTTCTATATCATCAAAAGACTTCTGTGCGCTGGTTGCTGTCTCTTTTAGCATCTCCCCCATTCGATTGACTTGATCTGTAAATATCTTAACCGCACCAATCGCTACTGCTCCCATCAAAGACTTGCCAACAATATGCCCAAGACTTTCTGCCGCAGATGAAGCCACATCACTTGCGTTTCTAGCTTCTGCCAAACTACGGCTAAAGTTCTTAAAGGCCGCACCAGCCTTTTGTCCGCTAACAGAAAGTCGTTTTACGGCTCGCTCTGTCCCCGCAACTGCCTTATCTACTCCACTATTATCCCCTCGGACTCGGAGCATTAGTTCTTGGGTTGCGTCTGCCATACTATAACTTCAGTTTGTCACTCGCCTCTTTATTCTTGCGAGCAAGATAAACATTCATATCTTTCATCACCTTATCAATAGCCATTTTAAGACCCGGCATACCAACCTTAACTGCGCCAGAGATAGTCCTTTTCCTTACTGGGTAATATCTTGTGTCAAGATCGCCAGCACGATTGAAAATAATTCCTTCCATTTGCGCTTTTTTGCTGTCGGCCTTTGTCCCACCGCCAAGTCTTTGAATTGCTTTTTGGCTATAATCTCCCCTTGTTAGGTTTGCCCTTTTTCCAAAGACTGCGGCGGCCGCTGACCAGCCATTGCGAATATAATTCACGGAACGCTTTCGCCCAGCTACCAACCTCCTCGCCAATGCCCCAATAGTTCCGGGCTTCCCGCCACCCATTCCAAGTCCACCAACCCCCTCTTTAGTTTTTCCGAGTGTAGCAAGTCCCCTATTTTTAAGCAACCAATTCACCAGTTTATATGTACCCGCATAGCTGACTGATTTGGCTTTATATCCAATGGCATACTCCCCAATCTTCCGTTTCTTAACCTTGCCAGATTTTGTAAGGCCAAAGGGCTTAAACACTTTTTTGGTTACAACTTGCCCTTGAACTCTTTGAAGCTCGGATGCAATCTGTGCGGCGTTGCTTCTGTATGTTGTCCCAATCGCAGTCACCGCAACATCCCCTAACTTGCTATTGATTACATCGGCCATATTCTTTTTTGAGGCTTTTTGATACTCTTGGAGCTTATGGACAAACTTTGCTTGGTTCAACAACTCCACGGTAATCATATTTTTATATTATGTTAACCCCAGCAGTTTTTCTAGGCTCACTAATTCTTCCCCTGCTACGCCTCCAACCCTGCGACACTTTACCCCATTCATCCATAGATAGGCGTGGCTCGCTTGTGTCATAAGGGCGAGAGGTAACTGCCATAAGATATAGTTTACGCTCCATCCAGTTTTTTCTGCCAACGAGAACACGAAGCTCGCTGTTCCCGCTGGCGTTAGGCGTTTCCCAGCTCGGCTTGGTGAGGTGCTGGAATGGCCTCGACCTTGCCTTTCTGGGCTTCGTCCAAAATGCTAGAGACGATTTGAGTGGCTATATCTCGATCTGCTTCTGTCTTGCCCTCAATAAAGTCCATAATCTTCTCACGAAACAAGTCCCGATTCCAAGCCAGTTTGATCGCCTCTTTCCTGCTCTTGGCAATTTGGATGTGCATATAGATGAACGACCAGATAAAGTAGATTGAGGAGTCGTTGTCATCTCTTACTTGTAAAAGGAGCAAGCGAGAGCCTTCCGTATAGGGTGCTAGTTTCTCGCCCATAAACTCCTTTTCTGGGGATATAAAGGCCGAGTTTAGTTCTTCATCGAGGGATATGCTCATAGATGCTTTAGGATTGCCCTTCTTTGTTCCGAGGTTGCGTTTTCTGAGATGAGTAGAGTTTGCCCGCCCCTTTGTATCACCCGCACCGGAACGGCTCTCTTGAGAAGCCCCAAGAAGGTCTCTCGGTTCTCTAGTGCCGCTCGAACATAGCGGATTGGGCTTTCTGGGTCGCTTTTCATTTCCGACCAAGGGCGCTCCATTTCTGCCTTTGCCTCTGCCCCTGCCCCAGCCTCGAACCAGAAGGTAGCTTGAACCTCCCCGCTTTCTTTAATAGTTCTCGTTACTGGGTCGAGTTGTCTTGGCTTTGCCCCAAAGGAAGCAACGGCACTCGCCACTTTTATATTAGTCGTTCCCCAGTAGGCTTCGGTCATAAGTTTAGGATTTCATTAAGAGGTTTAGAACCTCTTTAACTTACATTCGGATAGCCGGTCGCCGAGATATCGAGGGTCACAAAGGCATCGTTAGACTTGTTGATCGTGATGGAGTCGATGCGAAGAGAGCCACTTCCGATAGCTGTAGTTGCATTTGCCAAGGCCGCAAGAGCCGCCCCTGCCGTTACGGCGTAAGCACCAATAAGAGCAACAGAGAGTGAATAGGAGGTTGTGGCGTTGTAGTATCCAACGGCAACAATATCGCCGGAGTTATTGCGGACTTCGTTCTTCTCGATATTGCGAGCCTCTGAAAAGCTCTGAACCAACCCAATGCTACCCTCGGAAACCGTTGCGAAAGTCAAATTAGAAGTGCCAATCGTGACGGCGGCCATTAGATTGAAACCTCGTTAGAAAGTGTGTTTTTCATAATCTCCTTTGATAGTGTCAAATTATCGTGGGAACACCCGCACTTTAATCAGTTCCCAGATTGTAGAAAACACCGCCCCCGACACTAGCGCAACTAACCATAGCTTAGTTTTGATGGCGTGCGACTCCCTCTCTAGGGTGTCCACCTTGCCGTTAATCTTGGCTGTCCATTGGGCTATTTCGCTAGTATGACGCTCTAAAATTGAAATCAACCCTACCTGCCGCTCCTCGATTCTTGCGAGCCTCTCCCTCAAATCCGCTACTTGGTCTGCACTCATACTTCACAATCCTCTGCTCCTTCGCAGATTCGCACGCATAACTCGTTATTAGAGTCGTAAAACTTCTCTATGTAGCCCTCGGCCTCAAGCCATTTGAGCGAGGACATAAAATCCTCATAAGTGTATTGGTGCGTCATATTTGCTCTACTTGCTGGGCGTTTGCCCTGCGTCCTCGGCGGCTTGCATCATATCATAGTTTGGCAGGCCGGTGTTCTCGACCGGCCGTGGCGAGCAAGAGCAGAGCAAGAGAGTGAGGAAAAGGAGGGGCATTACTGCACATCCAGCAACCAACTGCCCATCGATTGCAATTCTGCGGCTCTTGAAGATGTGGGGGTAACTGTTGTGTGATTAACGCATTGAATCTCTGGTCCGAATCTATTTGAGCTAGCGGCCGTTGTTGGCCCGCCAGTTAAAGTCAATAAAGGCGTGGGACTAATAACAACATTAGGGACGGTTGAAGAATTACCAGCGTACAGGTTTAGGTTGCCAGCACCATCTGATTCAATCATAACGGCAAAAAATCTATTATCTGAAGCACTTTCACCAAATCCATTTGTAAGCGTTGTGTAAGAACTGGGGGTTAAATAAGCTGAATTAAACCCTATTAACCGCGCTTGAATTACAGATGATTGCAGAGCAAATTCAGCCCCAAAACCTTTTACAGTTAGCCCATTCTGCTCGGCAAAAGGAGCGTCCGTTGCGTTGCCAGTGCCACTAAAAACGATTCTAATTTTAGAATTAGTTGAGGCCATATACATCATTCCGCTTATTGCGAATCGAATTCTTTTTGAATAATCAATGGTTGATGCACCGCCTTGTAAATATTCTTCTACTGGATCATACCAACCCACTTTTCCGTGACTAGCGATTGCAGACCCAGAGCCTATGTTTATTGCAAAAGACCCACCACCAAAACTTGCTGACGCATATCCACCAGCTCCCGAACTTCTGGTATAATTACTGCTAAATCCAACTCGTCCTGTTTTTGCGCGTCCAATATTAAGGAGTTGCTGGTCAATCGTGTTAATCGGCCCTGTGAAAAGGTTGCCCATTGTTATCCCTCAAGGATTGACCAAGCCGCCCCAGTTGTTGCCCCTAGCCAATAAACTGCACCTGTCGGGCAGAACGAATCAAATACAATGCCAGACCCAGCGGATAGTTGTATTCCTTGCGTGGTTGTTGGAGAAAAACCGATGCCCATCGTCACGCTTCCGATTGAAATGTTTTGAGCAAAGAGATATTTGCGGGAGGTGTTGGTGACTGCGGTGGTAATCTGTGCCGTATTTGCAGTTGTTACAGAACCGAAGCGAGTCGTTAATGCTCCCGATGGATTTGCAGAAATTGATGCCGTAACAGAACCAATCTGGGCTGTGCCAGCCGCCAAAGCGGGAAGCGAGGCAATGGTTACGCTGTTACCTACCGTAACGGAGGAGATGCTGATGGGAACCGTCCCACTAATGGATGCGGTGACTGAGCCGATTTGGTTTGTGCCAGCCGCAAGCGCTGGCAAAGACGCTAAAGATGCGGGCTGAGTGGCCTGAAAGAATGTTCCGCTAACTGGTACTGTCCCAGAAATTGATGCGGTAACAGATCCAATCTGCGCCGTTCCTGCTCCGATGGTGACTGTGCCTGCTCCAATCGTCACTACGCCAATGCGGTTTGTGCCAGCAGGGAGAGCCGAACCAACGGTGACTGTGCCACTAATTGCAGGGAGCGATCCGATTGTGACTGAGTTACTGACATTAATTTCGCTTACAGATGTTCTTCCATAAATTGCTGTACTTTGACTTTCGCCACTATCCCAATTATTCATATCAACTTGCATAATTCCAATGCGTTGATTTTTTGTGATGAATGTATTATTGCCAAAGCCAAGTTGATTACTGCCTCCAATTCCCCAATTATAATCTTCTCCGTCAGTAAATGAAATCACAGTTAAATATGAGCTTACTCCACCGCTTGAACCTTGTTG
Source organism: Burkholderiaceae bacterium (assembly GCA_009924985.1). GTDB lineage: Bacteria > Pseudomonadota > Gammaproteobacteria > Burkholderiales > Burkholderiaceae > Polynucleobacter. The sequence continues at coordinate 1,393 of RFQL01000076.1, read as the reverse complement.
AAATGCCAGTTCGGAGTATCCAGTAGTGTCCACTTGGAAAGATGCCTGCGAGCTGTTCCAGCTTCTTGAGTAAAGAAGTTTCCACCCTGCGTTAAAACCAAGATTTGCCGTAACCGTGCCAGAGATGGCTGGGAGAGAGGAGATGGTGACGCTGTTTCCGACTGTAACTGTACCCCCTACTGTGACTGCACTAGCTCGGAGTTGGGTGTTGGTAAGGCCAGTCGAAGTTGCATTGACTATATCTGTAATCGCTTGAGTGCCAAGGCTAACAACTGTGTGGGCGGTGATATGTTGCCCGCTAGAAAGGATGGTTGAAAGCGTAGTTGCTGACTGGTTGCCGTCTAAAATGGAAAGTGCCATATTCTCAAGCTCCTTGTTAAATCACACCCACATACATTGAGTTTCGCTTTTCGTGAAAGTCCAAGAACCGCAAGCCATCGTCTAGTTCTGATGGGGTGCAAATAAGGCTAATCTTCAATCCCCTTTGCCAAGCTCTCTTGGCCGTCTTAATGGTTGGTGTTTGTCCAGTAATCCGTGCCGTATAAACCTTTGTATCAATAATGTTATTTTGAATCTTGCTGAATAGAGGCGTGGTTTGAGAATAGAAAGCCTCAAAGATTGAACAGTATTCAGAGTCGAAAGCCTCTTGGCTAATCTTGGCCGCCGTGTCGGAATAGTCGATTGTAACTGCCACTTCATACACTCCGGTATAGTTGCCAAGCAACTGTCCCCCAACCGATGCCGAGATTGTGGCTGATGGGAATAGCTTTGCCCCCACCCGATTAGTCTTATAGACATTGAGATTGGGGATATTGGCTAGTAGATTTTCTAAAGCATCCTCCACATTGATTTGAACGCTGTTGTTCATTTCTTTGCCGTTGCCGTTATGTCTAGGGTCATAGCCCTCGACCAAGTTCTATTCTGCCCAATCACGGCGGGATTATCCCCAGTCACCTTTGCCACATAGAAGGTGATATTTGAGTTGCTGGTTAGATAACTAGCTAAGTCTGGGTCACGATAGAGTTGTTCTAGGATGTCATAAAACTTGGCATCGAAGTCGGCTCTTGCAGTAGTGTCTGCCCTTGCCACATAGGTAATAGAGGCAGGGGCTTTGAATACACCAGAGAAAGGCACAAGCTCCTCTCCGCTGATGGTGGCTTGAACCGTGACGCTAGGCATCGTGCGAGCTGTTCCCCTCTCGCTAGTAAAGAAGTTCACGCCAGTAATACCAGAGACAACATTAAGGAGGGCGTTCTCAACCTCCCTCTCTATTGAGGACATTAGGTTGTAATTTCCGCAAGTTCGATGGTGTAGGAAAGGCCATCTGTGCTTTGCGAAAATCCTCCGATCATACGCTCCACCCCGCTAACTGTGCAAAGAGAGCCGATAACTG
>RFQL01000075.1 GCA_009924985.1 Burkholderiaceae bacterium | reverse complement strand
CCCCTTCATGGCATGTCACGGCGTTTTTGGTTTGGACATTTTCATCAATTTTCAGGCGTTACAGAAATGGCTAATTTGCATGGTGCATTGGCATCTGCGATTGCGAAAGGCAATGAAGCTGAAGCGGGGCAGGCCTTGGATGATTTAATAGATTGTGTAGAGAATTTGACCCGCAAGACCTTTTCCGTTGCGGATTAAAGCAGTAAGAAAGTAGCAAAAAAAGTAAGGAAAAAGCATTGCAGTAAATCAGTAAAACTTAGTTGTTCATAAAAGGAGACGGATGATGAAGAAACGCGAATTTTTAAAAACGGGTGGGGCTGTTGCCGCTGCAATGTCATTTCCATTGACAGTACAAGCGCAAGGAGCAACCTATAACTGGAAAATGGCCACAGGTTGGGGTGGTGGACCATTGACAGATATTGGAACAAAAGCATTTGCCGATAAATTAGAGCAGTTCAGTGGCGGGCGCTTCAAAATTCAAATCTTTCCAGGTGGCGCACTGGGTAACTCCCGAAACTGTTAAAAATGGTATTGCTGACCTTGGGCATACCTGGATGGGTTGGGATTGGGGTAAAGATCCGACGACCGTTTTATTCGGAGGTTATGCTGGTTCGTTTGACTCTGAGCGGATGTTGCACTGGTTATATTCAGCAGGCGGCACGGATATGCAAAGAAAATACCGTGACCAAACCGATGAAATTATTTCCATGCCTTTATTTATGCGGACAGCAGAAGCATTTTTGCATTCGCGCAAACCTGTTCGTTCGTTAAACGACCTGAAGGGATTAAAAATACGAACTGCTGGAGCATGGCTTGAGATGTCAAAAGAGTTAGGCGCTGCACCAGTAACAACGCCAGCCGCAGACATCTATCCCATGCTTGAACGCGGTGCAATTGATGCCGTGGAGTGGGGTACGCTTTATGAAAATATCCCCATGGGCTTTCACAAAGTGGCTAAGTTTGTGATTTACCCTGGAATTCATCAACCTTGTGCGCCATTTGAGTTGGTAATTAATAAAGGTGTCTGGTCTAAGTTATCCGAAGCAGACAAGAAGCTAATTGAAATGGTTGCTAAGTTAACCACGCTTGAAAGTTGGCTTACTGTTGGTCAGGAAGATGCCAAAGCTCTTGAGTTCTATCGAAAAGCGGGCAATACCATTATTGAATTATCTACAGAGTTGCAATATGCAGCCCGCAAAATGGGACTGGATTGGGCCACTAAGACCGCCAAAGAAAATAAGCATCCATTCTTTGCATCGGTCTTTGAAAGCCAGCAGCAACTCGATAAGTTATGGGAAGGCGCTTCAGGTTGGAGAACCGTGAAAACGAGAACAGTTAGCGCTGCTCCGCCACCTGCTAAGAAGTAGTACACGAGGGGTCTAATTCATTAGACCCCTTTTTAATAATCTACCAATAAGAAAAATTAGATATGAGCCCACTTGTTCATCGGATTGAACGAATAACAACGAATATAGGAATTATTGCTGCATTGACGCTAGTGCCATTAATTCTGACTACAACCTACGAGGTACTAGCGCGCTATCTTTTTGATGCGCCCACGATTTGGGCCTATGAGGTAGGTTACATGCTAACCGGAACCCATTTTTTATTAGGGATGGCCTACACGCTCCAACAAGGGCAATTTATTCGGATTGATATTTTTAGTCAGGATATGAGTGCAAAAACAAGGGCATTGATTGATCTTTGCTCTTACTCCGTAATTTTGCCTTTAATGTTGTGGCTAACATATGGATTAACTGCTTATTTAATTTCTGGGTTCATTAAAAATGAACGCACCGGTCAATCGGCAATGAATATGGTAGTTTGGCCATTTCGAGTTGTCTTTTTGGTCGCATTTACATTACTAGCATTACAAGTCTATGCCGAAATTGTTAAATCACTCGAAAAATATAAGGCTGCCAAAGCATGATCGACATTATTCCTTTTTTCATGCTACCTGTAGCATTCGTGCTCATGTTTTTGGGCGTTCAAGTTGCTTTTTCCATGATGATTACAGCCGTTCTCTTTGGCCTCTATATATTTGGCGATCGCGTTATTTTTCAGTTCATTGAAAAAATTGAGGATATCTCTTCCAATTTTGTCTTTGCAGCCATCCCACTATTCGTATTTATGGGCGCCATCCTCGAGAAATCCGGAATCGCCGATAAATTATTTGAAGCTATCCACATTTGGACACGACGCCTACCGGGTGGGTTAGCTCTAGCGACCGTCATTATGTGCATTATCTTTGCAGCATCGAGTGGAGTGATTGGTGCTACGGAGTCTGTGGTTGGATTATTAACCATCCCCATCATGTTGCGCTATAAATACGATAAGGCCATGATATCGGGCACGATTTGTGCAGGTGGCTCATTAGGAACCATTATTCCACCCTCTGTCGTAGCCGTTGTGATCGGCCCATTAGCAAACGTTTCGGTTGGAGATTTGCTGTATGGGATGGTATTTCCAGGCCTCATTATGGCCAGCTTGTACTTGGTTTACATCTTCACCTTATGTCTAATCAAGCCAGAGTATGGTCCACGCATTCCACCAGAACCGGGTGACCCGAGTTTTACAGAGAAGATTTGGATTTCCACAAAAAATCTTGTGCCACCGTTACTAATGATTGTGGCGGTTTTGGGTTCCATCCTATTTGGCTTAGCGTCTCCTACAGAAGCCGCGGCCATTGGAGCAATCTCTTCCGTATTGCTGACTGTTCTTTATAAAAACTTTACCTGGAAAGGTTTGTACGACGCACTACTGAAAACGGTAGTGATCACCGCAATGATCATGGCAGTTTTACTAGCCGGCTCTTTATTTACGGGAGTCTTTATTGGCGGCGGTGGAATTAATACGGCAAATACATTAATCAATCAAATGCAACTCAGTCCCTGGGTCTTATTAGGCTTAATGATGCTGATCATCTTTATTGCTGGGTTCTTCTTGGACTGGATCTCGATTGTCCTCATCTTTGTTCCGCTATTTACGCCCTTAATCACAGCCGCAGGGTTTGATCCGGTTTGGTTCTGTATTTTGTTTTTGATCATGATTCAAACATCCTACCTAACCCCACCGATGGCCCCAGCGATCTTCTATTTAAGAGCAGTTGCTCCACCAGAGATCACTATAAATCACATGTATCGAGGCGTTGTGCCATTTATTGCCCTGCAATGCTTAACTTTGGTGATCGTGATACTTTTCCCAACCTTGGTTACGTATTTACCAAGCGTTATGTTGAACTTCAATTAAGGAGACTTAAATGACCCCAGAGCAAATACTCAAGATTCCTGCCCGTGTTTTAAGTCAACAGCAACGTGAGGATTACTTCACGAACGGATATATTCTGCTCGAGCGATTTATTGGGGATGAGTGGTTAAAGAAGTTGCGTGATGCCACCAATGAATTGGTTGAGCAGAGTAAAAAGGTCACTAAATCTGATACTATTTTTGATCTAGAGCCGGATCATACTACCGCGCAACCACGTTTACGCAGAGTATCAAACCCCACCGAGCATCATCCTGTATTTTGGGAGTATGTGAGTCAATCACCGATGCTCGATGCCGTTGCTGACTTAGTGGGGCCCGATGTTAAGTTCCATCATTCGAAGTTGAACTTTAAGTGGCAAAAAGGTGGGGAAGAAGTTAAATGGCATTACGACATTTCTTTTTGGCCCCATACCAATTACTCCCCATTAACCATTGGTACCTATTTATATGATTGCGGTATGGATCAGGGACCACTGGGGGTCATTCCAAAGAGTCATTTGCTAGAACCGATGCTGAGTCAATACGATGATCACGGAAAGTGGGTCGGTTGTCTGTCTGATGATGATGTCAGAAGCATCCATATCGATAAAGCTGTTTACCTAACAGGACCGGCCGGATCACTGACACTCCATAATTGCCGTACGATACATGGCTCCCCAGCCAATCAATCCGACCAAGGTCGACCACTTTTGCTATACACCTTAACCTCGGCTGATGCATTTCCATACACCGTGAACCCACTTAAACCCAAACATGATCAGGCCATACTCAGCGGTAAACGCGCGCAATTTGCCCATCATGATCCGGTGCCATGCCTAATCCCGCCCGATTGGTCAGGCGGATATTCCTCCATCTTCTCGTTGCAGCAAAAAGAAGATGCTGAAAATACCATGATGTAACGAATGAATGGGGGATTAAATTGAATACAAGTACTGTGACAACGCCTGGGAAGAAGAAACGAAATCTGCAAGACATTCTTGACTCTAAGAAGACCGGCGAGAAAATGGTCTATATGTCTGTACCAGACTACACTTCGGCAAAATGGGCAGAGGCTGCTGGAGTAGACGTTGCGGTAGTAGGAGATAGCTTGGCCATGATTGCCCATGGCCATAGCAATACGATTCCGGCCACGATGGATATGATGGTGATGCATGCCACTTCGATACGTCGCGGCGCCCCCAATACCTTTGTCTTAGGGTGTATGCCGTATCAAAGTTACAACACGGTAGATCGTGCCTTACAGAATGCAACACGCTTTATGCAAGATGCAGGATCGGATGCCGTTAAACCACAGGGTGGCAAATCACAGGCACATATCTTGAAGGCACTGGTAGATGCAGGCATACCGACAGCATCCCATATTGGTCTGACGCCCCATACAGTGGCAATCTTTGGAGGGTTTCGGATTCAAGGACGAACAGCGGATACTGCTATGAAAATCCTTGAGGATGCTTTTGCCATTCAGGATGCCGGCTGCTTTATGTTGGAGTTTGAAGCAGTGCCCGCAAAGATTGCAACGGTCATCTCGAAACAACTTGAGATTCCGACCATCGGAATTGGGGCAGGGGTGGGTACCGATGGCCAAATCCTTCTATGCCATGACCTCTTGGGGGTCTTCTCTGATTTCAAACCCAAGTTCACAAAACGCTATGCCAACTTAACAGAGGTAGCTGTTAAAGGGATCAAGGAATACATCTCGGAAGTGAAATCTGGATCATTTCCAGACGATGATCACAGCTATTCTGTGGATGAGAAAGAGTATGAGAAGTTCTTAGGAATGGTTGAAAAGCGAAAACATTTATAACGCAAGCAATTAAAAAATCATGTCTGCAAATTTCGGGTTACTTCAGTAACCCATTTTTTTACTCTTCGACTAAGGCCTCTTGGCCGCCTCATACAAAGGCATCACCCGAGGCATGAGAGCTGAGAGCTCTTTGATGCGATTCTCATTCGAAGGATGGGTCGATAAAAACTCGGGAGGGTTCTTTCCTTTACTCTCTTTACTCATCTTCTCCCACAAAGTAATTGCAGCCCTGGGGTCATAGCCACCTCGGGCAGCAATCTCTAAACCAATCGCATCCGCTTCTGTCTCATTCTGACGTGAGTTTGGTAAGACCAAAACATATTGCATGATCTGATTAGCGGCATCAATTGATTGAGCAGAGCCAGCTCCGGCGGCGGCTAAGGCAACATTCGCAATAACATTTTGTGCCATTGCTTGCGATACTCGCTCACGACCATGCTCACGCACGGCATGGGCAATTTCATGCCCCATGATGGCAGCAATTTCGTCATCGGTAAGGTTTAGCTTATTAATAATGCCGCTATAAAATGTAATACGCCCACCTGGTGCACAGGTGGCATTTACCAGCGGAGAATCAATTAACTGCAGGCCCCAATTCCAAGAATGCGTGTCATCTCGAAAGACAGCGGTCTGCGGGATTAAACGATTAGCGATGGTCTTAAGACGCTCATACTGCGGGCCACTTGTAATCAAGATATTTTTCTTTTGTGCAGCTTTGGCCTGCTGATCAAAACTACTCGCTGAGATACGCTCGATTTGCGCAGCCGAGATCATCATGAACTGAGAACGCTCGACACCCACCACCCCAGGACGACTTGTATTGGCACACGCTACCATCAAACAAGCTGATACCAGCACAGTCACAAAAGACTGAATAAAGCGAGGCTGGTAGAAGATATTCATATACCTAAAAAGCTAGATAGACCACTAGGATGACAGAGGGGCTAAACCCGCTTCAAACTAGGAGCCGGCAAACCCTCAATTAAGATATTCAAAATAGACGGCAAGCCTTGGGACTGTAAAGCCTTGGCAGCTGGCAAGACCTGCTCGGCATCGGTCACCATTGCACCCGCACCTCCAAACGCAATCGCCACTTGGTCATAGCGCGAGGGGAGTAACTCGCAACCCTTGGCACGCTCTTTGCCATACTCACGAACTTGAATCTGATACTCGGCATTCCAACAGGCATCGTTACCAACTACCCCAATAAATGGCAAGCGGTAACGAACTGCGGTATCCAACTCCGAAGAATGAAAACCAAAGGTACCATCGCCCATCACTGCGACCACCGGAACACCAGGTTTTGTATACGCAGCAGCCGTTGCAAATGGAAGCGCTGCGCCAATCGAACCTGCTGTGCCATTAATAATGCGATTAGGCGCATGCAAACACGCTTGGGCCCATTGCCCAATCTCACCACCATCAGCTACTAATACAGAATCTGGATGAGAATCTAAAATGGCTTGCAAGGCTAGCATTGAGCGACCTGGGTGCGCATGATTGGGAATAGACGACACAGCAGTGGCCCACTCAGCAGGACGATAGGCAATCGCCTCATGCGCCCAAGACAACCACGTAGCATCGTGTACTTTGCTGCTGGCGCTCTTAGTGGCGTTCACTAACGCATGAACCGAGGTCTCTAAATCAGCCTGAGCAGCTAATACCAAGCGCGCACTTAAGGCATTCTTAGAACGCACGAGTTCAGTTGCTTCAGCATCGACCTGCATCAATTTGGCATCGCTCATAAAACTGGGTGAACTACCAAACTTTAAAGTGAAGTCGAGTTTCTTATCCAAGAGTAAAACGCAATCGCTTTGTGCCAAGACCTCGGCAAAAGCACCTAAGCTAGGATCGCCAATACCACGAGGGCTCTCGGTAGCAATCACCGGAACACCCGATGCCTGACTTAGTTCTTGCAAAAGAGCAGGGTAGCGGTGACAACCTCGCGGACCAACTAAGACCAGAGGCTTCTTGGCAGCATGCAATTGCGCAATGATGCTTTTGGCATGTTCAGCAGAGAGTAATTGTGGGGCAGGTAATTGTGGGGCCGATGGGCTAGGGCTTGCAGAAGCCTGCGTCAATTTACCTTCCAGTGCATCGGATGGCAGACTTAAATGAACGGGGCCGGGACGACCTGCTTGCGCAATGGCACAAGCAAGTAAAAAATCTGCCTGGAGATACTCAGGGCCCGCACAGGTCCAAGACGCTTTGCACAATGGTGCTGCAATATCGGCTTGCGCCATTTCCTGGAAGGCACCTTTGCCTAATTGATTCAGAGGCGCATGACCGGAGATTAAAACAACCGGAGCCTCAGCCATTGCCGTGGTGTACAAGGCAGACACCGCATTGGCATGCCCAGGACCACCGGTCACCATGGCAACACCTACTTTTTTAGTCAGGCGTGCATACGCATCAGCCATGTGAACCGTTGCAGCCTCATGCCGCGTATGGATTAACTCAATTGGCGCATCAATCACCGCATCAAAGATGGGCATGATGTGATTACCCGAAAGGGTAAAGAGCGTAGTGATACCAGCTTTCTCAAAAGCATGCACCAAAGAATGGGTACCGATTTGCTCAGCTATGAAGGGAGTTGCTACTAAAGTCATATGATCTGTCTAAGTTGTGTACATTGAACTTTGTAATTATGACCCGATTTCTTGAGTCCACCAATTTCCTCGAAACCGACTCGCAAGCCACTCAATCAACATACTGACCTTGGTGGGTACCAAACGGGGAGATGAGAACACGGCATGGATCTCTTGAGCTGGCAAACTCCAATCAGCCAAGAGCGGTTTGAGGTGTCGACTTTGAACCGAGCTATAGGCAACATACCAGGGTAGAGCAGAAATACCTAAATGATTACGGGTTGCCGCTAGCAAGGTCGATAAGTTATTGGAATAAAGCGGACCACTCACCTGAATGGATTTATTGGAGCCGTCTCGCCCAGTAAATTGCCAACGATGGTCTCCCTGAACTGAGCTGTAGATCAGAGCAATGTGCTTAGTCAGATCGCTGGGGATTGAAGGGGTGCCATTTTTTTCAAGATACTCGGGGGTCGCGACTATCACCCAAGGGTTGAGACCCAAAAACCGGGCTCCTAAGGAAGAGTCGGACAAACGTCCCATCCGAATCGCCAAATCAACGCCTTCTTCCACCAAATTGATGTAGCGATCGTCCAGATTCAGGCTGACCTGTAATTGCGGGTGCTGCCCCATGAATTGCAAGACGAGGGGAGTTAAGACCCGACGCCCAAAGGCCACCGAGCTGCTAATCATGAGTTTGCCCTGTACCTCGGATTGCAAGAGGCCGGCGATATTCTCGGCATCTTCCAGTTCTAGCAAGATGGTTTTGCACTTTTCGTAATAAATCTTGCCAATCTCTGTAGGGGTTACCCCGCGCGTGCTGCGATGGAGCAATAGGGAACCTAGGCGCTTTTCGAGAGCGGCCACATGCTTGGTAGCGGTGGGCTGTGTAATACCTAAACTGCTTGCGGCTTTACTGAAAGAACCCGTCTCAACTACCCGAATAAA
>RFQL01000074.1 GCA_009924985.1 Burkholderiaceae bacterium | reverse complement strand
GATGGCTCAAAAGTACCTGCAAAAATTTGGATGGATGCTGTACCTGAGAAATCGGCTTTCGGAGTAAATCGGATGGCTTGCAATGCAGAGGCCAATGAAACACTATCGGACTCGTAGAGTTGTACCGTCACTTTTCCATCACTTGCCGTGATGGTTTGCTGCTTGACTGCTGGATTTGTAAAGGAAACACTAAAACCGGTGGGCAATTCAATTCGTAAGCCTACTTTTTCCGAGTCGCTATCAATGCGCTTAGCATTTAATGCTGACACCATGGCGTTGATTTCATTAGCAACCAATACAAAAGTTGTGTCCTCTACCCCCGTCGCAGGGATCGTGTTATCCACTAAGGCATTAATCGCATTAAATTCTGTGCCTGGAGAAACTTGGAGTCCATCGGCATTCGCAGAAATGGAAATGGTGACGGACTCGCTTGCCCTACTAGAAAGCCCGCCATAACGACTCGTAGCAAAAATCTTCAGCGCATACTCTGCTGATAAATCGGATGGAATGAGAAGCTTGAGGCTGGAATAAATACGTCCATCCAAAGCATTAGCCCCACCAATCGTCCAATTAGGCGAACCAACATCCTTGGCAATATTGACGACCGTTCCGTCGGCCTTGGTATAACTGAGGTATGACCCTGTTGGTAGACCCTGAATCTGTAAATTACCGGTAACTCCTAAGCCACTCACTTTTAGAGGTAATGCAATTTCGGTAAAGCTTCGATCAACTGAACTGATATTGACTGTTTTTTGATTGGTAGCGCCAGTAACCGCCTCTGTGACTTGGAGCGTTTTACCACTCGCAAATGTAGATAAATGCGTAACGGTGGGAATCGGTGGCTGAACGTTTACTGTGGCAAGACCCGTTTTGGCTATTTGCGGATTGCCAACTTGCTGTGCTACATAAATTAAATCCAGCTGTCCAAACTCATAATCTTTATCGTACGTGTTGGTAATTTGTATTTTGTCATTCACAATCGCAAACGAAATATTTGCTGGTACTGCTTTTGACACCAAGTAACTCGCACCTTTGGTCGTGATGTCGTTTAGTACAGTAGTCGATAAGGTGGTGCCAAGCGTTGCTTCTTTTGTTTGACCGTTATACGAAGTAATGGTTGTTGAGACGGGTCCGGAGGCAGTCAGTAAAGTGATTGCCATTCCATTATAAAAATTTTCAACCGCAGACTGTGATGCAGAAAACTTTATCTTGTTACTTGTAACCCCGGTGTTTGAGGCTGGTTTGATCGAACCATTAAACGCTTTTGTATCAAATAAACCGACTGCGGCTAGACCAAGGCTGCCGCTACCCGTCATCTTGTCGTTACTTAAAGGGTTAAAAAGCTTGACAACTGGAGCACCGCTAACTGGCGCTTCTAATGTAAATGTATCAGCCGTCGTGGTGATCGGATTCGTAGGATCTTGAGTATTAAATGCCAGTCTTGCTGCAGAGGCGGCTTTTAAAACATTTAAATTTGCTGAGGTAAAGTTGCTCTGTAAGCTTGAAACCTTGGCTGTCAAATCTTCACCGGCGGCAGCGGCAGATCCTAAGGATTTAATGTCTGCCATTAAGGTACTTTGCCCCGAAGCTGCAAGCTGAAAGAGTTCGCCACTTTTGACAGCGCTAGCAGAAAGACCCTGGAGCGCCGTAGTAATCGCCGAAACTGAAGAAGCTGTTGCTGAAATTGCCGTACTGTAATTGGCAGCGTTAATACCGCTGGAATTAAGTGCGCCTGTTAGAAAAGTGGTCATCGATGCTGATGCATCAGTCGATGATGTGCCAAATAAGTTTGTTAATGCGCTACTGGAAAGATTGGCAAGGGAACTAAATGCTGAACTAGCAGCTGCTGCAGAAGAAACGCCACCAAGTTCAGTCGCTAAGGCGCTCGCATTATTAATGATGGTCAGTAACGACGATCCTGTTTTTAAGACAGTCGTTGCATTTGCACTAGTGCTTGATACTGGATCGTATAAAAGGTCAGCAGCGGACAATCCCATGCTGGCTAATAAGGTTGCTCCAGATGAACCCGCAGAAACATACGCGGTAGAAATGGGTGTGATGTATTGACTGCCAGCCTCTGCCGATAGGATTGTGATGGCAGCCCCGGTCGTAATGTCGGTGCCCCCTAATGAAACAATCTTCCCTGCATACACATTAACGTCGGCCGTAAATGTATAAGAACCGTTTGCATCGGTCGTGGTCCATGCCTCACCCTCACCCACCGTCCAAATACCGTCCGCATTCGTATCCACCCAATCTAAGGTTTTATCATTGTCAATATCAATGAAAACGGTAGCGCCACTAACATAGCCATCAATCACACTGCCACTAAAACTAGACGCCGCTGCACTTGACGAACTACTACTGCTACTGCTGCTACTGCTACCACCACCTCCGCCGCCACCACCGCCACCGCCTGCTGCTACCGGCGGATAGTAAGTGGTGTCTGAATTTTCAGCAATGAGCGTTTGCGTGGAATCAATTTCAGCATCCACAATTTTTAATTCATCTAGCTCACTCTCGTTTAGTGAATTTATTTTCTGTGTATTTTTGTCTTTTGACTGAACCGCAGTTAGTTGATACGTGCTATCAGCGGGAAATTCTTGGGCAAACTGAAAATGAAGAATGTCCGAATCAATTTCAAACGCAGTTTCGCGATCCCTAAACTCAGCAATGACTGTATAAAAATGAAAGCTTTTATCAGCTACCAAATCAGATAGGTGATACCACCATTCGGAGTTGTGTTGAGCAAGTTCATCTACGAATTGCTCTAAATCGATTGATCGATCGGTACGATCGCTTTCTTCGCTTAAAGCAACTTCCTGCAAGGAAGCATCAACATACTTCGCCTGTAAAGCTCTAAGACTTTGGTTAACAATTTGATACGAAAGAGTCTGGAAATAACTCATCTGTAAAATTGCTTACTACATTTTCTACATCAGCAAACGAAATGACGTGCGATTGCGAAATTCTCTCAAGCTGCTCTTGAACTTGCGCAAGCGATTCGAGGGCAGCCTCAGAAATAATCGCCTGGGTCGACGAATCGCTTGAAACTACTTTCGAAAATAAATCTTGAAGAAAAGCAGAAAAGCTAGTTGCTTGTTCTTGGTGAAGATTGCGCTCAGACTCATTAACAATCATCGCCCCAACCAATGCCGTTAAAAGCGAAAAATCCCTACTAGAAGGGATCGGATTTGTTGAGTTTTGAGGCCGTACTTTTTTAGAGGATAAACTGCCTCCACCACCTCCAGATTTTGGAGGTGGTATGTCAGGAGGCAAGAAACGAGAATTCATCTAGACTGGTTTGCGTTATGTAAATATTAAATAATTAACTTACTTTTTCTTGGTGGAGGAAATGGTTTCGTCGGTATTTTTACGAATCAATCCCTTGGCTTCCATTTGCGCCACTATTTCCGATAGAGCACCGTGGAGTTTGAGCATCGTTTCTAAACTCATTGCCAAACGCTCGGTAATATCAAACTCGGGGGTTGCTCCTTCCGCGGGTAGCTTTTTTAGTTGCGTTAGCTCAATTCTAGATAGCCCCGCTTGAACAGAAATATTCCCAACGCCATCGACAAAAATATCTTTCACCATAATTAACTACCCCAATTGATATAAAAAACACAAGTAATTGATTCAATTACGATTTTACTCGTTCTTTGGAAGGAAAAATAGATAAAAGATCAAGTTTGTGGGGTACATTCCACAACAAATTGAGACCACCCGCCAAGGGGATAAAAAGAAAATTAACTTTTCGAGCGAAAAGTTAATTAAAACAAGTTGTTAGGATTTAGAACCGAATGCCACCGTAGATTCTAAATTGACTGGTAGATTTTTCAAATTGAAATGCTGCAGTGCCATAAAATGGTCCTTTTGAGGTATTTGCCCCAATTTGGACCTGATACGTCGAAGCATATGCCGAAGGCGCTGTGTTGGATGGTGTCATGCTCCAGCTATTAAAAATTGAATATGCGCTAATAAATGGTGAAAATGGTTTCACTTCATAGGAAACCGTGCCACCCAATTTTGTCTGATAAAGCCAACTGGTCAGCGCGCCGTTCGTGACGTTCGCAGAATTGGTATATCCGGCTAAGTAGTCCTTATAAACCGTATACGATGCTCTAGGACGCACAAGAACCTTGCCCATCTCGATCGTATTAGTCACCCCAACGGTTGCAAAATTACTTTGACTCGAAGTCTTTCCTGTAACACCGCTAACTTTAGTTTCTGGGTTCGCTTGACCAAAGCCTGCACTAGCATCGAGCATCCACCGATCATTCAGAATGTAAACCAAATAAGGCGATACTGTCTTACTAATACTTTTTAACGTCCCACCGTTATAAGTTGTGTTGGCATCCACACTTGAGTAGGCGTAAGACAACCCCGCAATGATCGTATCGTCATGGTTATACTCCAAGCCCATCAAGGCAATGGATACGGTGCCCGTCGAGGTGTAAGGCGCGATATTATTTTTAAAACCACTCACAACGGGCGTTGCCCAAATACTCCAATTACTTAAATCCGGTGAGGCGGCAATACCACCCCGTCCACTTTCTTCGCGAGAACTTTCAGCACCACTTATTTGATTGTCATCCCCTTTATCAAGCACTGAAAAATGATTGAATTGAGGAGCTGATCCAAGCTTGAGTTTAAAACTTCCTGAACCACCCATCGCATTACCCAAGATGATCGAGCTTAATGCATTCGATGTCGCTTGTGTCGCCGATTTAACTGATGAGGAGGCCGCATTATTATCGTTTGCAATACTAGGTGTTATTCCAACACCCCATAAAACAGAAATCAAAAATACAGCGGGGTAATAAGCTATTTTTTTTGAAAATTGCCCTTTTGGTTTTTGGAGAGTTTTTCTGCCGAACGCGATGATTTCCATAGGAATTTACCTTTTTGTTACCTTCGTAAATTCTAAACTAGTCCAATCGATTTTTGGAAAATGAATTAATCCAAGGCTAGGCATGACTTTTTCTGCAACATAGGCCACTGATCAGCCCAAGCTTTGGTGTGATCAAAACCGGAAATTACGATAAAGTCCGTTTTGTTGGAAAAATTACGGTAATTGCCAATCGACTCTTTTTTCACGATGGCATCGTTTTCACCAAAAAAATGCGTTTGTCGAGTATTTTTTAACTGAATATTGGGATCGGCAGGATTCTTCGATAAACGGAGTGGGCCCACCGATACAGACTGCGTCCATGCGGCAATATCCAATGGGGCTGCAAGGGTTACTAAACACCGTACATCACTGCGCTTTGCCGCTAAGAGTGTGGCTAAAGTTCCACCACCGGAGTGTCCGACCAAATTTAATCGCACTTTGGGTAAATCCAGTAATACCTTATCAATCACATCATTTGCTAATTGAATCACAGCAGAACTAAAACGCCCCTCTGTCCACACAGATGGGTCACAGTCCTTAAACTGAGCAATATCGATGTATTGACAAGGTCTGGCAAGGTACAGAATAAACGGGCTTTGATCCTGAGTAGCTAATGAAACAACCAGCGACTTACGTGGAGTCGGATTAGGAGGTGGTGCCATCTGCAATAACCAGTGAGCCCCATCGCCTTCGATGTAAATGGTTAAATCAGACTCAGGCCCTACCTGCGTCTTTGAGACGCGCATCTTTAAGTAGGCTTGTATGGGTACAGTTGAGTGGATGGCAATAAAACCAAAATCATCAATCGCTTGCCCCCCTTGAGTTCGTGGAGTTGTGATGACACTCGCGCAGGAGAGCAATTGCAGGCAAGGGATTAACGCAGCAACAAAAAGGCTAGGCCGAACAATAATTGGACTCAAACTGCACTACGATCTCTAGCGCATTGGCAAGCGAGGTGCGGTGAGCTGGTTAATTAGCGCATCAAAACCACCGGATACCAAGAATGCAGGGCGATCTTTGAGAACTTGTAAGCGCGACTCACCCGGTAATAATTTTTCGGGAGTAAAGCCTGTCAATTCTTTAGTGACAATCACTTTTTCGCCAGTATTAAGGGCCATTTGAACCTCGCCCGTGTGAACATAGTTGTACACCCCAGCCCGATCTTTTGAGCCCTCAGGAATGATTGCTAATTCAATATCAGTTCCGCGAATACCAATGGTTGCAGTATTCGCTTCATACTTCACATTATCAGGTTGGCCTTTTCCAATTTGACCCGATACAGCGCGCAACGTTCCAGCCATTACATTCGTTTTGATGGTATCGGTGGGTTGATTATCAAATTTAAATTCAGCAATTTTTATCTTACTTTTTGGCCGAATCGCCATCGTTGAATTATCTTTTAATCGGATTAGCACCTGAGAATCATCTTCGGTCGTAATGGTGTCACCGCTATTAACGGTATCGCCATTCGCAACTGCCTTGACTTGATTGGCTGAGGTTGTAATGGTGGCCTTTCCAGAAGAGCGTGTCACTCTACCCGCCTCTTGCGCATACGAATTAAATGATAAAAGTAGGCCGGCTAAAATTAATAACCGAAAACCATTTTTAACAACGAATATTGGACTCATCTTATTCTCCTAAAACATAAACTTCATTTTGTTTCAAATTTGGTAACCCCATCCCAGTCAGTTGGCGGTGGATTAGTTTTAAAAAATGCAATGCGATCGGCATATAACTGATATAGCTTATTGTTCGAGTCAGTCGCTATTAATCCGTGTAATTTAGATTCCGCATCACTCCAATTTTGCAATCGATAACTTTTGATCATTTCATTCCACGTAGTAATTTTTTGTTGCACTTCAGCATTAGTCTTGGCGATCTCTGCAATCGGCTCGTAAATGGTAATGGGGTTATCTTTACCCTTAACCCGAACCATATCGATATCTCGAAATAGAATTCCTTTTGTGGCTTGCATCGTTTCTTCGGAAACTAGGATATTCACAAAATACTGACGGGTAATTCCCTCTAAACGCGATCCTAAATTTACCGCATCACCCATCACGGTATAGGCTTTGCGAATAACAGATCCCATATCGCCAACCGTCATCGGCCCCGTACTCAATCCAATGCCAACGTTAATATCGGGCCAATTCTTTTCTTTATATGCTTTCTTTAGCTCCTGTAATTTTTCATGCATTCCCAGAGCCGCAAGCACACCATTGGTTGCGTGATCTTCATCATCAATGGGGGCGCCCCAAAAAGCCATGATGGCATCGCCAATGTACTTATCAAGCGTTCCACCTTTTTTACGAATTACAAAACTCATTTCACTTAAATATTCATTAATGAATTCGGTTAACTCGGAAGGCGTCAATTTTTCTGAAATGGATGTAAAGCCAACCACGTCCGAAAACAAAACCGTTAACGTATGCTTGCGCGCGGCCATGCTGTACTGCAGCGGATTTTCCGCCATTTTGTCAACCAACTCTGGCGGGACATATTGACCAAATAAATCCGCTAGCTGACGTTTGTTTTTAGACTCAACAAAATATCCGTAAGCAACATTGGAAAAATAAATTAAACCAATTAATAATAAGAAAGGGGCTAACGGTAAGGCATATCCTTGTTGCCACCACATCACATTGGTAGCAACTGCCGCAGCCAAGCTCACCACAAATAAAATCGCTGCTGGTAACGCTGGAAGATATGCCATTAAGACAGCTAGGACAATCCCGATTACCAGAAGCCCTACTAACTCTAAAAAGGTAGAAAAGGGAGGCTCCGATTTAAAAGGGATAGTCTTACTATCCAGCATCCCCGCTAACAGATTTGCGTGAATTTCGACACCCGGATACAAACCGCTCACGGGTGTAGCGCGTAAATCCGCTAAGCCTGGCGCTGTGGTGCCAACAAATGCGATCTTGCCTTTTAATTTTTCAACGGGTACCTTGCCAGCAAATACATCACCTAAGGATATGTAAGCAAAGCTATCGCGATTGCCTCTATCGCGATTGCCTCGAAACGGAACCAGTAAATTTGTCCCCTTATCAACAGGAATGATTGTGGAGCCCACCTGAATCCCCTCAATTGGTAAAATCGGCCCCGTTCCTTTGGGTTCATTATTTCCAAGAGGCAATAGCTTGGCGCCAGGAATGCGTTGTGGCATCTTACCCACCGATCCTTTGTCCTCGGGGCTATTTAAACCAATAATCAGCCGATACATGGACAAAGACAATGACTCGTAATAATCACCCTTATATTCAGCCAACATGGGAACGCGCCGAATCACACCATCCGTATCAACCGTTGGATTAAAGTGACCCGCCATGGGAGCCTCAAACGATAAATTTTCTAAGTTCGCGCCAAAGCCTTTCCGTAAGGAAAAATATTTCTCACGATTTGCTAAATCATCCTTAAAGAAAATTGGATCTGGCAGAGCTCCAATCTCCGTAGCGTCTTTATTAGAATTAAAGTAATAGCCTAAAACAATAGGGCGATCACGCAAGGAATTTGCAAAAATTTTATCGAAGTCTAGTTTTGGGGCTAAGCGCTCTACTGCTTGGCCAAACTCAGGCGAACCCTTTAAATCCTCTTTTGCTAACCTCTTTAAAATCCCTAAGCCGGAACTTGTATCTGGCTCTGCCCAAATCACATCAAAACCCAGGGATTTGATTTGATACTTGTCAAACAATACGTCCATAATCTGTGCCATCTTGTCGCGACTCCAGGGCCAGCGACCTAACTCAGGCATTTTTAAGCTATTTTCATCCACGTCTAAAATCACAATACGGTCGTCAACCGTATTGGGCATCGTCGCTCGTAGGCGAGCATCGTAGATAAAGTTATCTAGTTGAGTAATAAAGCGAATGTGAAATAAGCCAATAGCATGACTAGCAAACAAGGTGGTTAAAACAAGCCCAATGA
>RFQL01000073.1 GCA_009924985.1 Burkholderiaceae bacterium | reverse complement strand
TCAGTAATCCAAAGCAGTGAGCTTGTATCGCCTTCCCGCTCTCGTTCGTAACGACGCAGCAAGATTCGGTCATCAATTGCTCGAAACTCTTCTTTATTCTTGATGACTTGCAATAATGAGGCCACATCCCGTAAGCCAAGATTTAGGCCTTGTCCGGCTAAGGGATGTATCACATGCGCTGCATCGCCTAACAATATTACTTTAGGATCGTAGTTGGGACCGATAAGACTCTGCGCTTTGATACGCTTGAGGGGAAAACTTGCTGGCGTTGATTGTAATTGTAGAGCGCCTAATGCTTTATGAATACTGCCACTTACTTGCTCTTGGAGTAAATTCGGCCAAGCCCCTGAGTGAAGTTGCATTAAATGATTGGCATTTTCAGGCGAGGTAGACCAAACCATCGACACCTGTTGTTTTGGCAATGGCAGCATTGCCAAAATATCACCGCCAGGTAAAAACCATTGATATGCCGTTTGAAGATGGGGGTATGCGCAGGAGAAATTAGCAACAACTGCTATTTGATCGTAGCTATGCTCATGAATGGCGATGCCAATCGTTGACCGTAATGGTGACCGTGCGCCGTCAGCAGCAATAATTAACTGAGCAGACATCTGCTCACCACTACCAAGGACTAATGTCGGTTTTGCGTCTTTCTCAATATGAATATCACTCACACTGGTATTGATATTACGAATCTGTTTATGAAAACGTATGGCTTGATCAAGGGTCAACTCAATGAGATCTGCTTCGGTAATCCATGCCAGCTCAGGTCGACCCGCCTCAAATGCAGAAAAATGGAGGCGGTCATTGGCTTGGCCACGATCACCAAAGATATGCATGTCCCGAACCGCTTGAATCCGCTGATGATCAAGTGCATCCCAAACATGCAGTTCACTCAAGAGAGTTTTTGTACTTGGTGCGAGGGCATAAATACGTTGCCCAAATTGATTTGGTATCAGCGCTTGATTTTTTTCCAGATCCGGCGCAATTTGAATAACGGAGTAACCTAACTGTGCCAGTCCGAGTGCGCAGGCTTTACCAATAATGCCTCCCCCAACGATGCAAAAATCAGCGGTTTGATTACCCTCGCTGAGTTTGGTCGGGTTGGAGCTTGCTCGGGATTGTATGGACATACCATGATGATATCGAATCAATGCCATTTACAATGGCGGCATGTCACTAAAATGCGGAATCGTCGGCTTACCCAATGTAGGCAAATCCACTCTGTTTAATGCCCTCACCAAAGCGGGGATTGCAGCAGAAAACTACCCGTTTTGTACTATTGAGCCCAACGTTGGTATGGTCGAGGTGCCCGATCCTAGACTTGCGGCCTTGGCTGAGATCGTCCAGCCCGAGAAAATTGTTCCGGCTACGGTTGAGTTTGTCGATATTGCAGGCCTAGTTGCCGGAGCCTCCAAAGGGGAGGGCCTGGGAAATCAGTTCTTGGCCAATATACGGGAGACCGATGCAATTACCCATGTGGTGCGCTGTTTTGAGGATGCTAACGTGATTCACGTCGCTGGCAAGGTAGACCCCTTATCTGATATTGGGGTAATTGATACTGAATTGGCCTTGGCTGATTTGAGTTCAGTTGAGAAGGCGCTGCAACGCTACACCAAGGCAGCAAAATCAGGTAATGACAAGGAAGCCGCCGCCCTCGTTGCGGTGTTAACAAAAGTACAGGCACAGCTGGATCAAGCCTTACCTGTCCGCGCTCTTAGTTTGACCAAGGAAGAGCTTGCTCTCCTAAAACCCTTTTGTTTAATCACAGCCAAGCCGGCGATGTATGTTGCCAATGTGAAAGAAGATGGTTTTGACAATAATCCCCATCTAGAGGCAGTCAAGCAGCACGCAGCGAAGGAAAACTCCCCAGTGGTGGCTGTATGCGCTGCGATTGAAGCAGAAATCGCAGATTTAGATGAGGCCGATAAAACGGAGTTCTTGGCCGATTTGGGTATGACCGAGCCGGGACTAAATCGGGTCATTCGTGCTGGCTACAGCTTGCTTGGCTTACAGACCTACTTTACTGCTGGCGTGAAAGAGGTTAGGGCTTGGACGATTCATATTGGCGATACCGCCCCCCAAGCAGCTGGTGTGATCCATACGGATTTTGAGCGCGGCTTTATTCGGGCACAAACGATTGCCTATGAGGACTTTATTCAATTTAAAGGCGAACAGGGTTCTAAAGAGGTAGGCAAGATGCGCGCAGAAGGTAAGGAATACATCGTCAAAGATGGCGATGTCTTGAACTTCTTATTTAATGTCTAGCTTTCTTGTATTGACTTAAGCAAATAGCTCTGCAAGTGCTTTACCGGGATTAGTTGCACGCATAAAAGCTTCACCAATTAAGAAGGCATTCACACCAGCATCACGCATCGTTTTTACATCTGCCGCTTGCAAAATGCCGGATTCTGTAATCACCAGTTTTTCTTTAGGGATTGAAGATAGTAAATCAAGAGTTGTTTGAAGGCTAACTTCAAAGGTTTTGAGATTGCGATTGTTAATTCCTAAAAGGGGAGTTTTTAGTTCCAAAGCAGCTTCGAGCTCAAGTGCATCGTGCACCTCAACGAGCACATCAAGATGGTTTTCAATAGCACATAACTCAAGCTCTTTCATTTGAGTTGGCTCAAGAGCAGCAACGATGAGCAAAATAGCATCAGCACCCATGGCCCTTGCCTCATAGACCTGATAGGGGTCGATGATGAAGTCCTTGCGAATCACAGGCAGAGTACAGGCAGCTCTCGCTTCTTTGAGAAACTCGGGTGAGCCCATAAAATAATCTTTATCAGTTAAAACTGATAAGCAGGTCGCGCCATGCTCAGCATAGCTTTGGGCAATCTCTTTTGGATGAAATTGCTCGCGTAGGATTCCTTTGCTAGGGCTGGCCTTTTTAATTTCTGCAATGATGCCAGGCTTGCCCTTGGCAATTGAATCGATTAAGGCTCTAGCAAAACCCCGTGCCTGCTTAGCAGGATCGCGATTGGCATGAAGAGCTTCTTTTAAGATTTCACCACTGGAAATCAGGCCTTGAGCAACACGAATTTCCTGCTTTTTAGTTTCTAGAATTCGAGCAAGAATATCGTTCATGAGTTGCTTGCAAGACTCTGAGTTAGGGCAATCAATGCATCGAGTTTTTGCTTGGCTTTGCCCGATGCGATGGCTTCTTTCGCTTGATGGATACCATCAGCAATGCTGTTTGCGACATTTGCGGCATAGAGTGTGGCGCCAGCATTCAGGCAAACAATATCGTTAGCAGGACCTGATTGATTATCAAGAACTTGCAGGATGATGGCTTTAGACTCGTTTGCATCGTTCACTTTGAGGGATTCGAGGGAAGGCGTTATTGCCATTTCAAAATCACCTGGAGAGATTTCATACTCTTTAATCTGGCCATTGAGAAGCTCGGCAACAATGGTTGGTCCCGAGAGGGTAATTTCATCAAGGCCGTCTTTGCCGTGCACCACGAGTGCATGATCCGCCCCCATGAGTTGCAATACTTTTGCTTGGATTCCAACCAGTTCTGGATGAAAAACACCCATCACAATATTAGGTGCTTTGGCGGGATTGGTCAGTGGCCCTAGGATATTAAAGATGGTTCGGACGCCCAAATCTTTACGAATCGGGACAACATTTTTCATAGCAGGGTGATGATTGGGGGCAAACATAAAACCTACACCCAGCGTATTGATGCATTGCCCAACCGCCTCGGAAGTAAGATTGAGTTTTACACCAAGCGCCTCCAGTACATCAGCACTCCCAGACTTACTACTCACACTGCGATTGCCATGTTTTGCAATTTTAGCTCCGGCCGCAGCGGCCACAAACATCGATGCGGTTGAGATATTAAAGGTATGCGCACCATCACCACCTGTACCCACTACATCTACCAAATGAGTCTTATCGGGCACATCAACCGGAGTTGCAAAATCACGCATGACTTGTGCTGCGGCAGCAATTTCAGCAGGAGATTCTTTTTTGCTGCGCAGGGCGACTAAGAGTGCAGCAACCATTGGCCCAGGAAGCTCGCCACCCATGATCCCCCGCATGATGCTAATCATGTCTTCTTTGGGCAGTTCTTTACCTTCAATTAAATGTTGCAAGGCTGCTGATGCTGTCATTGTCATAGAAATTTAATTATTTCTGTTGTAAAAAGTTTTTGAGTAAAGCGTGCCCTTGTTCAGACAAAATAGACTCAGGATGAAATTGCACACCTTCAACAATGAATTCTTTATGCCTTACGCCCATGATTTCACCATCATCTGTTTCTGCCGTAATTGCTAAGCAAGTTGGTAGAGATTTTTTTTCAATTGCGAGCGAGTGATAACGGGTGACCTTAAAGCGCTCAGGCAAGTCCTTAAAAACGCCCTCGCCCGTATGATGAATCACATCGGTTTTGCCATGCATCACTTTCTTCGCCCGAATCACTTTCCCACCAAATGCCTCACCGATTGCTTGGTGCCCTAGGCAGACACCAAGGATCGGAATCTTCCCAGCATATTGTTGGATCGTAGCTACTGAAATTCCTGCCTCAGTTGGACTGCAAGGCCCTGGAGAAATACAAATACGATCTGGCTTAATGGTGGCAATATCACGCACACCGATCTCATCGTTGCGAACAACTTTCACCTCTTCGCCGAGTTCAGCAAAGTACTGAACTAAGTTGAATGTGAACGAATCGTAGTTATCAATCATTAAAAGCATGTTTATCCGCCTCTCGAGGCTTCTGCCAGATCTGCTGCTGCTAAAACCGCACGCGCCTTTGCTTCTGTTTCTTTCCATTCTGATGTGGGGTCGGAGTCCGCCACTACACCAGCACCTGCTTGCGAGTGCAGCATACCGTCTTTGATGACCCCAGTACGAATCACAATAGCCACATCCATATCGCCTGAAAAAGAGAGATATCCCGCAGCGCCGCCATAAATGCCACGTTTGGTGATTTCCATTTCATCAATAATTTCCATCGCCCGAATTTTTGGGGCACCCGATAGTGTTCCGGCCGGGAAGGTGGCGCGTAAGACATCCATATTGCTCATATTGTCCTTGAGTTCACCTTCAACCGAGCTGACGATATGTTGCACATGCGAGTACTTTTCAATCACCATCGAGTCGGTCACTTTGACCGTGCCCGTTTTGGCAATGCGACCTACATCATTGCGGGCCAAGTCAATGAGCATGACATGCTCGGCAATTTCTTTCGGATCGGCTAGAAGCTCTGTTGCTAATTGCGCATCCTCTTCTGGAGTAGAACCACGTCGGCGGGTACCAGCAAGAGGGCGTATGGTGACCATCTTGCGATTCTCACGTTTTTCTTGGCGCACCAAGATTTCGGGTGATGAACCCACAATTTGTAGATTGCCAAAGTCATAGAAGTACATGTACGGCGATGGATTTAAGGAACGAAGCGCTTTGTAGAGTTGAAGCGGTGATTGCACATAAGGGCGACTAATCCGCTGACCAATAACGACTTGCATACAATCACCTGCCAAAATATAGTCTTTAGTTTTGCGAACCGCATTTTCAAAGTCAGCCGCCTTATACTTCCGTATTAATTCGACACCATTTTCTTTGTTTGGGGTTTCAGAAAATTCTTTTTCAGAATCGACTGCATTCTTCAGTTGTGCCTGTAATTTAGCCAAGCGAGCTGTACCAGCTTCATACGCATTCTCATCGTTGGGATCGACATACACAATGAAGTAAATTTTTCCAGCAACGTTGTCGACTACGGCTAATTCTTCGGTGAGCATCAATTGAATGTCTGGTACGCCGATTTCATCAGGAAGAGAATGTTTGGCGAGGCGTTTCTCAATGTAACGAACGGTATCGTAGCCGAAGTAACCTGCAAGCCCGCCACAAAAACGCGGCAGGTTTGTTTGGGGGGCAACTTTGAAACGCTTGAAATAGCTATCAATAAAATCAAGTGGATTATCTTGATTAGATTCAATGACATTGTCATCAAGTACCACTTCATTGCTTGGTGATTCAGGAGTACCTACGCTCCTAAGGAGGGAACGAGCGGGTAAACCAATGATGGAGTAGCGACCAAAACGTTCGCCCCCATAAACGGATTCAAGTAAGTAGGTATTTTTTTGCCCAAAGTCTTGGGTGAGTTTTAGATAAAGTGATAAGGGCGTTTCTTGACCAACCAAAGACTCTGCGAATAGGGCCACTCGATTAAAGCCTTGTGCAGCAAACTGTTTTAATTCAGGAGCATTCATTGCAAATTTGGTTTGTTCTTATATCGATGATGCGATTTCTTTGTGCATTGCTTCAATCACATCGCGATAATTAGGCTTACCAAAAATCGCAGAGCCTGCAACAAAGGTATCGGCTCCCGCCTTAGCAATCGCTGCAATATTGTCAACTTTGATGCCACCATCCACTTCAAGACGAATACTTCTGCCATTCGTCTTGCGATATTGATCCAGCATTTTGCGGACCTGTGTAATTTTAGTGAGGGTACTGGGAATAAACGATTGACCACCAAAGCCTGGATTAACAGACATTAGTAGAACCAAATCAATTTGATCTAGCGCATGATCCAAAAGATGAATCGGCGAAGTAGGATTTAAAACGAGGCCCGCCTGACAGCCATTATCTTTAATTAGACTGAGTGTGCGATGGACATGGGTACTGGCCTCAGGGTGAAAGCTGATTAAATTAGCGCCTGCTTTGGCAAAATCCGGAACGATGCGGTCAACCGGCTCAACCATGAGATGCACGTCGATCATGGCAGGCTTACCATTTTTTTGTGCATGCGGACGGATCGCTTCACAAACTAAGGGCCCAATGGTTAGATTGGGTACATAGTGGTTATCCATCACATCAAAGTGGATCCAATCGGCGCCAGATTCGAGAACGACCCTTACCTCATCGCCCAGTTTGGCAAAGTCGGCAGAGAGGATAGAGGGGGCAATAATGGGGCTATTGAGGCTCATACGGAGGCTATTTTGGAGCTTTTTGGCTTGTCATACCTAGATTCTAGCTTGCAGACGGGGAATGGATAGAGCAGAATGCTGATCATGAATCCACCCGAAATTACCGTGACTGTTCGCCCGCAATACCTACCGGAGCAATCTGATCCAGAAAATCAGCAATTTGCCTTTTCCTATACCGTAACCATCCGCAACAATGGCTCGGCAGGGGTCCAGCTCATTGCTAGGCATTGGTTCATCACGGATGGTGAGGGGGAGGTCCAGGAGGTCAAAGGTTTGGGCGTCGTGGGGCAGCAACCTTTATTGCGCTCTGGGGAGCATTTTGAATACACCAGTTGGGCAACCCTGCCCACCCCCGCCGGTACTATGCGGGGTGAGTATTTTTGTGTCACCCAGGACGCACAGTTCTTTCAAGCAAATATCCCAGAATTTGCCTTGGTCATGCCTAGAACCTTGCATTAAAGACATTTGAAGAGGCTTATAGCCCTAAGGATTAACCCTAATTAATAGAACTTTAGGGATGTTACAACAGTATTTTCTGATAAAAAGATACCTCGCTGTTTTTATTAATTAGTCGTTAAAGGATTTTTATGAAAAAAACTCTACTAATGCCGTTGGCTATATCAATCATCGGTTTATTTTCTGCTCCCGCCGCATTTGCGCAACAGAGCACTCTAGACAAGATGAGGTCTAGCGGAGCGGTTACGATGGGTGTGCGCGAATCTTCAGGAGCGCTTTCTTACACACTGGGCGATGGTAAGTACGCCGGCTTTCATGTTGAGATTTGCAATACCGTACTTCGTGATATTCAGAAGCAGCTCAATATGAAAACATTGGATGTTAAATACAGTCCAGTGACTTCACAAAATCGTATCCCCTTATTACAAAACGGGACTGTTGATATTGAGTGCGGCTCAACCACTAACAATGCAACTCGTCAAAAAGATGTGGCATTTGCAGTAACCACTTACGTTGAAGAGATTCGGATTGCTGTAAAAGCAAATTCTGGTATTACTTCTTTAAACCAACTAAATGGTAAGAAGGTAGCCACAACGACTGGCACAACCTCTGTTCAGCTATTGCGTAAACATGAGAAAGCTACCGGTGTTAATTTCGAAGAGATCTTTGGAAAAGATCACGCTGATAGCTTTTTATTGCTTGAATCGGGTCGTGCCGATGCGTTCGTGATGGACGGATCGATTTTGGCCGGCAATATAGCGAATGCAAAAAATCCTGCAGACTATCGAATCGTTGGTGAGGTAATCGCAGTTGAGCCGATCGCCATCATGATGCGTAAAGATGACCCCTCCTTTAAGAAGGCGGTTGACGATAACATTAAGAAAATGATGAAAGATGGTACTTTGACAAAATTGTGGGATAAGTGGTTTATGCAACCCATTCCACCTAAAAATGCCAGAGTTGGTTTGGCTCTCTCAGACAGCACCAAGCAAGCTTGGTCTAGTCCAAATGACAGACCTGCTGAAGATTATCAAAAGAAGTAAGCGCAAGGATTTGTAGCGAGTTTTATATGACCTTAGATTGGAGTGTCTTTTGTAAAGACACTTTGACTGGAGAAGCAGCCCCGCGCTGCTTTTCTTTTTTATTTGGTATGGATCCAAATGCCGACCCTACTTATCTAGATTGGTTATTTACAGCATGGGCTTGGACCTTATCCGTAGCAGGCCTAAGTCTGGTTCTTGCGCTACTTTTGGGAGTGACAATTGGCACCCTCAGAACCTTACAGCCAAGTAATTTTCTGAATAAAGGCCTCGCTTTTCTTGGAACCGTTTGGGTAGAGCTTTTTAGAAACATTCCTCTCTTGGTTCAGGTATTTCTGTGGTACCACGTGATGCCTGCGTTTTTCCCTGTTATGAAATCGTTCCCATCGTATTTATTGGTGAGTATCGCTTTAGGTTTATTTACATCGGCACGTATTGCCGAGCAGGTACGCGCCGGCAT
>RFQL01000072.1 GCA_009924985.1 Burkholderiaceae bacterium | reverse complement strand
CTGGCACGCCTAATTGCTCAGCCACAATTTTCTTAACGCGTTGTTCGATGTTGTCCATTCATTCCCTCCAGGGCTTGTTAAAACGAATTACAGGATTTTATCAGTTTGTTAGCTGATCTCTCAATTTACTGGAATAATCAGGCTAGATATAGGCCACCATTGACGTGCAGGGTTATTCCGGTAATGTAGGCAGCTGCGGGAGAGGCCAAAAACGCCACTGCCTGCGCCACATCCTCCGGAGTCCCTAAACGAGCCAAAGGAATGTTTGCCTTCAGACTATTTTGCTGCTCCTCACTTAGGGTGCGGGTCATATCCGTATCAATAAAGCCCGGGGCAACGCAATTCACCGTGATATTCCGACTGCCGATTTCACGTGCTAAGGCACGCGTCATTCCTGCAACACCCGCTTTTGCAGCTGCGTAATTTGCCTGTCCAGCATTACCCATATGCCCCACGATCGAGGTGATATTGATGATTCGACCACTACGCGCCTTCATCATGGGACGCATCACCGCTTGTGAAAGCTTAAATACAGAACTTAAGTTAGTGGAAATAACATCTGACCACTCCTCACCCTTCATCCGCATTGCCAAATTATCTTTAGTAATCCCTGCATTGTTGACCAAAATATCGATTCGACCAAATTCTTTGACAATGCCATCCATGATGCTTTCACATGCTGCATCATCCGTGACATTTAAGACTTTGGCAGAACCGCCATGCGGTTTTAAACGTGTAGCAATTGCTTGGGCACCCGCTTCGGTGGTTGCGGTTCCAATAACAGTTGCACCGCAACTAGCCAGTTCTTGGGCAATTGCTTGACCAATGCCGCGGGAGGCCCCTGTTACAAGAGCTACTTGATTAGTGAGGTCTAAATTCATCGTTGTCTCTTTTGCTTCGTCAATCTATCTAGGTTTTAATGTTTGCATCACTTCCATAAGACTGGCATCGTCCATCAATGCCATGCCTTGCAATTGGTCATCAATACGCTTGGTTAAGCCAGCAAGTACCTTGCCAGGACCGCACTCAACAACCTGGATTACACCACGCGCTGACATTGCCCGAATCGTTTCTTGCCAACGCACTGGTTTTGCAGCTTGTCGTACCAACGCATCCTTGATGGCAGCGGGATTATCCAAAATACTCACGTCCACATTGTTAATCACAGGAATGGTGGGAGCATGAAACTCAATATTCTCAAGGTATGCCTTTAATTTCTCAGACGCCGGCTTTAATAAAGAGGAATGAAATGGGGCCGATACTGATAAGGGTAGGGCTCGTTTAGCACCCGCTGCTTTTAGTAACTCGCATGCCTTAGCAACAGCCTCAGCTGCACCCGCAATTACTATTTGTCCTGGTGCATTGAAATTAACTGCTTCCACAATCTTTCCAGTTTGCGCACTGGCAGATGCGCATACCTCAATGACTTTCGCATCTTCTAGTCCTAAGATGGCTGCCATACCACCAGTTCCTACTGGTACTGCTGACTGCATTGCCTCAGCACGAAAACGCACTAGCGGTACCGCATCTTTAAAACTAATGACTCCAGATGCTACCAGTGCGGAATACTCTCCAAGACTATGGCCAGCAAGCACGCTGGGCTTTGGACCGCCCGCTGCCAACCAAGCTCGATAACAGGCAACTCCAGCGGTTAGCATTACAGGCTGCGTGTTGGTGGTTAATGCCAAAGCCTCTGCAGGGCCTTCAGCAATTAGTTTGCTGATGTTCTCGCCCAAAGCATCAGAAGCCTCTTGTAAAGTAGCATGCACTTCCGTGCGCGCAGCAAGCGAATTCAGCATTCCCACCGATTGGGAGCCTTGTCCAGGAAATACAAATGCAAATGTCATAACAATCTCATAAAAAAGTTATATCGTGTCAATCAATTAGTAGCGCAAGATTACTGCACCCCAAGCAAAGCCGCCGCCAACTCCCTCAAGCAGTGCATATTGACCGCGTTTAATATGACCCAAACGAATACCTGTATCTAAGGCTAATGGAATTGATGCAGCAGAAGTATTTCCATGCTCGGCAACGGTTACTATCATCTTGTCCATCGACATTCCCATTTTGCGGGCAGTGCCCTCCATGATCCTAATATTGGCTTGATGTGGAACTAACCAATCGATTTGATCAGCACTCATACCGGCTTTTTCTAAAACCTCATTAGCCACTTGCTCCAAAACCTTCACTGCTAATTTAAAGACTGCTTGACCATCCATGGTCAAAAACGGAGAACCCTCGATACCCCCGCAGGTTGCTCGGCCCGGAACACACAAAATATTACGCTGACTACCATCCGCATGCAAAGCACTCGCCAAGATACCGGGTTGATCCGATGCCTCAAGCACCACAGCCCCAGCACCATCACCAAATAATACGCACGTGGTGCGATCTTTAAAATCAAGAATGCGTGAGAATACTTCAGCGCCAATCACTAATACCTTTTGATGCGCACCTGTCCGAATAAATGCATCTGCAATACTTAGGGCATACGAAAAGCCCGCACAGACAGCCTGCACATCAAAGGCTGCGCAGCCATGCTTGGCACCTAATTTATCCTGAATCACGCACGCAGTACTCGGAAAGCCGCCCAAATGATCAGGGGTAGAAGTGGCCAAGATGATGAGATCAATTTCGCTCACATCGCAAGAGGCTGATTGCAAAGCAGCCTGAGCTGCTTTAACTGCTAGATCACTGGTCAGCTCATGCTTAGCAGCAAAATGCCTTGCTGAAATTCCGCTGCGGGTCTGGATCCACTCGTCACTGGTCTCCAAACCTTCTTTCGCAAGTCGTACAACTAGATCTTGATTACTAACGCGTTGCTCTGGTAAATAACTACCAGTTCCTGCAATCCGTGCATAGCAAGCGTTGCTCATACAGACCTCATGCCAAAGGTTTCTGCAATCTTATCAACCATCCGATTCTTTGCAGCGTCATAAGCCCGTTCGAGCGCAACCTTAAAGGCAAAGCGATCCGCTGATCCATGACTCTTGATCACACAACCACGCAATCCCAATAAAACTGCCCCGTTATATCGGCGGTGGTCTACTCGCTTACGCACCCGTCCCAAGGGTAAAAGTGCCGCCAAGCCCATTAATTTAGTTAATAAGGAACGACTAAATTCTTCACGGATCATGCCACTCATCATCTTAGCTAGGCCTTCGCTAGCCTTTAAAACCACATTGCCCACAAAGCCATCGCAAACCACGATATCCGTTGTTCCCTTAAAAATATCATTGCCCTCTACATTGCCATAGAAGTTGAGATTACTTTGCCGTAATAGCTCCGCTGCTTGCTTAACCACATCATTACCCTTGATGACCTCTTCGCCAATATTGAGTAAGCCAATCGATGGGCTGGTATTACCATTCACCACACGCAACATCACATCCGCCATTTGCGCAAACTGAAGCAAATGAATCGGCTCGCAATCTGCATTGGCTCCCAAATCTAGTACGGTCGTACCTTTACCCAATTCATTCGGAATTGCCGTCGCGATTGCAGGGCGGTCTATACCATCAAGGGTTTTTAGAAGATAGCGAGAGATTGCCATCAAAGCACCCGTATTACCCGCAGAGACTACGGCATGTGCTTGACCTTGTTGTACTTGCTCAATAGCAACCCGCATGGATGAATCTTTTTTGCGACGTAATGCTACTTCGATAGGGTCATCCATCAAAACAATTTCAGAGGCGCCAATAATCTGAAAGCGATTAAGCATTTCCGCATTACATTGCTTAATAGCTTCATTGAGTAACTTAGGGTCACCTACTGCGATTACCATCGCATCTGGATGGGAATGCAAAAAATCACAGCATGCAGGAATGGTTACGGCGACACCAAAATCTCCGCCCATAGCATCGACTGCAAGGGTGACACTCATTATTTTTGTTTGCAACGTGGATTGTGTCTAAGAAAAAAGCGGCTAAGAGCCGCTTCGATCCAGCAAAATGGAATTAGTCGTTTTTGGTTTTAACGACTTTACGACCACGGTAGTAGCCATTTGGAGAAACGTGATGGCGCAAATGTGCCTCACCAGTAGTAGACTCAACCGCAATCGCAGGAGCGGTCAAGAAATCATGTGCACGGTGCATGCCACGTTTCGAAGGGGATTTTTTATTTTGTTGGACGGCCATAATGAACTCCTAAGCAAGCATCAATTCTAGCATAAAAACAGGTAAAAACCCGTATTGGGGGTTGATTTAATTACTATTTCTTGAGACTTTTCAGTACCTTAAAGGGATTTTCATCCCCCAGCCCCTCGCCCGCTTGGCTCATTTGACAATCCCCCGCGGGGTGTTTTGGGGCATAAGGGATGGCCAGCAAAATCTCGTCCTCGATGGCTTCTAGAAGATCAACGTGATGACTGGCGACCAGTGCCTCTTGAGCCTCATCATCTAAAGGGAACTCATCTGCCTCTTCTTCTGTTTTCACAAAAACAAAGTGTTTTTTCTGAGAAAACTCAAAAATCAAGGGCTGTAAACAGCGCTGGCAAGCCAATTGCATTTGCCCCTTGAGGCTAACTTCCATAACCGGCACCCCCCCATCCTGATGGTGAGTCCGAAGCTCACAATAAAAGCCATCTTGGGCGTCTAAGTGTGAGGTCTCAAGCTGCAATCTCGCAAAATCAGTTAGGCTTAAAAACCCCTCTCCTATGTACGAAACAGGGGCTAATATGTCTACCTTCCCAAGGGATTTTGGGGTGATTGCAAGCTGAGTGATGGGAAAGGCAGAATGAGAGTTCATCCGCGAAGTCTAAATCGAGTCTCAAAACTAAGCCACAATATCGCAATACTGAATCCCTAGACGTGATTTCTCAATGTCAAATACCAAACAACTTGTTCTAGCATCAAGCTCTCTGTATCGGCGCCAACTATTAGAGCGATTAGGTTTACCTTTTACCACTGCTTCTCCCGATATTGATGAATCTCCCTTGGAGCATGAGTTACCAAAAGCCATGACGATACGGCTTGCCCAATTAAAAGCGAGTACGATTGCTAAGCAATTTCCTGAGGCATGGATTATTGGCTCCGATCAATGCGCTGACCTTGATGGTCAAATCATTGGCAAACCTGGCAACCATGAACGAGCTCTAGCTCAACTAAAAGAAATGCAAGGGAAAACTGTTGTCTTCCATACTGCTCTCTGTCTTCTGAAGAGCGGGAAACAAAAAACACTGAGTATTCCCACGAGGGTGCGCTTTCGCAATTTGCCTGATTCAATCCTGGAGAATTATTTGCGCATCGAGAAACCCTATGACTGCGCTGGAAGCGCCAAGTCAGAGGGTATGGGCATCATTCTTCTCGAACAAATTGAGAGTGATGATCCAACCGCATTGATTGGCCTTCCTTTAATCGCCCTTTCTGGACTCTTGCGTGAAACAGGGTTTGCGATCCCTCATGAGTAAATCAAGCAATGCAACTAGTCTGGGATGTCTATACCTTGTTCCCAATACACTCGGGGAAGAAGATCGTGCCACACAATTACCTAGAGTCATTCCAA
Organism: Burkholderiaceae bacterium; assembly: GCA_009924985.1. GTDB lineage: Bacteria > Pseudomonadota > Gammaproteobacteria > Burkholderiales > Burkholderiaceae > Polynucleobacter. The sequence goes on along the minus strand of RFQL01000072.1, from coordinate 3,558 downwards.
CCGAAATCCTGAAACAAATTGCTTCTTTAAAAAATTGGATTGTGGAGGATGCCAAGACCGCAAGGGCCTTACTGAACGCCGTCAATCAAATAACCCCCTTAAGTAACTCGCTCCAAAGTATGCAAATGAATGAGTGGCGAGGCCCCCAGAGTAAAAATAAGACTGTACTTAAACCAAACGAACTTCTCGAGCCAATAATACGTGGTGAAGATATAGGACTGATGTCGGAGGCTGGGGTTCCGGGTGTAGCCGATCCCGGTGCTGAAATTGTCTACATGGCTCATCAGCTGGGTGCTCGGGTTAAACCATTGGTCGGACCAAGCTCAATCTTGTTAGGTTTAATGGCAAGTGGTTTAAATGGACAATGCTTTAGTTTTCATGGCTACCTTCCGGTAGATGCTGCCGAGCGTTCTAAAAAGATCAAACAACTTGAGCAACGCTCGAAACAAAATCATGAAACACAGCTCTGGATTGAGACCCCTTATCGTAATACAGCGATGCTAGAAAGTTGCTTAGGTTCCCTTTCATCACAAACCCAACTATGTATCGCAGTCGACTTGAGCCTTGAGAGTGAATGGATTTGGACTGCACCAGTCAGCGAATGGCAGAATCGATTTAGCAATCCAGTCGCAATGAACACGGTATTAAAAAATCGTCCTGCAATCTTTTTAATGCTGGCTTAGCGCATCTCCGCGCCACGCATTAGAGCTTTACTGATTGCAGCGCCGGTCTCCGCCCCAAAACGTTTAGCAACCCGTTCGGCAAAGTTCTCTTTAAGGGTGTATTCAACCAAGTCTGGCGCTTTCAAAATATCGCGCGCCACAGAATCAACCGTGCCATATCCATCCACCAAACCTAGATGCAAGGCCTGCTCACCATTCCATACGCGACCTGTAAAGATCTCAGGGTCGTTTTTTAAGCGCTCACCCCGCCCTTGTTTCACCACTGTAATAAATTGCTGATGGATCTCTTCAAGCATTTTTTTTACCATCTCAACTTGCTTAGGATTTTCTTTCGAAAAAGGATCCAACATACCCTTTTCCGTTCCAGCTGTAATGAGGCGTCTTGAGATACCCATTTTCTCCATGAGTCCTGTAAAGCCAAAGCCGCCCATTACCACACCAATGGAACCTACGAGACTCGCTTTATCCACCAATATCTTGTCCCCAGCAACAGCAATGTAATAGCCACCTGATGCACATACATCCTCAACCACTACATAAAAAGGTTTCTCAGGATGCAGGGTTCGCAAACGTCTGATCTCATCGTTAATCATGCCGGCTTGCACCGGTGAACCACCAGGACTATTGATCCGTAATACAACACCAACCGCTTCTTTGCTTTCAAACGCTGCAGTGAGTGCTGAATTAATGTCTAAGGCATTTGCTATAGAGTTTGGGGAGATCTCACCCTCAATACTTACCAGAGCAGTATGTTTTCCACTGCCGCCACTGCCGGGAAACTGGACATCAAAGAGTTGATAAATTAAGCCTACCAATACAACCAAACTTAATATTCTTAAAGCGGCCCTCCAGCGTCTTGCCTTACGATTCTCTTTTAAATTCTCAAGCAAGAGCAACTCAAGCGCATTCCGCTCCCACTGGGAATTAGATTTTTCAGATTCAGGGCTTTGCTTTGTATCCATAGTGAACTCTATTTACTAATCTCAATCGGGGTGGGATGTTGTACATACAAATTATTTTGTAACCAAGCAACTAACTGCTCCACATTATCAAGGCAGGCAAGAGATTTTGCTGCCTTTAACGCATCGGCTGGATGTGCGCCATAACTTACTGCAATACCATCAACCCCTGCGGATTGGGCCATCTCAAGATCGTGGGTAGTATCGCCGATCATTAGCATCTTACGCACCGGAACTTGCAAGCTGTCTGATAAGTCTAGCAACATGCCAGGGTGAGGCTTGGAAAACGATTCGTCAGCAGTGCGAGTGTCATGAAAGAGATGCTTGAGTTCGTGAAAATTGAGGGATCGGTCCAATCCGCGCCTTGGTTTGCCTGTGGCGACGCCCAACATAAAGCCTTTATTTTTTAAGTCCTCCAGCAACTCTCGAATGCCGACAAATAAATGCAGTTCGTGATCCTTAGCGAGGTAGTGATATCGAAACCGTTCAACCAACTCCGGAAAGCGGGCGGGATGCACTGTAGGAACTACTCGACGTAATGAGTCTTGCACACCCAAACCAATCACATAGCTAGCGATGGAATCGTCCGGAACTGGAAAGTCAAGGTCGCGGCAGGCTTGTTGAATGCAATGCACAATAGTGGGCGTTGAATCCATAATGGTTCCATCCCAATCCCAGACAACTAAATCGTAACGGCGCTCTTCGGATTTCACTACAGCTCTTTCTTATGCTTGCGCAGGTAGCGTCTTACACTCCCACCGCGTTAACCATTCACTGAATGCCTTCGGTACATCGGCCTCGACCCACATCTTCTCCTGCGTCTTGGGGTGTGCAAAAACTGCGAGATGAGCGTGTAAGAATAAATGCTTTACCTTAAGACGCTTATCTTCAGCATCAATACCGTATTTATCATCTCCCAAAATAGGATGGCCAATCTTTTGTAAGTGCACTCGAATCTGGTGAGTGCGACCCGTTTTTAGTTGCGCTTCAGCGAGAGTCACCTCGCCCAGATCACCCTTTAAAATCTCTGTCACCCGAAGATTTGTATGACTAGCCTGACCTTTTGGATCAACCCGTACTCTGCGTTCTCCATTCTCTAAAAGATATTTCAGCAGAGGAAACTTGAGTTGCGCGGTACCAGCCCCTTGAGAAATTTCACCATGGGCTAGGAGTCGATAGCGCTTATCGGTCAAACCCTCTCGGATTTGTCGATGCATCTCTACGAGTGCGCTGCGTTTTTTGGCAAAGATCAAAATACCCGAAGTATCACGGTCCAAACGATGTACCAACTCTAAGAACTTACTCTCTGGTCTTGCCTTTCGGAGTAACTCAATCGCCCCCAAACTTACGCCCGAGCCGCCATGAACTGCGAGCCCAGACGGTTTATCAATAATTAGTAAATATTCATCTTCAAATAAGATAGGTATTTTTGCAGCCAGCTCAGTTGCCTTGGTTTGTGAAATCCCCGCACCAGTATTTGGGGGTTCAGCCAATCGGGTTGGGGGTAAACGAACAATATCACCCTCAGCCAGTCTAGAGGTTGGCAAAGCACGTTTTTTATTGATACGAACCTCGCCCGAGCGAATAATTCGATAAACATGGCTTTTAGGTACACCCTTAGCCCAGCGAAGCAAATAATTATCAAGCCGCTGGCCTGCAGAATTAGCGTCAACGGTCTCAAAAACAGCCTGTAGGGCAGGAGTTTTGGCAGATTCCTTGGCAGAAACGCTCTTTTTTGGGGCAGGATTAATGGTTTTCCTCATGTGATAGACCACATTGTCATTCGTTTTGTGACCTATAATCAAGGGTCTAGGTATTTTATTACCAGATTGATTTGAATTCCGGAGCTTGGAGTCGCCCATTAATAGACTCCCGGGGTTGCCCCTCTCCCGTTTTAATGAGGCGCAGGGTTGGCG
>RFQL01000071.1 GCA_009924985.1 Burkholderiaceae bacterium | reverse complement strand
GCAAGTAAATCTTCAGAGTAAGCTCTTGGCAAAACCAACCATCCGTATTGCCGGACTTGCGATTGGTGGCGCTTGGATTGTGGAGCGCTTGGCGAGCGATTTAGGTTTGCCACAGTACGGCGTAATTAATGTCGCTTTTCATCGGGATGATTATGCTGAGAAGGGTCTGGCTGCGATGCGCTCAGCAGAGGGCATGGCAACCCATCTGCCATTTGAAGTAACAGGCGCGCATATTGTCTTAATTGATGACGTGCTCTTTACTGGCAGAACCGTGCGCGCTGCCCTCAATGAGTTATTTGATTTTGGTAGGCCCGCTACTGTCGAGCTGATGGTCTTGGCTGATCGGGGCAAGCGTGAGTTACCGATCGCCGCTGACTTTGTAGGTGAGCATGTCAGTCTGCCCGATTCGCAAATACTTGCCTTGGAAAAAGTTTCTCAAGGTGGTACTGAAACATTTCGCTTTGTTCGTGAGGAGCGAATATGAGCATTCAGCCCAAAGAAACCAATCAGATCTGTCAGACCAATAGTGCGGGCGAACTGACTCATCTACTGACACTAGAGGGAATGCCAAAAGAGCAGATCCTGCATATTTTGGATACGGCGCAGCAGTTTGTGAGCTTGACTGATCCAGCACGTGAAGTCAAAAAAGTACCACTGCTTCGTGGCAAGAGTGTCTTTAATCTCTTTTTTGAGAACTCTACGCGCACGCGCACCACCTTTGAAATCGCCGCCAAACGTTTATCGGCCGATGTGATTAATTTGGATATCTCCACTTCATCTACTACGAAAGGCGAGAGCCTCATCGATACGATTGATAATTTGATTGCGATGCAGGCCGATATTTTTGTGGTGCGCCACAGCGTATCGCGTGCACCCATTGGGATTGCGAACCACGTGCCATCGTATGTGCATGTAATTAATGCGGGTGACGGTAGCCACCAGCATCCGACACAGGGTTTACTCGATATGTTCACCATGCGTCACTTTAAGAAAGACTTTACAAAGTTAAAGGTGGCGATTGTGGGCGATATTGTTCATAGTCGTGTCGCGAAATCCAATATTTATGCGCTCACTGCACTCGGCTGTACCGATATTCGGGTAATTGGCCCAGAGAGTTTGTTGCCCAATGACTTAGATCTATTGGGTGTGAAGGTCTTTTACAGCATGGAAGAGGGTTTGCGCGGTGTGGATGTGGTGATGACCTTGCGTATTCAAAAGGAGCGAATGGTGGCTGGCAAGGTGCCTGAAGGTGCAGCTTTTTTTACCCAGTTTGGTCTAACCCCCGAGCGTTTAGCTCTTGCCAAACCCGATGCCATTGTGATGCACCCCGGGCCCATGAACCGCGGTGTGGAAATTGACTCAGCTGTTGCTGATGGCGCACAATCGGTAATCCTCAAACAAGTTACCTTTGGGATTGCAGTGCGCATGGCTGTGATGTCCATTGTGGTCGGTAATTAAAATATAGCGTTTAAACAGTTTTGACCGCTCAAATTCCCCGGATCACGAAAAAGAAGCGCTGGCTAATTCTGTCCCATGCATTCAATATGGACGGGCGGGCGGCAAGCCTTACCATCACTGATAAGATACCCTTTTTTCTTGAGGCAGGGGTTCAGCCGATTGTTTTAAGCGCCATCACCGGATTGAAGGACACACGTTTTCCCCATCAGCAATTTTTGGCTTGGGGCCCAGCTGCCTTTCGCTTTGATTTTCGCCATTGGATTGCCAACCAATATGGACGGGGATTTTTTTACAAATTAACAACCAGAACCGTCTCCATACTTTTAACCCCCTTCATTGCCATTGAAAAATTATTACTCGGGTATTCCAGTCAATGGTCGTGGGCCATCCCCGCATTTTTGCGTGGCTATTGGTTAATCAAGTCAGGCAAGGTTGACGTGATCTACTCGATTGGTAGTGCGTGGTCAGCCCACCTTGCAGGTGTTTGGTTAAAACGAGCCACGGGTATTCCACTTATCTCTGAAGTACACGATCCGATGGTGATCCGCGAAAATCCCGAAGATTTGGGGATCCAAAAACCCAAAAATCGTGATGCTCGGTTTCGGCACTACTTAGAAGGTCAATTGTGCAAGTACTCCGATTATGTGTGGTGGTTTACGGATGGGGCCTTGCATTATGTGAAGGTACGTAATCCAAATCTCGATACTCCAGGTAATGCCCGTAGTTTTGTGGTGATGCCAGGCGCTAATCCCCCCATTACTGCAGAGCGTGCCTCGCACCACTACGACACGCATTTAAATCTATGCCATTTTGGTTCATTGGCCAATGACCGCTCGCTCTCCATTATTTTAAAAGCCACGCATACCCTAATCGCAAAATATCCAGAGACCCGTCAAATCATTAAGGTGCATGCCTACGGCGCCCCCTTGGACTCCTTAACCCTTGAGGCGATCAAACACTATGGATACACGGATCTTTTGATTGCCCACGGTCGGCTCGAGCGCGATCCCTTAACTGGTCAATCGGGGCGCGAGCGCGTGGCACAAAAAATGCAAGAAGCCGATGTGCTCATTCTTTTGCACGGATGCGATGAGTGGTGCTCCGAATACATACCCTCGAAGTTCTACGACTATCTTTGGGCAGGTCGCCCCATTTGGGCGATCACGCATCGTAATCTACAGCTCGATCAAATGCTGCGGGAGCGAGGCTCCTATGTCAGTATTGATGGCGATGAGACGGGCATTGTTAAAACACTGGAGCGCATTTGGCTCGATTGGAAGCAGCGCCAACTCATTACCCCCATGCACGATCCGATTGGGGTCGATCAGGCCGTTGCCCAGATCCTAAGGCACGTAGAGCCCCACTTAGATTCAATGGAGGTGATTGGTGCATGATTTAGTCCTCTATTGTAAATCCTACCGCAATGATTTTTTGCGCCTTAAGCGTTTGCTCGCTTCCATCAACCGCTTTAATGCTGATGGACTACCTTTTTATATTTCCACTCCAATTACGGATCATGAATTACTAATCCAGACAGTAGGGCAAGAGGGATATCACTGGGTTGCCGATGAGGAGATTGTTCGAGCCAACGCTCAAGCTGATTTTGCTGCATATCAAGCTATGCCAGGCGGCCTCTCCCAACAAATCATTAAATCGGAGTTTTGGCGCTTAGGATTCACTGAAAACTATTTGTGCTTAGATTCAGATAGTGTCTTTATTCGACCTTTTTATCGCACCGATTTTATGGTGGAGGACGGTATCCCTTATACGGTATTGCATCAAAATAAGGAGTTGTTTCAGCTCGCGACCGACCGCGGGCATCTTCGGGTGGAGCGGGATTTACGCGCGGAGGCCGAGTGTGTGAAAGCCTTATTTGCACGATCTGGCCCTAATTTTTATTGTGCCCCAGCCCCCTTTATTTGGTCCGCCAGGGTATGGCAATCTTTGGATCGAGAGTATTTGCAACCCAACAACATCAGTTTGTGGGAGCTCATTAGCCCCGTACATCCAGAAACCTTAATTTATGGTGAGACGCTCCTTAAATATCGAGCCATTCCTCTTATTGCGATTGAGCCTTTATTTCGGACCTATCACTACGATTGGCACTATTATTTGATGAAACGACTGGGCGAAACCGAAGAAAAGCTTAGACAAAATTACCTTGGCGTCATCTATCAATCGGCTTGGGAATCTGAGTTGAATCTGGGTCAATCACAGAAATCTATTCCCTCCAGATTGATTAAATGCTTCAAACGTTTTTGTCGCTATCTTCAGAGTTTTATTTAATGGCGCAATCCGCATCAAAACCATTGATCAGTGTTTTAATGCCTGCTTTTAATGTGGAGCATTACGTTGGCCCGGCGATTGAAAGCGTTTTAAAGCAGTCATTTACTGATTTTGAGTTGATTGTTTTAGACGATGGTTCAAGCGACGGTACTGCCAAAATTATTGATACTTATTCTGACTCTAGGCTGACTAAGATCTTCCTTACAGAAAACGAAGGTTTAGTCAATGCCAGAAATACTCTAGTTGGTATGGCACGCGGTGAATACATCGCCTTTCTAGATTCGGATGATTTAGCTGATCCAAATCGGCTGGAGTTGCAGTTGAAGTACCTGCAAAAAAATCAGCTTGACCTATGTGGCACTGATCATCTGGTTTTAAATCAAAGCTCAGGCAAGATTAAACACTCTAAACAGAGCCATTCCGATGCCGATATTCGAGCGATGATTACAGTTTGCAGCCCGCTTTGCAACCCTTCTGTTATGGGACGCACAGATGTATTCAAAAGAGTAGCTTATTTGCCAGGTAATGATGCAGCCGAAGATTATGTGATGTGGGTCAACTTAGCGCTGGCTGGCTGTAAGTTTGGAAATGTTCCAATAAACCTTATTACTTATCGTGTGCATCAACAACAGATTAGCAAAGTTCAAAATACAAAAGTGAATAATATTTTTGAAGAGCGTCGTAAGTATTATATTAAAGCTTTAGGAATTAATGAGAACATTCTTCCTAGAAAATTGTCCTGGCTTGATAGGCTTAAGATTGGCCCACGTTTTTTATTTGATTTAAATAAAATTATTCCAGGAATTTCTTTCGGAGCGAATTATCAAATTTACTCTCGATATCAGTTCAGAGGTAACGGTTTATGGACACCATTAACTCGCCTAGAGCGCGCGTTGGTGGCTGCGTTTGTAACAATTTTCAGTAGGTTTACTAACGCTATACGTTAGATTTTTTGCCAATGCTGCGGCAGCAAGTTAACCCAATTTTTATTGCGATCAGTTGTCCAGTATTTTGGCGCAATCACCAGAGGCACTTTGCTATTACTTAACCATGCACCCCACCAGCTAAGAGAGCTATTTGCAATTAGATGTTTTTGGCATTGGCTCATTAAAAAGAGTTCTTGTACTGGGGCATTCTTCTCGCCAATACTTTCAACAAAGCAGATATTATCTTGGCGGGGTAGATGATCTTTTGCCCATTTCAGATCATCCGAGAACACAAAAAAATGTGTATCCGGGTCGGAGGCCAGAAGTAGATCAAAACCTTTTTGGTAGTAATCCAACCCAAGAAATCCATGAATTTTTGCTGCAAATGGGAGATGAACATAATCACCCCTACGAATATGAACCATGGCGGACGGACGGCTCAGAATTTTCTCAAGATACTCTTGATAATGATCAGAAAGCGCACCCGCAGGCCTAATCTCCCTAATCAGCAGGTCCCGTATCGCGTTAAAGTAATGATAAGACTGCCAGTAGCCCATTAGATAAATATCTTGGCTAGTGTAGGGTTTGAAAGTATTTAGATCTGAATTAAAGCGAAATGGGCGATCTTTTAAAATATAGGGGTTAAGCGGCAGAAATCGTTGTGCAATTCTTCGCCATCTCTTTGGTGATTGGATGGTCTGACTATGGTTTGTTAATTCATAGTCAATTCTCAGCTCGGGTAATAAAAAGTGCCTTGGTGTTACATCCTCCCAGTGATGACCAAACCAGCTAATATCGAGTTGTAAAGCACGCTTTAGACGAATGCTTAGAGCTTTTGCAGTGGCATACTGAAAAAGTTGGTTTCCAAGACCGCCTTGGATTTGAGCCGTAATATTCATATTCGTATAATTAAAACACTAGATGAATTTCTATTCATGATTTCTATTTATTAACTTTCGCCGGTCTACTGAATAACGGGAAAATTATGGTCATAGGTAGTATTTACGGGTGGGAGAATGGTCGAGATGATATTTTTGATGTTTTGAGCTCTCGAAACCGTGACGATTGTTTGGAGCCAATGCGTTTACTCAATACATTGGCACGCAAGAATGGGATTAAGCTTCACACCGAAGATGTTAATCGGGATCAAGGTGCTATTCCAAATTTTTCTCTTTATGTTGAATCTGTCGATTTTGTGCCCTCTGTAGTAAAAAAGAATTACCTCATTTTGTATGAAACCCCTTTGACGGTTCCTAGAAACGCTGAATGCAGCTATTTAGACCAGTTTGATGCTATTTTCACTTGGAATAAGGAGCTCTTGGAAAATGGAATTAGAGATGACTCGGGAACCAATATTTCTAATGATCGATTTGTAAAAATCTTTCATCCAAATCCAATTCCAAAAGAGTGCACCACTGATTTTCAATTTCCTTCATATGACGACCGCCCCGACTTTTGTTGTTTGATAGGCAGTAACCGGCATACATCTGTATTTGATGAGCGCGAACTTTATTCCGAAAGAGTCAAGGCTATTAAGTGGTTTGAAGATAATGCGATCGGCGACTTCAAGCTTTACGGTAATGGCTGGAAAGTGCCCCAGAAACGTTTGGGTAACCTTGGGAAATTACGCTACCGAGCAGATAAAATCATTCCCTTTTTGCTCGGTAGGCCTCCTTTTCCAAGTTATCAGGGCCCAGCAACAACAAAATACGAGGTTTTAAGAAAAACAAAGTTATCTATTTGCTTTGAAAATGCCCGTGATATTGATGGCTATATCACTGAAAAAATATTTGATTGTTTTTTTGCTGGATGCGTTCCGATCTATTGGGGTGATGCGAATATTGAAAAAGTTATTCCAAAAGAGTGTTTTATCGACTTTCGTGAATTTTCATCTTATGCAAATTTATATAAATTCATAAAATCAATTACACCAAAACAATTCGGTCATTTTCACCAGGCTATAAGAAAGTTTTTGCTAAGTGAACAGTTTTGGCCGTTCGCCACACAAAATTTTGCCAACACAGTGGTGCAGAAAATCAAACATGATTTTTCGATAACCTAAACTAGTCTTTTAGACGCCTCTGATTTAAGATATGCCATGTTCTTAACTAACCTACTAAAAAAGTCGAGAAAGTCAATCTCTGAATCCACAGTTTTGTTGGCTGGTCCGGTACGTAATGCATCTGCGCAAATTGAGAATGATTTTGGGCGACTACTCATTAGTTTTGACCAATTTAAAAAAGTCTTTTGTTTGTTAGTAGAGAGTGATTCTAGTGATGACACTATTCCAAAATTAGAAGATTTTTCAAAAAAAATTCCTAATTTTTCATTTATAAGCGTTGGCGAGTTAAGTAAAAAATACCCTAAGAGAACCGACCGGATTGCGTATTGTAGAAATCTAATTATTGATGCTGTAGCAAATGATTCAAAATACAGTGTTATTGATTACGTTGCTATGGCTGACATGGATGGCATGAATGGACTTGTTACTCGGGAGAAGATTGCTCAGTGCTGGGGGGTGGATGAGCCTTGGGATGTCATAACAGCAAATCAGCTGGGGGAGTACTATGACATTTGGGCGCTCAGCCATCCTCATTGGAATCCTATGGATTGTTGGGAGCAAAAGCGACAGTTAGAAAATATTCTTGGTGATGTTGCCGCCCATGATATCGCTATTGGTTCTAAGCAGTCCCCAATCGATCCGCGTGCAGACTTGATCGAGGTGGATTCAGCATTTGGAGGCTTGGGAATCTATACTCGCGAGGCCTTTTTGGCTGGCAGATATGCTGGAACAGACAATCAAGCGGGCGGAATTGATGTTGCTGATCACATCCCATTTCATCGTGATTTAAGAAAAAATGGATTTCGAATTTTCATTAATCCAGCATTAATTAACTGTAATAAAGTACCTGGTGGCGAAGTTGAAGAAGTTCTGTTACCAAAGCCTAAAGGTAGTTTAAAGTTTGTTCAAAAATTTGGCATCTTTTTATTTGGAAAAAAACGCTTTAATAAATACCTTAAACTACTTCAGATTCCATAAGTGCATATGGCGAGATAAATAAAGATGAGACAATGATTTTAGTGACTGGCGGCGCAGGATTTATTGGTGCGAACTTCGTCCTTGATTGGTTAAAAGATCCAAACGCTGAAGGCATTATCAATTTGGACAAATTGACCTATGCCGGTAATTTAGCCACACTCGCTTCTGTAAAGAACGATTCTCGCCACCTTTTTTTTCAGGGCGAAATTGGCGATCGCACTCTTGTGGCAAGACTTCTCCAAGAGCATCAACCCCGAGCCATTGTGAACTTTGCTGCTGAGAGCCATGTCGATCGCTCGATTTATGGTCCAACCGATTTTATTGATACCAATATCGTGGGCACTTTTAATCTGCTTGAATGCGCGCGGAAATACTGGGGTGTCTTACCAGATAGTGAAAAACGAAAGTTTCGCTTTCATCATGTCTCGACCGATGAAGTCTATGGTTCGCTTGCACCCACAGCCCCGGCATTTACTGAGACCCATCCCTATGAGCCCAATAGTCCGTATTCAGCCTCCAAAGCAGCGTCTGATCATTTAGTGCGCGCTTGGTTTCATACCTATGGATTTCCGGTGGTGACTACCAACTGCTCGAATAACTATGGACCCTATCATTTCCCAGAAAAACTCATACCCCTTGTGATCCTCAATGCGATCAATGACAAGTCACTGCCCATTTATGGCGATGGCCAGCAAGTGCGTGATTGGCTCTATGTGGGCGATCATTGCTCTGCAATACGGGCGGTGCTGGTAAATGGAGAGCTTGGGCAAACCTACAACATCGGCGGCTGGAACGAAAAGGCCAATATCGATGTGGTTAGAACCATCTGCCAGATTTTGGATGAGTTAAGACCGAGAGTTGATGGACAGTCTTATGCCCAGCAAATTACCTTTGTTACAGATCGTCCTGGGCACGATCGGCGCTACGCGATAGATGCGCGCAAAATCGAGCGAGAGCTTGGCTGGCGACCCGCAGAAACCTTTGATACGGGTATTAAAAAAACCGTGCAGTGGTATCTCGATAACCCCATCTGGGTTGAGGGTGTTGTCAGTGGCTCCTATCGCGATTGGCTACAAAAGCAATATAGCTAAGACCCATCGATCGACATACTTAGATGAACATTCTTGTCTTTGGTAAAGATGGCCAATTAGGTAAAGCAGCGTCTTTGAGGCTAACAAGCTAGGCGAGCTGCATCACATTCGCTATGTGGGTCGTGCTCAATGTGACCTAGGCGATGAACATGCGCTGACTGCCTTAATGCAAAAAGTTAAACCTAATTTAATCATTAATGCGGCCGCCTACACCGCAGTTGATCAAGCAGAAACCGAGGTGGAGCTGGCCTATGCTATTAATGCTAGGGCTCCTGGCATCCTGGCGCGCTATGCACTTGAAGAGGGCGCGACCTTGTTGCATTACTCCACCGATTACGT
>RFQL01000008.1 GCA_009924985.1 Burkholderiaceae bacterium | reverse complement strand
CGTAAGCACGTTGCTTATAAAGAAACGAAGATCAAATAATCTTGATCCTTTAAAAAGAAACCCGCTTAGTGCGGGTTTTTTTACATCCTAGTTGGAGTAACGTCGCAGACGTAAGGAGAACTCTTTCAGAGACTTTGGGCCAGCCTCTTCCGCTCGATGGCACCAAGAACGTAACTGACCTAAAAGTTGCTCACGGGTCGCATTGGACCGCCCCCAAATAGCTTGGAGCTCACGACGCATCTCAATCATCTTGCGTAACTGAGGGTTAGTCTTCATCAACTCCTCCAGTTTTTTCTTTTCACCAGCAGTCAGCTTCACCTCATCTTTATAGAGCCAGTCACGGGCATCCTTAAGGTGCGCAGCAAACTCTTGCATGTTTTGTAGCTCATTAGAAATACAGCGGTGCAAGGTTTTGCTGTAGCGAGCCATGATCTCGTATCGATTGGTAATAACAGCCTCAAGAGTTTGATCATCGGCAGGGCGAACTTCTGAAAGTACCGGCTTTGGGGGCACTTTCTTCACCTTAGCCATTCCTAGGTAGCTTAAAACACAGATATACATCCAGCCAATATCAAACTCGTACCACTTGTTAGAAAGCTTTGCGCTAGTAGCATAGGTGTGATGATTATTGTGTAACTCCTCACCGCCAATTAGGATTCCCCAAGGAACAATATTGGTCGAAGCATCTTCGCAATCGTAGTTGCGATATCCCCAGAAGTGGCCAATGCCATTAATAACGCCTGCAGCAGTAATCGGGATCCACAGCATTTGGACTGCCCAAACAGTTGCACCAATTCCGCCAAACAGGAATACGTCGATGATTAACATGAGGCCAACACCCTGCCAGGAGAACTTCGAATAGATGTTGCGCTCCATCCAGTCGTCTGGCGTTCCATGCCCAAACTTATCGAGGGTCTCTTGCTTAGTAGCCTCGATCTTATAGAGCTCCGCGCCGCGCAACAGCACAGTATCAATACCCAAAATTTGTGGGCTATGGGGATCGTCTACAGACTCGCATTTAGCATGATGCTTACGATGAACGGAAGCCCATTCTTTGGTCACCATGCCAGTGGTTAACCATAACCAAAAGCGGAAAAACTGGGATGGAAGTAGATGCAGATCCAAGGCACGATGGGCCTGGCAGCGGTGTAAGAAAATCGTCACACTAGCAATAGTGATATGGGTCATCACGAGGGTGAAAATAACAATCTGCCACCATGCCCAATCCAGATAGCCATTTGCCAACCATTGCATCAATGAATCATGAAACGAAGTGAGTCCGCTAATTTCCAAACAAGTTCTCCAAAAGGAATTGGCTGTAAAAGACCAGATAAGCCTTTATTTTAAGGCTTTCGGCGTAATACTGCCCCGAAGAACCCGTCAGTTCCATGGATATGCGGCCAAACCTGCCACCAGGGCTTGGCATTACTGCTTCCCAAGGGTATTCCATCATGTAAAAAATGTTGGCCAAGAGCTTCTGCTGCTGGAAAAACCTCAAATTCTGGGTATTTATCTAGAAAAAGATCCACAAGTCCTTGATTTTCTTGCTCTAAAAAACTACAGGTCGCATAGACTAAGCGCCCTCCAGGCTTTATTAACCTACTAGCAGATTCCAGGATGGCCAGTTGAGTTTGGCCTAATTTCTTGATTTCCTCAGGAGTCTGACGCCATTTGAGGTCGGGATTACGCCGAATGGTTCCCAAACCACTGCAAGGGGCATCTACAAGCACTCGATCAATCTTGCCAGCTAGGCGCTTAATTTTGGGATCGTTTTCACTGTCAATCCAAACCGGATGAACATTCGATAAACCACTGCGCGCAAGACGTGGCTTGAGATTTGCAAGGCGCCGTTCGGACGTGTCAAAGGCATACAGCCTGCCCGTACTTCGCATCATTGCGCCCAGCGCCAATGTCTTGCCGCCTGCACCCGCACAAAAATCGACCACCATCTCACCCCGCTTTGGCGCAAGTAAATGGCACAGAATTTGACTACCCTCATCTTGCACCTCAAAGAAACCCTCTTTGAACCAGGTCGAAGTTTGCAAGGAAGGCTTTCCAAAAATACGTATGCCATCTTCGGAATAAGGAGTAGGAATCGCCTCAAAGCGATTCGTGCTGGCATTCATTTGTGCCAATAAATCGTCCCGATTAATCTTCATGGTGTTCACACGTAAATCCAGAGGTGCGGGTTTCATGAGCGTCTCTGCTAATTGCTCACACTGCTCTTTACCCAATGATTTGGTTAACTCATTCCACAGCCATTCTGGTAAGTTATTTTTAATCATGGGAGCAAGCGCATGACGATCAACCTGACCGTGGCGCTGCAACCACTCATACTCATCCGTTTGTAATACAAACGCTAAGTCAGCAAGGGCACTCTCCAAGCGGTTACCCGAACCAAGCCCACCCTCCGAGAGCGCTGAAACCAAGCCCAGCAAAGCTAGTCGGCGTGCTTGCGGCCCGCTGCCACTAGCCGCAAACTGGGAGAACTCATTCTTACGTCGTAATACTGCAAAAGCAGCCTCTGCAATTAAGGCCCGATCTCGATTCCCTAATTTTGGATTTGCCCGAAAGTAACGGCTAACCACACGGTCTGCTGGTTGATTAAAAAGCAGCAGCTCTGGAATGATGTGCTCTAGATGAAAGGCGTGCTGTGGCAAAGCCTTGGCATGCGAATAATTTTTTTGCCCCTGGGGATTAATGGGCTCATTCGGTTTAGCGTTCTTTGATTTTGCGTACTTCTTTTCCCCCGCTAGACGTTTGGAAGAGCCATACGATGATGACGATTTAGAAGTATTTTTCATGCAAATGAAATGTACTGTGATTCGGGTGGATGGACATGCACGGTATTCCCCTCAATCTGTAAACGTTGATTAATAAACCATTCAACCGCCAAGGGGTAAATGTAGTGTTCCATTTTTAAAACACGTGCCGCCAAACTACTCGCGTCATCATTGGGCAGAATCGGTACTTCGCCTTGACAAATGATGGAGCCCTGATCAACTTCGGCACTCACAAAATGAACGGTGGCACCATGCTTCTGGTCACCCCCATCTAATGCACGTTGATGGGTATGCAAACCAGGGTAAAGAGGTAGTAAGGATGGGTGAATATTGATCATACGCCCCTCATAATGCTTGATAAAGGCGGGGGTAAGGATTCTCATAAAACCTGCTAAAACGATTAAATCTGCCCCCAAACGGTCAATTTCGCTCATCAGGGCATGGTCAAAAGCCTCCCGACTTACAAAATCCCGGTGATTGACGACTTGTGTAGAAATACCCTGAGATCGAGCAACCTCAAGGCCCTTTGCCTCTGGATTATTGCTAATGACCCCTGCAAATTGCACATCCCATGACTTTGCTGTGGCGGTCTTGACGATTGCTTCTAAATTAGAGCCGCGCCCAGAAATTAAGGAAACAATTGCATGCATGACCAACAATATAATTCAAGGCTAGCCTGAAAGCGAACTGTGAAGGTATTTAGACGTTTTTATCCATCCTCTTTTCGTCCTCCTTGTGCCCTCACAATTGGTAATTTTGATGGGGTTCACCTAGGACATCAAGCATTGCTCCAAGAACTGGTGCAGGGTGCTCGTGCGCGCGGACTATCTAGCTGTGCATTAACTTTTGAGCCGCATCCGCGTGAATTCTTTGCTCCAAATGATGCCCCTCCTCGCATCCAAAATATGCGGGACAAATTAATGGCATTAAAAAGTCTTCATCTAGATTCAATTGTGATTGCTGAATTTAATCAGGTATTTGCCAGCCTAAGCCCCGAAGAATTTGTGGCTGAGATTTTAGTAAAGCAACTGAATGCTAAATGGATTTTAGTGGGCGATGATTTTTGTTATGGCGCAAAGCGCGCTGGTAATTTTGCAAGCCTGCAGATCGCTGGTCAGAAATATGGCTTTGAGGTAACTAGTATCTCCACGGTACTTCAAGAGAATGAGAGAATTTCAAGCTCTTTAGTGCGCCGCGCTCTTGAACAAGGAGATATGCAGCTAGCCAAGAGTTTGCTTGGTCGTCCATACTCCATTTCTGGTCATGTCTTATATGGCAAAAAACTGGGGCGTCAGTTAGGTTTCCCAACGCTCAACCTAGCGGTATCGACCCTGCGGCCCACCTATCAACCGGTCACCAGCGGTATTTTTGTAGCGCAGGTGCATGGACTTGCCAAAAAAGTCTTACCCGCGGTAGCCAGTCTAGGTGTTCGACCTTCTGTAGAAAGTTCTGGTCAGGTCTTATTGGAGGCTAATGTATTTGATTTCAATCAATCAGTCTATGGGAAGTTAGTTTGCGTAGAATTGCTAGAGCGACTGCATGAAGAGCGAAAATATCCTGATCTAAAAACCTTACAAGCTGCAATCCAACACGACGCGCATATGGCGCGCAACTATTTTCATAAGAAAAATATGTATGTCTGATAAATCCTCTGCTTACCCCGTTAATCTCCTCGAGACTCCATTCCCTATGCGGGGAGATTTACCCAAACGCGAGCCTCTGTGGGTTGAAGAGTGGCAGCGCAATAAAGTATATGAGGCTATTCGAAGTGCGCATGCTGGGCAGCCTAGTTTTATTTTGCACGATGGCCCTCCCTACGCCAATGGAGATATCCATATTGGTCATGCAGTCAATAAAATCCTTAAGGACATGATTGTCAAGTCACGTTGGCTAATGGGCTTTGACGCAATTTATGTGCCCGGCTGGGATTGTCATGGCATGCCGATTGAGATCCAAATAGAAAAACAATTCGGTAAAAATTTACCTACTGCCCAAGTGCAAGCCAAGGCACGTGAGTACGCCAAAGAGCAAGTAACGAAACAGAAAAAAGATTTTCAACGCCTGGGCGTTTTAGGTGAGTGGGATGAACCTTATCTCACGATGGACTTCCAAAACGAGGCTGATGAGATCCGCGCACTAGGAGAATCTGGAAGAAGGGGTATATATTCCGGGGACTAAAACCGGTTAATTGGTGCTTTGATTGCGGCTCCGCGCTAGCTGAGGCAGAAGTCGAATATCAAGATAAGACGGATCCTGCTGTTGATGTCGGCTTTGCCTTTGATGCTGCCCAATTCAATGCATTAGCAAGCGCTTTTGGATTAAAAGAGTTGCCCAATAAATCAGGTATGGCGGTGATATGGACAACAACCCCCTGGACCCTACCTGCCAATCAAGCGCTGAATGTGCACCCTGATTTAAATTACGCCCTAGTAGAGACTCCTCAGCACATCCTGTTACTTGCTCAGGATCGTGTCAAAGAGTGTCTGGAGCAATATGGCCTTGAAGGTACAGTGCTGGGTACATGCCAAGGAAAAGCGCTTGAAAGAATTTCATTCTGGCACCCTCTAGCCAGCCTAGACCCGGGGTATAAACGATTAGCTCCCATTTACTTAGCGGAGTATGTCACCTTAGATACGGGTACCGGCTTAGTTCACTGTGCGCCCGCCTACGGTGAGGAAGATTTCAAATCCTGTAAAACAAATGGCTTAACGGATCACGACATTATTAATCCTGTTATGGGTGATGGTGTTTATGCCTCCTCCTTGCCTTTATTTGCCGGACAACACATTTGGAAAGCAAACGCCAATATTGTGAAAGCGTTAGAGCAAGCGGGCACTCTGATTAAGAATAAGTCGTATACGCACTCATACATGCATTGCTGGCGTCATAAAACGCCCATCATTTATCGCGCTACATCTCAATGGTTCGCGAGTATGGATAAAAAACCGTCAGATGGAAAAACATCTCTTCGTGAAACAGCACTCGCCGGTATTGAAAGCACCCTCTTTTATCCAGCCTGGGGTAAACAACGTCTGCACAGCATGATTGCAAACCGACCCGACTGGACACTCTCTCGCCAACGGCAATGGGGTGTGCCGATGGCTTTCTTAATCCACAAAGAAACAGGTGAGCCCCATCCGCGCACACTAGAACTTCTAGAAAAGATTGCTCAACTGGTTGAGAAGGGTGGCATCGAGGCCTGGCAAGCTTTAGATTTAGCTAATTTAATTGGCGATGAAGCTAAGCATTATGAGAAAAATCGGGATACCTTGGATGTTTGGTTTGACTCCGGCACCACCCATTGGCACGTTATACGGGGTTCGCATCGCAATGCGCTCTACCGTAAAGAAAGTGAAAACAAGGATGGGCGCTGGGCAGATTTGTATCTAGAGGGTTCAGATCAACATCGCGGTTGGTTTCATTCTTCTTTGTTAACGGGCGCCATGCTCGATGGTAAGCCTCCGTATAAAGCACTTCTTACCCACGGCTTTACGGTTGATGGTCAGGGCCACAAGATGAGCAAATCGGTGGGCAATGTTATTGCGCCTCAACAGGTGGCTGACAAATTAGGGGCTGAGATCATTCGGCTTTGGGTTGCCTCAACCGACTACTCCGGAGAGATGTCCATCTCCGATGAAATCCTCAAACGGGTCGTTGAGAGTTATCGACGTATGCGCAACACCTTGCGCTTTCTACTTGCTAATCTTGCAGACTTTGATCCAAAGACACACGCACTTCCAGTATCTGAATGGCTTGAAATGGACCGCTACACCGTAGCACTTGCTGCCGATCTGCAAAAAACCATTGAGTCTCATTACCGCAATTATGAGTTCCATCCAGCCGTATCAAAAATATTGGCCTTCTGTTCGGAAGACTTAGGCGGCTTTTATTTAGATATCCTCAAAGACCGTCTCTACACGATGGCACCCAACTCACCGGGTCGTCGCTCTGCACAAAATGCACTATTTCATGCAACACAGCATTTACTCAAATGGCTCTCGCCCTTCTTAAGCTTTACTGCTGAAGAGGCATGGCAGTCTTATCCTCATTTTGCCAAGCGGCCCAAGAGCCCCTCCATCTTTACAGAAGAATTTGGTGCTTTCCCAGAGATTGCCGACCCAAATGGGTTGCTACAAAAATGGCAACGGATTCGTGAAATTCGGTCTGAAATTACCAAAGCCATTGAGGTGGAGCGTGAAGCCGGAAAAATTGGTTCTTCTTTACAGGCAGAACTAAGTATTGGATTAGGATCATCCGACTTTGCTCTTCTGAACTCACTTGGATCTGATTTACGCTTTGTCACAATTACCTCTAAGGCCGATATCTTCCAATCTAACAGCAATGCAATTACCATTACTGTTAAACCAAGTGTCGCTCCAAAATGTGCTCGTTGCTGGCACCATACAAACGATGTTGGATCTCATGCTGAGCATCCTGACATTTGTGGTCGCTGTGTCAGCAATCTCTATAGTGACGGTGAGAGGCGTCAATTTGTATAAGCATGACTAATGATCAAAGCCCCAGTGGGCCTACCCGGTGGTATCTCTTATTGGCGATCCTAGTCCTCGTTGCTGACCAAATTAGTAAATGGTGGGCACAAATTAGTCTGCCAATGGGTCAAGCCCGTGCTGTAACTGATTTTCTGAACTGGTTCCTCATCTACAACCCTGGGGCTGCTTTCTCATTTTTATCGCAAGCAGGAGGGTGGCAACGTTGGTTCTTTACGATCATCGGCATTGTTGCTGCGATTGTCATTATTTGGTTACTACAAAAAAATACGCAAGATCGTCCATTCTGCATTGCCCTCTCTCTCATCTTAGGTGGCGCGGTTGGTAATGTATTAGATCGCCTCTTGTATGGTGCTGTGGTCGACTTCATTGATGTGCACTATCAAGGTTGGCATTGGCCTGCATTTAATATTGCAGACAGCGCCATCTCTATTGGTGCTACATTAATCGTTATCAACGAGATTAGGCGTGCCATTACGCAACGCAGCTAGTCTTACTGAAAGAACGGAATGGATGCAATGGCTTCCTTAGCAAATAAAAAAATTGTGTTGGGAATCTCGGGTGGGATAGCTGCCTATAAGTCAGCAGAACTTGCTCGCGCTCTGATTCAAGAAGGGGCCCAGGTTCAGGTGGTTATGACTGAAGCAGCTCAGCAATTTATTACCCCGATCACCATGCAAGCCCTGACTGGAAAACCAGTGTTCACCAATCAATGGGATGGTCGCATTGCAAACAATATGGCCCATATTGAACTATCCCGCCAAGCGGATGCAATCCTCATTGCTCCAGCAAGTGCTGATTTAATAGCAAAACTATCATTAGGTCTTGCAGACGATCTCTTAAGTTCGCTTTGCCTGGCTCGTGATTGCCCTCTTTTGGTAGCCCCTGCCATGAATCTACAAATGTGGGCGCATCCTGCAACGCAACGCAGTGTTGCTCGCCTCAATAGTGATGGCATCACTATTTTGGGGCCAAGTAGCGGCGATCAGGCATGTGGCGAAGTAGGTATGGGGCGCATGCTCGAACCCTTCGAAATCTGTGAGCAATTAATTGCTTTCTTTCAGCCTCAGGTCCTGAAAAATAAACGGGTACTCATTACCGCTGGTCCTACCTTTGAGTCCATTGATCCCGTTCGCGGAATCACAAACCTAAGCTCAGGCAAGATGGGTTTTGCTGTGGCAAAAGCAGCCATTGAAGCTGGTGCTCACGTTCACCTCATTGCTGGCCCATGCGATCTAGTAACTCCGCTAATGAGCACAGGACGAATTTTACGAACCAATGTGACCAGCGGCCAAGAAATGTACCAAGTAGTAATGGCTTCATCAAACTGTGATGTGTTTTTTGCGGTTGCAGCGGTGGCAGACTGGACGATTGCGAATCGCGCCAAACAAAAAATTAAACGCCAAGAGCAATCAGGCTTAGATTTACAATTTCGCTCCAATCCTGACATTCTTTTAGAGATGGCGAAGATTGCAAAACGTCAATCCAAGCCCTATTGTGTTGGCTTTGCAGCAGAGACCGATCGCCTTGGTAAGCACTGTAAGGAGAAAAGGGTTCGCAAAGGTATCCCGATGATTGTGGGCAATATTGGTCCTGCAACCTTCGGCCAAGATACTAATGAGATCCTAGTTGTCGATGAAAAAGGTAGCAAGAACTTAGGGCGCGCGAGTAAGCTCGATCTTGCCCGCCGTCTAATTACGATTGTGGCTACTCGAATCTCGTAAAGGATCTTTAGTGCAAGTACTTCAAGTCAAAATACTCGATGAGCGGATGCGCTCGCAAATGCCTGGTTACGGAACCCCCGGTAGTGCGGGATTAGATCTACGCGCCTGCATTGATCAAGCTCTTGAGTTAGCCCCTGGTAAAACAGCGCTGATTCCAACGGGTCTTGCGATTTATATTGAAGACCCACGTTATGCGGCGATGATTTTGCCACGCTCAGGACTGGGTCACAAACATGGAATTGTCTTAGGTAATTTGGTAGGCTTAATCGACTCCGATTATCAAGGTCCATTAATGGTTAGCGCCTGGAACCGAAGTGCAACACCATTTAAACTGGAACCAATGGAGCGCTTGGCACAATTAGTGATTGTTCCCGTTAAACAAGTGGAGCTCAAGATCGTCTCGGAGTTTGTCAGTAGCACCCGCGGCAGTGGCGGATTTGGAAGTACTGGACGCGAATAAATCCGCATCCAGTCTTCATTAAATCTCTTCTACCGGTTCAGCACTCGCTTTATTTGCTCTGCTTGGTGGGCTGTTGGATGACTGAATATCCAGCTTAACCTTACCTTCATCATCAATATCAACAAGAACTGTTCCACCATGAGCCAGCTTTCCAAATAGCAGCTCATCCGCCAATGCCTTGCGCACTGTATCTTGAATAATCCGCTGCATGGGACGTGCGCCCATTAATGGATCAAAGCCGTGCTTCGCTAAATAAGCGCGCAATGCTGGGCTAAAGACCGCATCGACCTTCTTCTCATGCAACTGCTCCTCAAGCTGCATCAAGAACTTATCGACCACCCGCATAATGATGGACTCATCGAGCGCCTTAAAGGAGACGATGGCATCTAAACGGTTGCGGAACTCTGGGGTAAAGAACTTCTTGATGTCGGCCATCTCATCACCCTGCTCGCGCGCATTGGTAAAGCCCATGGTGGACTTCTGCATCGCCTCGGCACCTGCATTGGTGGTCATAATGATGATGACATTCCGAAAATCCGTTTTGCGCCCATTATTATCCGTTAAGGTGCCATGATCCATTACCTGCAATAGGATATTAAAAATATCAGGGTGAGCTTTCTCAATCTCATCGAGCAATAAGACGCAATGAGGTTTCTTGGAAACTGCTTCGGTTAAAAGACCGCCTTGGTCAAAGCCCACATAACCCGGGGGGGCCCCGATCAAGCGACTGACCGCATGTCGCTCCATATACTCCGACATATCGAAGCGCAAAAGCTCAATGCCCATGATGAATGCCAACTGTTTCGCAACCTCAGTCTTACCAACCCCTGTAGGTCCAGAGAACAAGAATGAGCCGATCGGGCGGTCTACCTTACCCAAACCAGCCCGAGTCATCTTAATAGCACTTGCCAAAGCCTCAATCGCTGGATCTTGCCCAAACACAACGCTCTTGATATCACGATCTAGGGTCTGTAATTTACTGCGATCGTCCACGGAAACCGATTGCGGTGGGATACGCGCAATTTTGGCAACAATTTCCTCAATCTCTTGGCGACTAATGGTTTTCTTTTGCTTTGACTTCGGCAAGATGCGTTGAGCAGCGCCTGCTTCATCAATCACATCAATGGCTTTGTCGGGCAAATGTCGATCATTGATATAGCGCGAGGACAATTCGGCAGCGGCGACCAAGGCAGCGCTTGCGTACTTGACGCCATGATGTTCTTCAAAGCGCGACTTTAAACCACGCAAGATTTGCACCGTTTGATCTACGGTAGGCTCAACCACATCAACCTTCTGGAAACGCCGTGATAAAGCGGCGTCTTTCTCAAAAATGCCACGATACTCGGTAAAGGTAGTTGCGCCAATACACTTTAAGGTACCGCTTGATAAGGCAGGCTTTAATAGGTTGCTGGCATCGAGGGTGCCACCAGAGGCTGCACCCGCCCCAATCAAAGTGTGGATCTCATCGATGAAGAGGACTCCATGGATATTATCTTTTAATGATTTCAGCACACTCTTAAGGCGTTGCTCAAAATCGCCACGGTACTTGGTACCGGCTAGTAATGCACCCATGTCTAGGGAATAAACCGTGGCGTTCGCCAAAATATCAGGTACTTCACCCTTCGTGATTCTCCAAGCAAGACCTTCAGCAATTGCAGTTTTACCAACACCCGCCTCACCCACCAAGAGTGGATTATTTTTACGGCGGCGGCATAACACTTGAATGACGCGCTCTACTTCGCTATCACGGCCGATTAGAGGATCAATCTTGCCTTGACGGGCCAACGCATTCAAATTTTGTGTAAATTGATCTAGCGGGCTCTCTTTGCCACCGCTGGCTACTTCTTCGGTATCAGGACTGGCTTCCGCCGCTTTAGCAGGCTCAGTATTGTCTTTGCGAACGCCGTGACTAATAAAATTAACCACATCTAGGCGCGTGACTCCCTGCTGTTGCAAGAAATACACCGCATGCGAATCTTTCTCACCAAAGATAGCTACCAACACATTGGCACCCGTGACCTCTTTTTTACCATTGGAGGTTGACTGGACATGCATAATGGCGCGCTGTATCACCCGCTGAAAACCTAAAGTCGGTTGCGTATCAACTTCTTCAGTTCCGGGAACCACCGGGGTGTTGTCGTTAATAAAGTTCTTCAGTTGCGAGCGTAACTCCGCAATATTCACGGCGCAGGCCTTCAAAACCTCAACGGAGGTGGCGTTATCCAGCAAAGCCGATAGAAGATGCTCAACGGTAATGAACTCGTGGCGGGCCGCACGGGCATCCACAAAAGCCATATGCAAACTTACTTCTAGTTCTTGAGCAATCATGCTTCCTCCATAGTGCACTGCAAAGGGTGACCCGCTTCACGGGAACGTTCTGTTACTTGATGTACTTTAGTGGAAGCTACATCGCGGGTAAAGATACCGCATACACCTTTGCCAGCAAGATGTACTTGCAACATAATTCGGGTTGCCGTCTCTTGGTCTTTATTGAAATATTCTTGAATAACCATCACCACAAACTCCATGGGTGTGTAGTCATCGTTTAATAACATGACCTTATACATAGCCGGCACCTTGACCTTCTCGGCCTGCCGTTCCAATAGTGCCGTATCCTCTTTATACGGGGTAACTGGGTTTCCTTTGGAAGGTATTTTTGGATTTTCACTCATTAGAAACATTCTAACCACACAGGAAAAATTCAGCCGAAATTGGTTTTTACTTTACTAAAACCTCTGAAAAACAAGGTATTTTTATAGTATTGGGGCATTTTTTATGAAAAAAAGGGTTTTTCCTAGTGTTATTCGGACATATTTCCTTGACACCCCTTTAAAAAGGGCAAACAATCATTCCTGTGGAGTCTTTCTCGTATGAGATTTACCTGCATTAGGCGTGTTGTGGTGTTAGACCAATCAAATGGTATTTCATCGCTTCACGGTTGTTTTTAAAGATTTTTGTAATGGAGTTCGCATGGCGACCGGAGTTGTTAAGTGGTTTAATGATGCAAAAGGTTTCGGGTTTATTAAACCTGATGATGGTGAAGAAGAGTTGTTTGCACATTTCAGTGCAATCACGATGAGCGGTTTTAAAACCCTCAAAGAAGGCCAAAAGGTAACGTTTGACATTACCCAAGGTCCAAAAGGTAAGCAAGCAACAAATATTCAAGCTGGCTGATCACTTCCTGATCCCAAACAAAAACCCCCAGGATAAAACCTGGGGGTTTTCTTTTGTATCAACGCTATCTTACATGTGGTCAATCATGACCTGACCAAAACCAGAACACGATACCTGAGTAGAGCCTGGTAATAAACGGGCAAAGTCATATGTTACCTTCTTCGACAAAATGGCCTTCTCCATCGAAGAGATAATCAAATCAGCCGCTTCGAACCAGCCAAGATGACGTAACATCATTTCTGCGGAGAGGATCTCCGAACCCGGATTGACATAATCTTTTCCAGCATACTTCGGAGCGGTACCATGGGTCGCCTCAAACATGGCGATGCTATCGGACATATTGGCGCCAGGCGCAATGCCAATGCCACCTACTTGAGCTGCTAAAGCATCTGAGATGTAATCGCCATTGAGGTTCAGGGTTGCAATCACACTGTATTCATTCGGACGCAATAAGATCTGTTGTAAGAACGCATCGGCAATCACATCCTTCACAATGATGTCCTTGTCTGTTTTGGGATTCTTGAATTTGCACCATGGGCCGCCATCAACTAACTGAGCTCCAAATTCTTTCATGGCTAGCTCATAACCCCAGTCACGGAAACCACCCTCCGTAAATTTCATAATATTGCCCTTGTGCACCAAGGTCACTGAGGGCTTGTCATTATCAATGGCGTATTGGAATGCTTTGCGCACTAAGCGTTGGGTACCCTCTCGCGATACTGGTTTGATACCAATGCTCGATGTTTCCGGAAAACGAATCTTCTTCACGCCCATCTCCTTGACCAAGAAATCCACAATCTTCTTGGCGCCATCCGTACCGGCCTCCCACTCAATACCCGCATAAATATCTTCGGAGTTCTCACGGAAAATAACCATATCGGTTTTCTCAGGCTCGCGCACTGGCGAAGGCACACCCTTGAAATAACGCACTGGCCGCAAACACACATACAAATCCAATGATTGGCGTAAGGCCACGTTTAAAGATCGAATCCCCCCGCCCACTGGAGTAGTTAATGGTCCTTTGATCGAAACCACATACTCCTTAACCGCTTCCAAGGTCTCGTCTGGCATCCACACGTCTGGGCCATAGACCTTAGTCGATTTCTCACCAGCAAAGACCTCCATCCAAGCAATCTTGCGTTTACCGCCATAGGCCTTATGTACTGCAGCATCGACCACCTTAATCATGACAGGGGTAATATCCAATCCGGTGCCATCACCCTCGATAAAGGGGATGATGGGGTTATTCGGGACATTGATTGAAAAATCAGTATTCACGGTAATTTTTTCACCAGCAGGGACTTTGATGTGCTTATACATTGCGCTTTTCTCCATTTAACGAATCTACCATTTTCGCATGAGACCTAAAGGCCTCTGTTCTAAAATACTTTATTTTAAATCTTAGACAAATATGGCAAAAAGATACTTGACTGTTCTAGTGGCCTCTTGCCTGCTGAGCCTTGGACATGCATCGTTCGCTCAAAGCCAAAAACTGGCCGTAATTGAGCTCAAAGCCGGTATGTATCGCATAGAAGCTGAATTGGCAGATACATCAGCAGTGCGCCAAACGGGTCTTATGTATCGGACCTTTATGCCAACCAACTCTGGAATGTTATTTGTCTTTGAAGAAAAAGCGATTCATTGCTTCTGGATGCGCAACACTAAGCTACCCCTATCCATTGCATTCCTTGATGACGACGGTAAGATTGTGAACATTTCTGATATGGAGCCGGAAACACAAAACAATCACTGTCCGCGCTCTTCAGTTCGCTATGCCCTCGAAATGAATCAGAAATGGTTTGCGCAACGCGCTATAGGCCCGGGGACAGTGATTCAGGGATTACCTAAAAAAAATTAAGTCTTAACCAAAGTGGCAAACGTAATGCACGGGTTGATCGGCCCGGATTACAAAGTAACCGCCCGCCTCCACTGTCCAACTTTGACCCGCTGAGAATGATTTTTCAGCTTGCCCATTAATGCTGACATAGGCTGTACCATCTACCACTTCCATCACTTCTTTGGTTGTCAGATCAAAGCGCAAAGTGCTGGGCAGCACCACTCCTACAGACTTACGTGTGCCATCCGGTAATGTCACCGTATGAGACACACACTTACCATCGAAGTAGACATTCGCTTTTTTACCAACAGAAACCTGATCAAACTGCATGTGTTCGCTCTCTTATCAAAATAAATGGTTGATTACTTAGCACGCTTGCGCTTTGCGATTTCTGCAATACGCATTCGTAGGGCATTTAATTTAATAAATCCACCGGCATCGGCCTGATTGTAAGCACCACCATCATCATCAAAGGTCGCAATATTCTGATCAAATAAAGTATTTGCAGAGTCACGCGCCAATACGGATACAGAGCCTTTATAGAGTTTTAAACGGACTGTACCGTTGACACTCTGTTGGGTGTGGTCAATGAGGGTCTGTAATGCAATCCGCTCAGGTGACCACCAGTAACCGTTGTAGATCAGAGCTGCATAACGTGGCATTAAATCATCTTTTAAATGCGCTACCTCGCGATCGAGGGTAATACTTTCAATCGCACGGTGGGCTTTAAGCAAGATGGTGCCGCCGGGCGTTTCATAACATCCACGGCTCTTCATACCAACAAAACGATTCTCAACCAAATCAAGTCGGCCAATCCCATTGGCGCCGCCCAAGCGATTAAGCTCAGCCAGCAACTCGTGGGATTTCATAGCCTTAGCGTTGATGGCTACTGGGTCGCCACTCTTAAATTCAATCTCAATAATTTGTGCCTGATCTGGGGCTTTTTCAGGAGAGACCGTCCAGCGCCACATAGCTTCCTCAGCCTCCGCGTTCGGGTCCTCTAAGTGTCGGCCCTCAAAACTAATATGCAAGAGATTGGCATCCATCGAATAGGGCGCACCGCCTTGCTTGTGTTTCATTTCCACGGGAATCCCATGCTTTTCTGCATAGGCCAGTAATTTTTCTCGTGAGAGTAAATCCCACTCACGCCATGGTGCAATGACCTTAATACCTGGCTCTAATGCGTAATAGCCCATCTCAAAGCGAACCTGATCATTCCCCTTACCCGTGGCCCCATGCGACACCGCATCTGCGCCAACCTGACGAGCAATCTCAATTTGGCGTTTAGCGATTAAAGGACGTGCAATGGATGTACCTAATAAATACTCACCTTCATAGATCGTATTCGCTCTAAACATTGGGAATACAAAATCGCGCACAAACTCTTCGCGCAAATCGTCAATAAAGATATGCTCGGGCTTAATCCCAAACTTGAGGGCCTTACTTCGTGCTGGCTCGAGCTCTTCGCCCTGCCCCAAATCGGCTGTGAAAGTCACAATCTCACAGGCATAAGTATCTTGCAACCATTTCAAGATAACGCTGGTATCTAAACCACCCGAATACGCCAATACTGCTTTTTTAATGTCGGACATAGTGTGTTTTTTATTTAAAGAACTTTAATCAATATGATCTAAGGCTTAATCGCACGCTCGATTTTATAAGCGCCCGCAGAGCAAAAACTCCATCAGGGCTTTTTGAACATGCAGGCGATTTTCAGCCTCCTCCCAAACAACGCTTTGAGGTCCGTCAATGACTCCCGAACTCACTTCTTCACCCCGATGCGCTGGTAAGCAATGCATAAACAAGGCGTCTGGTGTGGCCAGTGCCATCAGATCTTCAGAGACCATCCAGTTTTTGAAAGCAGCAACCCGCGAAGCATTCTCGTCTTCGAATCCCATGCTGGTCCAAACATCAGTGGACACCAAATGAGCGCCCTTACACGCGTCTTTTGGATCAGCACATACGGTGAGGTGATTTAGGGCTGAGCTATTCAGACGCGAACGTTCGAGCTGATAACCCTCGGGAGCAGAGAACCGAATCTCAAAATCTAATTTCTCGGCAGCCTGTATCCAGGTATACGCCATATTATTTGCATCGCCAACCCATGCAACGGTCTTCCCTTGAATAGGTCCACGTGCCTCCACAAATGTGAAGATATCGGCCATCACCTGACAGGGATGAAATTGATTAGTCAAGCCATTAATCACTGGGACACGCGAGTTGGAACTAAAGCGTTCTATGGAGGCTTGCTCAAAGGTACGAATCATGATGATGTCTGTCATTCTAGAAATGACTTGAGCAGCATCTTCAATGGGTTCACCACGACCAAGCTGGGTGTCTCTTGTGTTCATATAGACCGCATGGCCACCTAGCTGATGGACACCGGCCTCAAATGACAAACGAGTACGCGTGGAATGCTTTTCGAAGATCATCGCTAGAGTACGATCGTGCAAAGGATGCCAGGTCTCATAGCGTTTAAAGCGCTCCTTTAACCATGCCGCCCTTTTAAACAAATAGTCGTACTCCTCCCGGCTAAAGTCAGAGAACTGCAGGTAATGTCTTAGCTGGCCAGGTACTTGAGGCTTAGCTAATGAATGGCCATTTCCCAATGCTGTCAAATGAGCATCTTGTGTGGTGTGAGAAGTTTTATGCGGCATATCTTGCAAAAGAACGCTCCATGAAACAAAAACCCGCTCGATCTAAGAGCGGGTCAGAAAATCTGAACTACCTTGGGCCCGCGGGAGGCCTAATAAATCATGCTTAGGCCATTGCCTTAATTGCTGCAGAAAGTCGTGACTTCTGACGCGCAGCTGTGTTTTTGTGTGCAATCTTTTTATCGGTGATCGTATCGATCGTCGACTGGGTCGCAATAAATACTTTTTTCGCTGCGTCTTTATCGCCTACCTCAATCGCTTTACGAACAGCCTTGATCGAGGTACGAAGTTTGGAACGCAAACTAGAGTTGTGAGCATTTAGCTTCACAGATTGACGAGCGCGCTTGCGAGCTTGTGCGGTATTAGCCATTATTAAATAAACCTATCTAAATCAAATAATCGGAATGAAATCAAACTCTTAAAATTAAAAACCTGCCAAAAGCCTGAATTCACTGTCTTTGCAAAGCCGCAACAATACGGCTCTCGAAAACCTGACATTCTACCCGAAAGAGGCCAAAATGCCCACCCCGCCCTCAAATAAGGGAAAATCAGGCCATGAACCTGCTTTCTGCCGCAGCCAAAGTCAGCTCCTTGACCATGCTATCCCGCATTACGGGATTGGTTCGCGAGACCCTCATTGCCAGGAGTTTTGGGGCTTCCGAGTGGACGGATGCCTTTAATGTGGCCTTCCGGCTGCCTAATTTGCTCCGTAGACTATTTGCCGAAGGGGCTTTTTCCCAAGCTTTTATCCCCATCTTGGGAGAAATCTCCAATCAAGAGGATCGTAACAAAACTCAGAGTTTGGTAGACGCTATTGCCACCCTCCTGTTTTGGGCCCTAGGCCTAACCGTTCTAGTGGGAGTGATTGGCGCACCTATTCTAGTTTTTATCATTGCTGCCGGCCTCAAAGGTGGGGGCGCTTACGACACCACCATTCTGATGACCCAAATCATGTTTCCGTACATTGGGCTTATCTCTCTAGTATCTCTATCAGCTGGGATTCTGAACACCTTCGGGCGCTTCGCTGTGCCCGCATTTACTCCTGTGCTTCTGAACCTCTCCCTAATTGGAGGAGCAGTTTTATTAGCTCCCCACTTAGAACAACCTATTTATGCACTAAGTATTGGTGTATTGATTGGCGGAATTTTACAACTCGGCATCCAAATACCGGCACTCTTAAAACTAGGGCTTCTACCCCGTATTGCATTTCTTCCTCGAGCAATGAAAGCAGCTTGGCAAAATCCAGATGCACGCCGCGTCATTAAACTCATGGTGCCTGCAGTTTTTGCAGTATCGGTTGCGCAAATTTCTTTAATTATTAATACCAACATTGCCTCCCACCTACAAACTGGGAGCGTTTCCTGGCTTTCTTACGCGGACCGCCTCATGGAATTTCCGACCGCACTGCTAGGAGTTGCACTGGGGACCGTATTGCTTCCTAGTCTCAGTAAGGCAAACGCCAATCAAGATACTGCCCATGCAGGGGAGCTTTTGGTTTGGGGGTTGCGTCTGACCTTTTTACTAGCCGCACCATGCGCATTAGCACTGTTTCTGTTTGGCACACCCATCTCTGCAGTTCTATATCACTACGGACAGTTCAACAACCTCGATGTCGAAATGACGCGTCAAGCTCTAGCTGCATATGGAGTTGGTTTAATCGGACTAGTTCTTGTCAAGATATTGGCGCCTGGTTTCTATTCCCGCCAAGATATTCGTACGCCGGTCAAGATTGCTGTGTTGGTATTGGTGTTTACGCAGCTCGCCAACTTTATCCTAGTTCCCCAATTTGCCCATGCTGGTCTCGCTTTATCGGTTGGTTTGGGTGCATGCCTAAATGCAGCGCTACTTTGGATTGGTCTACGAAGAAAGGGGGCCCTGCCCTTCAGTGCTGGATGGCTCAAATACCTTACTCAACTTAGTCTCGGTTTATTACCATTAGGCTTATTGCTCTTTTATGGTGCAAGCGCTCATGATTGGCTAGCATTACAAAGTAGCCCGTGGATCCGCATTGGATTTTTGGGGCTTTGGCTCATGATTGCCGCCTTGGTGTACTTTGCCACTCTTTGGCTTGTTGGTTTACGCTGGCAAAATTTTCTACGTCATGCAAAATAGTCAATATGCCGACCCAACAGCTCGATTACTTTTCCACCTTAGTTGCTGAGGACGAGCACTTTCCGCTTACTGAAGCAAGCATTGCTGTTGCCCAGCACGCATTTCCTGATCTTGATGTTCAGCATGTTCTAGATGAAATCGATCAATTCGGCGATCGTCTTAAGAAACGTATCTCTGCTGACGCCTCAGCTGTACAACGCCTACAACAGTTAAAGCATTTCTTCTTCACCGAGCTCGGCTTTGGTCCCAACCCAAACGACTTTTACGCTCCAGAGAACTCATATATTCATCATATTCTGCAAAGTCGACGTGGTATTCCTATTTCTTTAGCCATCATCATGATGGAGCTTGGCAACCAAGTTGGCTTAAAGATTAGAGGGGTCTCTTTTCCCAACCACTTCATGCTGCGCGTCTCGCTACCCCAGGGCGAAGTGATCATGGATCCCTTAACAGGTGCATCCTTAGCAAAGCAGGAATTACAAACGATGCTTGACCCCTACCTTGAGGCAAGAGGTTACGTTGGTGATCTTCAGTTGCCGCTCAATGTTTTTCTGCGGGTCTCAAGTTCTCGAGAAATACTCTCGCGCTTCTTGCGGAACTTAAAACTAATTTATACCGAACATGAGCGCTGGGAGCGTTTACTAGGAGTACAACAACGCCTGGTCATTTTATTACCAGACTCTCTTGAAGAAGTACGTGATCGTGGTCTAATCTTTGCGCAACTGGAGTACTTGCGTCCTGCAATTGAAGATATGCAGGCCTATCTCAGTGCGCAACCCGATGCCAGCGATGCGGAAGAAATCCGCGAGCATATAGCAACCCTTGAAAATCAAGTGCGCCAACATTAAATTCTTTGCTCTTCATGTCCAATAAGGTTTTATCCATCGTTGGCCCAACCGGTGTCGGCAAAAGTAATTTAGCCCTTTGGCTGGCTCGCCAGTGCAAAGACCTGGGACAAAGTATCGAAATCATCAGCATGGACTCCGCCTTGGTATACAAAGGCATGAATATTGGGACCGCCAAACCAAGTAAAGCAGAACAGGGGGAGGTTGTTCATCACCTCATTGATATTTTGGACCCCAGCCAAAATTACTCTGCTGCACAGTTCGCGAGCGATGCAAAAGAACTCATTACGGATATAAAACTGCGCGGCAATATCCCTTTAATCGTGGGCGGTACGATGCTCTACTGGAGAGCCTGGGTCTACGGCTTCTCCAATCTGCCTGCTGCAAACCCCGTAGTACGTGCGCAATTAGACCTCGAAGCGGCTGAAATTGGCTGGCCTGCAATGCATGCCAAGTTGGCCATTCTCGACCCAGTTAGTGCAGCCCGTCTACAAGTAAATGATAGTCAACGTGTTCAGCGAGCCCTCGAGGTCTATGCGCTCACTGGGCGAACACTCTCAGAGCTTTTTGAAGAGACCCCGAGTCTTGCGGGTCGCAAACAAGAGCCCAATCCTGATTGGGTGGAAGTAATCTCACTTGAACCATCCGATCGAAAGATCCTACATGCGCGCCTACAGGAACGTTTTGATCAAATGCTAGAGAGTCAATTGATTGAAGAGGTTGAACAGCTTCGCAATCGTGGCGACCTACATACCAATCTACCAGCGATTCGGTCTGTGGGTTATCGCCAAGTTTGGGAGTATCTAGCAGGGGATGTGGATTTTGAAACGATGAGACAAAAAGCATATGCCGCAACCCGACAACTCAGTAAACGCCAAATGACCTGGCTGCGAGCAATGGATCGTCAAGTCTTTGATCCTTTTGATGCAGAGCAAATCAAGCTTGCGCAAAAAAAATGCCTAGCCCTCTTACGCTAACTTAAACCACAATCGTCTGAGGAGCTCCCTGGGGACGCTCCACAATTTCTCCTAAACACCAAGAGTGCAGTCCTTGTTGATTAATGCAAGCGATGACTGCATCAGCATCTTGCTGACTCACCACCACCGCCATGCCAATACCGCAATTAAATACGCGGACCATTTCTGCGTCGGCGACGCCGCCCTTCATTTGCAACCAGCGGAACAAATCTGGCATCTGCCAAGAATCTCGCTGAAGTACTGCTTGGGTATTGTCGGGTAACACGCGAGGAACGTTATCAACCAATCCGCCCCCTGTAATGTGCGCCAAGCCTTTAATGGGATGCTGAGCCATCACATTCAATAATTGCTTGACGTAGATTTGAGTGGGCGTCATGACAACCTCCCGCAATGAACGCCCTCCAATATCCTCTGTTGGCTTTGCACCAGCACGCTCGATAATCTTACGAATCAACGAATATCCATTGGAGTGCGCTCCACTAGAAGCAATTCCAATGACTACATCGCCCGGTTTAATGGAAGACCCGTTAATGATTTTGGATTTCTCGACCACACCGACAGCAAACCCAGCTAAATCATATTCACCTGGGGGGTACATGCCAGGCATCTCGGCGGTCTCACCGCCAATCAGAGCACACCCTGCCAACTCACAGCCCTTGGCAATACCAGCCACGACGGTTGTAGCTGTATCGACCGATAATTTGCCACAGGCAAAATAATCAAGGAAAAACAAAGACTCGGCACCCTGTACCAAAATATCATTTACGCTCATGGCGACCAAATCTTGACCAATGGTCTCGTGACAGTTCCACTCAAAGGCTAATTTAAGCTTCGTTCCAACACCATCCGTGCCAGATACTAAAACAGGCTCCCGATAACGCTTAGGGACCTCAAAAAGAGCTCCAAAGCCGCCTATTCCGGCCAATACACCATCTCGCATGGTTTTCTTGGCCAAAGGCTTAATACGGTCTACCAAGGCGTCACCGGCGTCGATATCCACCCCAGCGTCACGGTAGGAGAGTCCTTGGGATGAGGGGGGTTTAGAGGAATTGTTCATCGTTTAATCTTTGGGAAATCAGGGAAATCCACTTATTGGTTCAATTTGATCGGTAGAATCTCTGAATTCTAGAGTATGAGGCCGTATGGCAGAAATTTTTACCCCCTTTCTCTTTGCTTTTATATTGGCCTATATCTTGCGGCCTATTTGTCTTCGCCTGGAAACCGTTGGTCTAGGTAAAGCATTAGCAAGCACCCTGAGTATTCTTTTTGGCCTTTGCCTATTGGTAATCATCCTGTTCTTGTTGATCAATCTGCTGCGCCATGAAATCCCCTTAATAAAAGCTCAGCTACCCATTTGGTTACAAAGCATCCAAACATGGCTAGCCCCAAAACTCCTCAGCCTCAATATTGATATTGACTGGCAAGCGTTGCGCGAAGCAATTGCCCAAAAGCTCACCGCACATTTTTCTGCAAATACTAATCAAATTCTTAGCACCAGCCTAGAAACTGTTTTAGCCTCCGGTAGTTCTGTATTGGGCGGGTTTGTCAACTTCATCCTAATTCTCTTTGTACTCTTTTACTTACTAATCGATTGGGATCACTTTTTTGCTTTACAATTCGTTATCAGGTAACTGCACAAACCCTCGTTTCTGAAACCGATGGTCTGCTCTCCCAATACTTGCGCGGTCAGATGTTGGTCATTTTGATCATGGCAGTTTTCTACAGCGCCGGCTTAAGTCTTACGGGCATGCAAGGGGCGCTTGGGCTGGGGGTGTTTACCGCGATCGTCATCATCATTCCCTACATTGGAATTGCCATTGGTCTTGTCTTGGCAGTTCTCTCAGTCATATTGCAATTTGGCTTTAGTAGCGAGTTGATTGTGGTCTTGGTCATCTTTGGTATTGGTCAAGTACTTGAAGGTTTTTTTCTCACTCCTCGCTTGGTTGGAGAGCGCATTGGCTTACATCCAGTGGCGGTGTTATTTGCCTTATTAATCTTTGCAAAATTATTTGGCTTCTTTGGGGTTTTATTGGCCCTACCAGCAAGCGCAATTGTGTTGGTCTTGATACGTTTTGCATGGTCGCTATATGAACAAAGCACTTGGTATCGTAAATAGCCAGTATTCATGAACCATTCGTCTGCTCTACCCCGTCAATTTGCCCTTGACCTTACCCAGCCACCGCCAGCCACACTTCATAACTTTCTGGAAAGCGGTAATGAAGAATTAAAAAGTGCGCTGGGGCACTCAGTTTCATTTTGGCAAACTGCGCAGGAAAAACTTATTCCGCTTGAACAACGTTGGCTCTATTGGTGGGGTAGTAATGGCTGTGGTCGCACCCATCTTCTTCAAGCGATGAACTATGCCGCTAGAGATCAGGGTCTAACACCGATTGAGCTTGGTCCTAATCAGCCCAATGCATGGATCGATTGCGAAGACCGCTTATCGCAATCAAATAACAGACAGATCCGCATTATGACTGTAGACGATATTGATCAACTAGATGATCGGCTTCAAGCAAGCCTATTTCGCATACTCAATGTAGTGCATGCAAGCCCGAATTACTTTATATATCTCGCTGGTAATCTTGCCCCCAATGGCTTACAACTCCGCGAGGATCTTCGTACTCGTCTTGCTTGGGGGCTTATTTTTCAGGTTCACCCATTAACCGACTCTGAGAAAGTAGCTGCACTCACACAAGCGGCTAAAGAACGAGGATTAAGTTTATCAATCGACGTGCTACCTTGGCTCATCAGTCATTTTTATCGAGATATGCCCAGCCTAATGGCATTACTCGATGCTCTTGATGCGCATTCACTCGAAACTAAACGAGCAATCACACTACCCTTGGTTCGTGAACTTCTTCAGATTGCAGGTAAAAAACCATGAGTCAATTGGCTTTATTTGATCTTGATCACACCCTCTTGCCCTTTGACAGTGACTACGAGTGGGGACAGTTTTTAGTTCGTCAAGGGGCCGTTGATGGCGAACAATACGCTAAAGCAAACGAGCAATTCTATGCAGAGTACAAAGTGGGTAAATTAGATATTGATGCTTTTCTGCGTTTTGCACTCAAGCCCTTATCTGAAAACAGTCGAGAGCAACTTCAACAATGGCATGATGCCTTTATGCACGAGAAAATTAATGGCCAATTACATCCCAATGCGATAGCTTTGGTAAAAAAACATCAAACCGCTGGCGACCTTTGTTGTGTAGTGACGGCCACAAATAGCTTTGTAACACGCCCAATCGTGAAAGCCTTTGGCATTGATCATTTGGTTGCGACCGACCCCGCTACAGAAAATAACCAGGCTAACGGACGTTTTACTGGTAAAGTCGCTGGGATTCCGAGCTTTAAAGCAGGGAAGGTGACGCGGGTAAATGCTTGGCTATATGAGCAAGGCTTATCATTTGATATCCTCGAGAAAAGCTACTTCTATTCTGACTCACTAAATGATCTTCCCTTGCTCGAGCGCGTTAGCCATCCAATCGCCACAAACCCAGACGAGCGTTTAAGAGCCGAAGCAGAAAAACGTGACTGGCCAATTCTTGAGCTTTTCTCCTCATCCCAATAATTATTTATACCCTTCATGATTACTAAATTCCTCGACCGTCTTTTGCGTCGAGGCCCGCGTCCGAAATCTAATCAATCGGGCGCGACCCTGATTGCTCACAAAGTTCACAAAAAGACGCATCGCATTGATCCTGGACTTTTATCCAAAAATGCAGTGAAAGTAACCCATACCTTGCAACAAGCTGGGTATAGGGCCTATATTGTTGGTGGCGCAGTGCGTGACCTTGTTTTAGGAATTGCCCCAAAAGATTTTGATGTGGCTACGAATGCAACGCCCGATCAGGTCCAAAAGCTATTTCGGCGCTCACGCTTAATTGGACGTCGCTTTCAAATTGTGCACGTTACTTTTTTTGGTAAAGAACGTCCGGAGATTATTGAAGTCTCCACTTTTAGAGCTGTTCTCGAAAGTGTTGGGGAGCATGTAGCTGAAAGTGGGCGCATATTGCGCGATAACGTCTGGGGCACCCATGCTGAAGATGCTGCGCGGCGTGATTTCACCATGAATGCGATGTACTATGACCCGGCTAGTGAGACCGTGCTCGACTATCACGGCGGCATGGAGGATATCCGTTCTAAAACGATTCGGATGATTGGTAACCCCAGTAAACGCTATCGTGAAGACCCCATTCGCATGCTAAGGGCGATTCGGTTTTCTGCCAAAACGAATTTTCAGATTGAGTCGGGTACCCGAGCCCCCATAGCAGAATTAGGTGATCTCATCCATGATGTACCAAGCGCACGACTATTTGATGAGATCTTGAAGCTATTAATGTCAGGGCATGCATGGGCTGGTATCCAAGCATTGCAAGTTACAGGTTTGCATCATGGTTTACTGCCATTGATTGATAAAGCCCTAGCTAATGATCGCTCAGCGCAATTTATTCAACTCGCCTTACGCAATACCGATGAGAGAATTCAGGCGGGCAAATCAGTCTCACCTGGATTTTTATTTGCCTCACTTCTATGGCCAGATCTAGACCAGCGCTGGCAAGCATTGTTGGCTGGGGGTATGCCCAATCTACCAGCACTGCATGCAGCGATCGATGACACCATAGCGCAGCAAAATACGGGGATTTCCTTACAGCGTCGCCACGAGGGAGACATGCGTGATATTTGGACAATGCAGCCCCGTTTTGAGAGACGCAATGGGCGCTACCCCCATCGCTTACTAGAGGTTCCCCGCTTTAGAGCTGGGTATGACTTTATGCTCCTACGAAGTCAGGTTGGCTCTTGCCATACAAGCCTTGGACAGTGGTGGACTGACTTTATTGATGCGGACTTACCCGAACGTGAAGAGCTCATTGCTAGAGCTAAAGAGGATGCTGTCTCTTCTACGCAAACCTCTGCAGAACCAAATAAGAGAAGGCGGAGACGCTCAAAACGCCCCAAGTTGGGGAATGAAACCACACTCGATTTTGAAATGATTAGCGGCAAGCAAAATTAAGCTTTTTTGAGTAAAGTAAGTCATATTTTAAATAGGATAGATATGGCAAAGGCCTTTATAGGATTTGGTGGAAATATTGGGGATGCTCGGCAGATCATCATCGATGCCATTGTTTGTCTTGCCCAACATATTGAAGTTCATATAATTAATAAGAGCTGTTTTTACCAAAGTGCTCCTGTCAATGCAGTGGGTGGTGATTATATTAATGCGGTTGTTGAGATTGATACAGAACTTAATCCCTATGGCTTATTGTATGTTTGTCAAACCATCGAGCAGCAATTTGGGCGCGAGCGGCCCTTTGCAAATGCTCCCCGCACCCTTGATTTAGACATCTTGTTCTTTGAAGGAATCCAGCAAGACCACTCTGATCTAACGATTCCCCATCCACGTATTACGGAACGCTCTTTTGTTGTTCTACCTCTTTTAGAAATCTGTCCTGATTTTTTCTTACCCGAGCACGGCCCCTTAAAGGCTTTCTTACCCCAAATTGCTAATCAACGTATCAAACGCCTTACTTGCAAGAATTGCGATTGTGGTCTTCAACTGCATTAGTCACTCTCAATAGCTGTACCTAAGCGGTCTCGATTAGAATCGTCTTATGAGTTACCTACAAGACAATAAGTCCATTACGATTACCAAGCTTCTCACCATGCATGCAGATGGCGAAAAGATTGCCGTTTTAACAGCCTATGACTCAACCATGTGTGCCTTGCTTAATCGCTGCGGCGTTGAGGTCATCTTGGTGGGTGACTCGCTTGGGAATGTTGTTCAGGGTCATAGCAGTACTACCCCTGTAACTCTTGAGGAGATGGCCTACCACACAGAGTGTGTTGCGCGCGCGAATACGCATGCTTTTTTAATTGCTGATCTTCCCTTTGCCAGCTATGGTGATCCGGTTCAAGCGCTCGAGTCCTCCGCAGAACTCATGCGTGCTGGCGCCGATATGGTTAAGCTGGAAGGTGGCACATGGCAAGTTGATGTGATTCAGTATCTAGTGGAGCGGAGTGTTCCTGTCTGCGCGCATCTCGGTCTCCTTCCGCAATCGGTTCACTTACTGGGTGGGTACAAGGTGCAAGGTAAGTCAAAAGATGCTGCCGCCCACATGCTGGAGCAAGCTCATGCCTGTGAAGCAGCGGGCGCGCAAATGCTTGTGCTTGAAGCTATTCCGTCAGCGCTTGGAGAAAAGATAACTCAGTCACTGCATATCCCAACCATTGGGATTGGTGCGGGACCCAATTGCTCTGGGCAGGTCTTAGTACTCCCGGACATGTTGGGCATTAGCCCTGGCAAACCGCCCAAGTTTGTCAAAAACTTCATGGTAGATCGCTCATCGATCGAGGCTGCAATTAAGGCCTATGTGAAGGATGTAAAGTCTGGTCAGTTCCCAGGATCTGAGTACAGCTTTGCGTCTTAAGTCTTAGTTAAAAAAGTTTTTCATTCGATCAAACCAGCCCTCTTGCTGTGGGCTGTGTTTCTTACCGCCCGTCTTTAAAGACTCTTCAAACTGCTTCAAGATAGACTTCTGCTCGTCTGAGAGTTTGATTGGGGTCTCTAGGATGACATGTACATACAAGTCCCCAAGAAGAGATGAGCGCAATTGTTTAATTCCTTTGCTACGCAGTCGGAAGGTCTTCCCTGTTTGAGTTCCCTCAGGAATACTTAATTCCACCCGACTACCTAAGG
The DNA here is from genome assembly GCA_009924985.1 of Burkholderiaceae bacterium. Taxonomy (GTDB): domain Bacteria; phylum Pseudomonadota; class Gammaproteobacteria; order Burkholderiales; family Burkholderiaceae; genus Polynucleobacter. The sequence continues at coordinate 6,313 of RFQL01000008.1, read as the reverse complement.
TTGGCACCTCAATCTCTCCCCCAAGCGTAGCGGTCGCAAATGAAATAGGCATTTGAACATGCAAATCACTACCATCTCGCTCGAAGACCGGGTGCGCTTTAACATGAACCTCAACGTATAAATCGCCAGCGGGTCCGCCATTAACACCAGGCTCACCATTACCCACAGAACGAACCCGCATCCCATCATCAATTCCAGCGGGGATTTTGATCTCAAGCGTTTTTTGTTCCTTGGTCTTACCGGTTCCATGACAGCTTTTGCAGGGTTTCGGAATATATTTTCCAGTCCCTCGGCATTTTGGACAGGTCTGCTGCATCGAGAAAAACCCCTGAGCAATTCGTACCTGGCCATTGCCGTCGCAAGTAGGACAAACTTCTACTTTCGAGCCAGGCTCTGCACCCGTCCCACTGCATACGTTGCAGTTACTCCAACTAGGCACTCGAATTTGCGTGGTGTAACCCTCAGCTGCCTGCTCTAGGGTGATCTCCATGTTGTAGCGTAAATCTGCGCCCTTATAGACTTGGGGTCCAGAGCTTCTACCTTGACCAAAGATGTCACCAAAGATATCGCCAAAGGCATCTGCAAAACCACCAGCACCGGCACCAGCAAATCCACCCATGCTGGGATCTACACCGGCGTGACCATACTGATCATAGGCACCACGTTTTTGAGGATCTGACAATGTCTCATAAGCCTCTTTAGCTTCTTTGAAATTCGCCTCAGCCCCTGGATTATCAGGATTGCGATCTGGATGGTATTTCATGGCGAGCTTACGGTAGGCTTTTTTTAAGTCCTCCTCGCTGGCATTTTTTCCAACTCCCAGTACTTCATAAAAATCTCGTTTACCCGTTGCCACAGTGCATCCTTTTCCAAAGAGATAAAAACGAGAAGTCGGCACGGGGCCGACTCATCGTACTAACTGACCTATTTCGTAAGACTACTTTTTATCGTTAACCTCTTTAAAGTCAGCGTCGACTACTTCAGGATCATGAGCCTTTGCCTCACCCGCAGGCTTTGTAGCGCCGCCAGGATTCGCTTTAGCCTGCTCTGCTGCAAACGCCTTCTCGCCAAGCTTTTGGCTGGCCTTGGCCAAAGCCTCAGTTTTTGTTTCAATGGCCGCCTTATCCGTTCCTTTAATTGCCTCCTCAAGCTCTTTCAGGGCAGAATCAATGCTTCCTTTTTCGCCCCCATCCAGACTGCTGCCGTGTTCTTCCAAAGCCTTCTTGGTGGAGTGCACTAAAGCATCTGCCGTATTTCTAGCGGTGACTAACTCGAGTAACTTGCGATCTTCCTCAGCGTTTGCTTCAGCATCTTTCACCATCCGCTGAATCTCTTCTTCCGAAAGACCGGAATTTGCTTTGATGGTGATCTTGTTTTCTTTACCGGATGCTTTATCTTTAGCCGTCACATGCAAAATACCATTAGCATCAATATCGAAGGTCACCTCAATTTGTGGCAAACCGCGGGCTGATGGCGGAATTCCTTCCAAATTGAATTCACCCAGCATCTTGTTGGCACTCGCCATCTCGCGCTCCCCTTGGAAACACTTAATGGTCACGGCAGGTTGATTGTCTTCTGCCGTTGAAAATACTTGGGAGTGCTTGGTTGGGATCGTCGTATTTTTCTGAATCATCTTAGTCATCACACCACCCAAGGTCTCAATACCAAGAGATAAAGGCGTGACATCCAGAAGTAATACATCTTTGCGATCGCCAGCCAATACAGAACCCTGAATCGCAGCACCAACAGCAACTGCTTCATCAGGATTGACATCCTTACGAGGTTCTTTACCAAAGATGGCCTTCACTTGTTCTTGTACTTTTGGCATACGGGTTTGACCGCCTACCAAAATGACATCATCAATATCGGATGAAGACACACCGGCATCTTTCATGGCGACTTGGCATGGCCCCATCGTACGCGTGATTAGCTCCTCAACCAAGGACTCCAGCTTCGAGCGGGTTAGTTTTAAGTTGAGGTGCTTAGGACCGCTTGCATCCGCAGTCACATACGGTAGGTTAATTTCGGTTTGCTGTGAAGAAGAGAGTTCGATCTTGGCCTTCTCAGCAGCATCTTTAAGGCGCTGCAAAGCAAGTACGTCTTTACTGAGGTCCACGCCTTGCTCTTTCTTAAACTCAGCGATGATCCAGTCGATAATGCGCTGGTCAAAGTCCTCTCCACCCAAAAAGGTATCGCCGTTAGTAGACAACACCTCAAATTGTTTCTCGCCATCCACATTCGCGATTTCAATAATAGAAACGTCAAAGGTGCCGCCACCGAGGTCATATACGGCGATTTTACGATCTACTTTATCTTGCTTATCTAGTCCAAACGCTAAAGCCGCAGCAGTAGGTTCGTTAATGATTCGCTTGACGTCTAAGCCTGCAATTCGTCCGGCATCTTTGGTGGCTTGACGCTGACTGTCATTGAAATAAGCGGGTACCGTAATGACCGCTTCGGTAACCTCTTCGCCAAGATAATCCTCAGCAGTCTTTTTCATCTTACGCAACACTTCGGCAGAAACCTGCTGGGGCGCTATTTTCTTATCGCGCACCGACACCCAAGCATCGCCATTCTCAGCCGCAATAATGCTGTAAGGCATCAAACCAATGTCCTTTTGGACCTCAGCATCAGTAAACTTCCGCCCAATTAAACGCTTGACTGCATACACCGTATTTTTAGGATTAGTAACCGACTGACGCTTGGCAGGCGCGCCCACTAATACCTCGCCATCTTCCATATAAGCAATGATGGAGGGTGTTGTTCTAGTACCCTCTGCGTTTTCAATCACCTTCGGTGCGTTGTTTTCAATAACGGAGACGCAGGAGTTCGTTGTTCCTAAGTCAATTCCAATAATCTTTCCCATAATGGCTCCAAAATAAATGAATAAGTGCTTTCGATTTCCTACAGATGGGGACTAATTCATGGAATTCAAGGGGCCTAAGCACTTGAATTTACTTAATTCTCTAATTATTTTGCCTGGCTAACCGTAACTAAGGCTGGACGTAAGACCCGATCGGCAATCAAAAAACCTCTTTGGAGAACTGACACCACAGTATTCGTATCCTGCTCCGAGGGAACCATGGAAATAGCTTGATGTTGGTGGGGATCAAATTTAGCCCCGGGAGCTGGATTAATCTCGATTAAGCGCCCTTTCTCAAAGGCAGAAATTAATTGTTTGAGCGTAATTTCAAGCCCCTCTTTGAACGCCTTAGCATCACCCGCTTCGGTAGCAAGTGCCGCATACAAACTGTCACTAACCGGAATTAGGTGCTCTGCAAAGCCTTCGATCGCAAATTTGTGTGCTTTTGCAATGTCTTCCATTGCGCGCCGCCGGATGTTCTCGCCCTCGGCCTTGGCTCGCAGAAAACTATCTTGCATCTCAGTCAGTTTTTGAGTAGCCTGCGCCAGTTGTTCCTCAATGCTTAGATAGAGTTCGCCACCTTCAACTGCAGAAGTCTCTTGATTAGCTAAATTTTCTGTCTGCAGTTCTTGCTCAGATTTATTTTCATTCATAACGGTACCTTATCGACTAAACCATACATTGGGGCATTAGCCCTAATTTCAAGGGGCTTGCTTACCCGTGGCAATCTTTGCAGAGACCTCATTAGCCCGACGCTCTCGTAACGCTAATTCTGCCTCTGAGTCAGGAATGGTTGGCCATCCATGCATATGCTCTTTTGCAACCTCTTCCAAAGCGGAGATAAAAACTGGGTCATCGTTAAGGCATGGGATATATCGATAATCGGCTCCGCCATGCTCATGAAAGATCTCCTGTCCCTCCATCGCAATCTCTTCAAGAGTTTCCAAACAATCTGCTGGGAACCCTGGGCACACAATATCAATATGCGGGCAAATATCCTTACCCAAGTCCTCGAGCATCAGAGCAGTGTACGGCTTTAGCCACTCAGCCCGACCAAAACGCGATTGAAAAGTGATCCGGTAGTCATTGGGCTCCAAACCCAATGCCTCGCCAAGTAGACGACCTGTTTTTAAACACTCGCAATGGTAAGGATCGCCCTGCATCAAATTTCGTTTTGGTAAACCATGGAAAGACATCACTAACTTTGCGCCCTTAGCAAAATCGGGTCTGCCATTTTGGATCCAATAGGCCTCAATGTTTTGCCGCAAGGCATCAATATAGCGAGGGTGGTCATGATAGTGCTTAACTAAACGCAGCTCGGGTTGGTTGCGCCACCCTTTTAAAACATCAAATACTTCATCAAAACTTGAGGCACTGGTCGTCGCAGAATATTGTGGATAAAGAGGCAAAACTAGAAGTCGCTGAACGTTTTCTTGCCTAAACCTCTCAAGTACCTCTGGAATCGATGGCTTGCCATAGCGCATTCCTAGATCAACAATCACGCTAGCGTTGGTCTTACTAAAGCGCGCTTGTAAGCCGTTCGCTTGGGCCTTGGAATAAATCAATAGAGGGGATCCTTCCTGTAACCAAATCGAGGCATATTTTTTAGCCGATGCACCGCTACGAATAGGCAAAATGATTCCGTGCAAAATAAACCACCAAACTAAACGTGGGATTTCAACAACCCGCGGGTCTGACAAGAATTGTTTGAGATAGGTTCGCACCGCAAGACGTGTCGGTGCCTCTGGTGTACCAAGATTGATGACCAAAATACCCGTGCGAGAAGAACGAAGGTGAGGGCTGGGGTTCAAATGAAATCCAAAATCAAAATTAAGGGGTACTTAGTGCGCCACTCAAAAGCTTTGAGGTAATGTCCACTATTGGAATCACGCGATCATACGCCATCCGAGTTGGCCCGATCACCCCTAAGGTGCCCACTATTTTGCCATCCACGCTGTACGGTGCGCTGATGACTGCTAAATCTTCATAGGGCAAGAGCTCACTCTCACCCCCAATGAATATTTGAATTCCATCGGCGTGACTAGATATATCGAGTAATTGCATCAGAACCGATTTCTGCTCAAGCATGTCAAACATCTTGCGTAATTTGGTTAAGTTAGAACTTAGCTCCCCAACATCCAATAAATGGCGCTCTCCAGATATCACCATATCAGGATGCGTTAATTTGGTATCTGTCGCTCCATTCTCAAGTGCCAAGGTCATTAAACCCGCAATATCCCCTCGCAAATGATCAAGTTCAGCACGTAAGCGAGCGCTGACATCTGAAAAACTCTTCCCAGAAAAATGCGCATTGATGTAGTTGCTTGCCTCAACCAATTGACTCGGGCTGTAATCTTGGGTGGTTGGCAAGATACGATTTTGCACATCCCCTTGAGGAGTAACCAAGATTAGTAAGATTTTTCCTTCGCCCAAACGCAAGAACTCGATGTGTTTAAAAATCTGTGAGCGCTTTGGTGTCATCACCACTCCGGCAAAGTGAGTAAGGCTAGATAAAAGCTGTGCTGCTGAGTTAATGACCTTCTGAGGCGAGTCTGGATACAAAGAACGCTCAACTTCTCTAGATGCCAATTCCTCTAAAGGCCGAATAGTCAACATTGTGTCGACAAATAGCCGATAGCCACGGGGAGTAGGTATGCGACCAGCAGACGTATGGGGGCTAGTCACAAAACCCATCTCTTCGAGGTCAGCCATGACGTTACGAATGGTGGCGGCAGATAAATCAAGACCTGAAAACCGAGATAAGGTTCTAGAACCTACTGGCTGACCCTCCTCGATGTATCTCTCGATGAGGGTTTTTAATAAAAGTTTGGAGCGATCATCCATGATTGGAGTAATTTTATGCCTATGGTTTAATCGTTGTATGTTAAGCCCATCAAGCAATCCTCTGCAGAAGAAATTTCGGCGCGTTACTCTAGTTGGTAAGCACCAGGCAGATGGTATTAGCGAGCATCTCCAAGAATTAGCGCACACCCTTATCCAACAAGGCTGCGAGCTCAGTATTGAGTCTGAAACAGCAGCTCATTTGCAGATCAAAGGGAGCAAAACCCTGCCCCTCACTGACTTTAGAGATTCCACCGATTTGGCGGTCATTTTGGGAGGCGATGGAACCATGCTGGGGATTGGGCGCCAAATTGCCGGTAGCGGGGTTCCACTACTGGGCATCAATATGGGGCGTCTTGGCTATATGACCGATATCCCCTTTGAGGACGCTAAAACGGTCCTTCCTGCGATTATTCAAGGGCACTATGAGATTGACTCACGCTCTCTTCTGGAGGCGAGCGTGTCACGCCATGGTAAAGAAATCCATCGTGGTCTAGCCCTAAACGATGTCGTTGTCAACCGTTCTGGTCTATCGGGGATGGTTGAGCTTAAAGTCCATGTCAATCAATCATTTATGTATAACCAACGCTCGGATGGTTTAATTGTTTC